>SLPH01000026.1 GCA_007132095.1 Syntrophomonadaceae bacterium | reverse complement strand
AGTTTGAGGGCAATCGGATTTTTTCTTCATTGTGCACTCTTCCTGTTACCGGGCTAAGTGATTATTGCCAGGGCATGAATATTGTTTCAATATTTTATCACCCTTCACCTGCTTTTCCGCCTGGTTTTCGCAAAAGCAAAACATGCAATGCAGGAAGCTGTATATCGTCTGCCGAGGGTAAGAAGGAGCTGATAAAAAGAGAAAGTTGGAATAACCCGCCCTTATAGAAAAACAAAAGGCTTAAGGCGGGAAAACGCCGCTTATGAACCGATTTTATTATCAAGCCAGATTAACAGTAAGCCCAGCGGAATAAAAAGAGCCAAGAGAAAAAGCAACCAGAACAGGGCGAAAGCTAAACCGATAGAGTTTATATCCATAAAGAAGTAGGGGTAAACACCGCTGAACCGGCCTGCAATGACAGTTCCCGACCAGTATAAGAGTGGATAAACAAACCAGTACTTGAAATCACGGCAGCACATTAAACCCTTACGTTCAAAGAGCAGCCAGTCGAGAATAAAACCGACCGGCGCTATAGTGTGGGTGAGGTGATACCGGAATTTTACTCCATCGGCAAACAGTTCAGGATATGCAGGGATTAGTAAAACGTGGAATACCAGACCGGTGATCAGGATGTAGAGCATTACACTACCGCGAATAAAGGATCTAAAACGTCCATGGCGAGGTTCAGTAATAAGGTAAACGAGGGCCATGGCAACAAGAATATTACTCTGCGTGGTAAAAAAACTTATTGCCGGCAGCCCCTCTATTTCGAAATCGGGAACAAAGAAGCTGAGGTAAAGCCCGTAGAGGACAAATCCCAGTACAAACATTTTAAAAGCAATCGAGTAAAGGCGGTTACTATTTAGCATCGCTTATTCCCCAGATTATTCCAGTGATAAGTCTCACTAATTCATGGAGGCGCTATTCACCGCCTCGGCAAGAGTCGGGTGGATATGCATCATATCCTGCAGATCGTTCAGGGTGGCCCCAAACCGAATGGCGGCGATCAGTTCGTGGAGCAGCTCTGCCGCTTCCGAACCGATTATATGCGCCCCCAGCAGTTTGCCGCTGCTTTTAGAGGAAATAAGCTTAATGAATCCTTCTAATTTGCCATCAACCATAGAACGGCCATGATCAGAAAAATTATAGCGCTGTATTGATATTTCCAGACCAGCTGCGGCAGCTTCTCTTTCGGCAAGGCCAACCCCGGCAATCTCCGGATCGGTAAAGATTGCAAATGGCACCAGGCGACCTTCACTGTTTATCTCTTCTCCTTCAACCAGGTGGCCGGCCAGGAGAAATCCGTCGTGCCAGGCCTTATGAGTGAACATGGGTCCGCCGATTATATCGCCGACTGCCCAGGTGTTCTCGGCTCCGGTCCTGAAAGCGCTATCAACTTTGATATAGCCTTGATCATCGACCTTCACCCCTGCTGTCTCAAGGTTCAGGCGATCGCTGTTTGGAGTGCGCCCGGCGGCGACAAGCAGCTTTTCAGCCCTGTAATATAGTTTCCTGCCGCTGCTGTCTTCAAGAGCGTAGATACTGCTGCCTTCCCGGCCAATGGCGGCTACCCTGGCCCCGGTTACGACCTTAATTCCTTCATTTTTTAATATTTTTTCTACAGCAGCTGCAATATCTTCTTCTACCTGTGGCACAAGGCGATCGTTCTGCTGCAGAATGGTAACTTCTACCCCGAGGCGGGCAAAAAGCTGTGAAAACTCCAGCGCAATTATGCCGCCTCCGATAATAAGAAGGCTTTCGGGCAGTTTTTCCAGTTCCATTATCGTTGTTGAAGTAAGAAACGCCGTTTCTTCGAGTCCCTTTACCCGGGGTAAAGCCGGCCTGGCCCCGGCGGCGATAACAACCCTTTGGGCGCTGACAGTTTGACCATTAACCACGATTCTGCCCGGGCCGGCAAACGAGGCTTCGCCTTCAATGAGCGTAATATTTTTGTTTTTTTGCACTCCCCTGTAGCCGCCATCACGCATAGCGCCAACAAGCTGATCCTTTCGTTTGATTATATAATCCCAGTCCACCCGGGGGGTGCCCGTATGGACCCCGAATTCAGCTGCGTCCTGGACCTGCCGCAATACCCGCGCTGATTTGATCAGGGCTTTTGATGGGATACAACCCACATTAACGCAGGTTCCTCCGAGGCTATCGGCCTCGATTATTGCTGTTTTCCAACCTTTGGCGGCCGCCTTGTGCATAACGCTCGATCCGGCTGTTCCACCACCAATTACAATCAGGTCATATTTACCTGGCAATATCAATTGCCCCTTTCTGAAGATCCTTTTTTTACAATTGCTCCCGAGAATAAAAAGTGAACGAGTTCCTTACGATTAGCTTCCAGGACTTCCAAGAGTAAATCCACGTAGAATTTTTTCTTCGAAGAAGAGCAAAACCCTCTTTTTAAAGCAACTGCAACAGGGGAAGTTTTGATGTAATCCCTTGACACGGTAAAGTTTAGGCATGGTTAAAGTCAGCTATACTTTTTCTTAAACAGCTCTATAGAGGCTTGGAGGCAAACCAATTCTCTTTTTTACGGGCGATGCTCAAACAGAGACGGCCCCCCGTTGCATTCCTGTGTTGATGGTCAATTGTTGCTCTAATTTTGAATATACTATATGATCTTAGAAAAGCCAGCAGGGGAGCTGTTACAATGGATATCGGCCTGGTCGGGTTAGGCAAAATGGGCTATAATCTGGCCCTGAACATGATCGAGAAAGGGCACCGGGTTGTCGCGTATAGCCGCAGCAACAGCAAGGCGGAAGCCCTGAAAGCTGATGGGTTGAAAGCGACTGCTGACCCGGCTTATTTGGCCGGTTCGCTGGGCAAAAAAAAGGTGATCTGGTTAATGGTGCCCGCAGGAGAGCCTGTCAATCAGATGATTGAACTTTTTAAGCCGCACCTGTCCGGGGGCGATATCATCATTGATGGCGGCAATTCACATTACCGCGATTCAATCCGCCGATCAGAGATGCTTAAAGAACAGGGAATAGATTATGTCGATGCGGGGATCAGCGGGGGGCCGGAAGGGGCGCGCCGCAGCCCCTGCATGATGATCGGTTCCTCACCGGAAACTTACAGCTACCTGGAAGCGCTTTTTATTGATTTATGCACCGAAGATGGCTGCTTAAGGGTAGGGGGCGCCGGTGCAGGCCACTTTGTGAAAATGGTTCATAACGGAATTGAGTACGGAATGATGCAGGCTATCGCTGAAGGATTTGAGCTTCTTGAGCAAGGCCCCTACGAGATAGATTACCCCGCCCTTTCCGGACTTTGGAATACCGGCTCAGTTATCCGCAGTTGGCTGGTTGAACTAACAGGACAGCTATTTTCCGAAAATCCGGGGTTGGCAAATATTGGACCGGTGATCGGCTCTTCGGGAACGGGGCTCTGGGCCGTAGAAGAAGCCCTGCAGCAAAAAATACCCCTCCCGGTAATAACCAGCGCTCTCTACACCCGTTACCGGTCTGAGCAGGAAAACAGTTTCTCCGCTCGCCTGGTAGCCGGTTTACGCTACCAGTTCGGCGGACACGAAGTAGAAAAACCTTAGCGCTACTGAGCTATAGGAGGTTAGACATTTGACGGATCGAGAAAATATATGCATGATCATATTCGGCGGCACCGGCAGCCTGGCTCATCGTAAATTGGTCCCTGCTATATATGAAATGCAGCAAGTCGGCCAGCTTCCAATTGGCTTTACAGTCCTGGGGGTAGGGCGAAAGAATAAGAGCAGCGCTCAATACCGCCAGGAACTGGCTGCCTCGGTAGAAGAATATTCAGCTTCGCCATTCGAAAAAGAGTTATGGGAGAAAACAGCTTCCGGCTTACATT
>SLPH01000114.1 GCA_007132095.1 Syntrophomonadaceae bacterium | reverse complement strand
CAGTTGAAAAAGTTGGCCGGCACCGACATGCTGACCGGCCTGTATAACAGAATGCGCTTTACCGAATTCGTGGAACAGGAACTGACCAGGATAGCAAGGACAGGCGAAGGATCAGCACTGGTCCTGCTTGACCTTGACAATTTTAAAGAAGTAAACGACAGTTACGGCCATCCCGGGGGTGATGTGATTTTGCAACTCGTTGCCGGGGTAATCAGGGGCCAGCTTCGTGAAACCGATATATTAGCCCGTTTTGGCGGAGACGAGTTTTCAATTCTGCTGCCCGGAACCAGCAGGGAAGGAGCTTTAAAAGCTGCCGAAAAAATACGCCTGACCCTGGAAAATATTACATTCACCGGGAAGCTGGAAAGGCTTAAGATTACAGCCAGCTTCGGTATTACCCAGCTTCAGGGGGGAAGAGAGAGCGCATTTGAAACCCTGTATAACATTGCTGATGAAGCCCTTTACCGGGCTAAAGAAAATGGGCGCAACCTTATAGAGTGCGCCTGAGCTTATCACCTGTCATAATTAGAAGCTCTTTATACTTTGCGGCCGGGAGTGCTGTTATGCCTACCGGCTCGTTTTATTTTAAAGCGACTACTTCTATTTCAATTGGGAAATCAGCAGGCATCTCCTTGACCGCCACGCAGGTACGGGCAGGCTGATCGCTGGTAAAATAGGTGGCATAAACCTCATTCATCTCTTTGAAGTAGGACATCTCCTTTAAAAACACGCCGACCCTGACAACTTTATCAAGACTGCTGCCCGCCTCGTCCAGGATTAGCTTAATGTTGTCAAGCGTTCTTGCTGTTGCCTCTTTAATAGAATTAACGACCGGCTCTCCTGTTTCAGGGTGGACCGGCACTGAACCGGAAAGAAAAATAAAGCCGTTCGCTTCCACGGCATGCGAATAAGGCCCTGCTTTCATCATCCCTTTAAGATTAATGCATTTTTTATTCAACTTGATCGCTCCTCCTTGAAGATGTTGAAGTGGTTGAACCGTTAAATTCGAAACCATTAGTCACAATATCATATTCCATAAAACCGCAGCTATTCCTGCTGCCCCGCTCACGTTGACTGCCATACCCGATTTTTATAGAATAATGTAAAGAGAAAGGATGTGAGTTCATGGGTTACGGTGACGATTTTCAGCGCTTAAGCAAGTATGGGCGCGATACATTAAATGGAAGGAGCCTTGACTGGGCAGCCAAGCCTCCCCTTTACAAAAAGTACCCCCCCAACCTGGAACGGATTGAACTTGAACCGCCTGAACGCGAAGGGGGTGCGCCCCTTTTCAGCATCCTGCAGGAAAGGCGTTCCAAGCGCCGCTTTCTAAACAGGCCTGTTACCCTGAAGGCCCTGTCGCAGATTCTATGGTGCTGCCAGGGAATAACCCTGGCCAACGAACATCATCAGTTCCGGGCGGCTCCTTCGGCGGGAGGGCTATTCCCGATCGAGACATACTGCGTTGTCAACCTGGTTGAGGGGATCAAGCCCGGTGTTTATCATTACCAGGTTCCATATCACGCGCTGGTCCTTTTAAAAGAAGGCCAATTCGGCCCCGAGCTGGCCCAGGCCGCACTTGGCCAGGCTATGATGAGCACCGCTGCTTTCAACCTGGTCTGGAGCGCCATGCTGGGAAGATCTAAATGGAAGTACGAACAGCGCGCTTACCGCTACATCTACCTGGATGCCGGGCATATCGCTCAAAACTCCGCCCTGGCAGCAGTTGCTCTCGGCCTTGGCTCATGCCAGGTTGGCGCTTTTTTCGATGATGAAGCAAACAGTATTATTGGAGTGGACGGAGAAGAAGAAACCGCTATCTACATGACGGCGATCGGACCGATTTAGTTTGGCAATCAAAATGCCGGTGTTTTAAAAGCGACCTGTAAACAGGCATCCATGCCCTGAGGTCAAAAAAACCGGCCGCAGCTATCTGCGGCCGGTTTTACTTGTCCTGATAACGCATCCCTCTAATTACATCGACCCGGCAAGATGTTTACCAGTTCCACCAGCCATCAACCATAACCCTCACATCCGTAGGCTCTATAGTCGGTTCGGTAGCGCCCGGTATGAGGATCCTGTAAGCCCCGCTGGACTGTTTAATGGCAGTCTGCCCTTTAATCAGGACCTCGCCAATCACGCCCGGGTCATAAGTGAAAGATGGATCACCCTTGTCAATGACAACATCAATTACCCAACCATTTACCGGCTGTACCCAGGTTTTATAAACGGTGATCCAATCCGGCAATGCAAGCGGTTGTGGATTTCTTTCAACGACATTGCCCATGTGATTCAGGTATAGTTCGATATCTGCAACCAGTTGTTCTTCTGGAGCATAATCACCATACCAGGTTGCAACATCCTCGTATTTTTTCTGATCATTAACCGCTGCACTGTAATGAATTGCCGTTCCGCCCTTCGTTACAATATAAACGTTCCGGTCTTTCAAAAGCGCGTCACGCATGCCGCTGACAGCGGCATTATACAGTTTCGTGTTAGTGTTGGGGGAAGGTTTATTCGCATACTCCCAAGCTACCTCGTAATCAACCATTACTAAACTTTTATCAAGTCGCTCAAAGTAAACATACTTGATCGCCCAGTCGGAGGCAAAAGCAGTTGCCGAAAAGAGCAAGCAGAACACAATAGTAAGCAATATAACCCTGGTCAAGCTTCTTCTTTTAATCACTGTCTTTTTCTCCCTTCTCTCTTATAATAAAAACCTGGAAAAGGATATATTTTACAGGCAGCACCCTCCTTTTAAAGCATATTCCATGCACACTTATGTCAACTTGTTACGCCGCCAATGCTATCCGTCATCATTTAAAGTCAGTTCCTCAACTACAAGAATCAGCTCGCCAGCCGGAACACCATCAGCCATGGCGGTGATTCTTAATTCGTCGCCTGCCGCAGAACCGAGTATAACCAGTTCCCATCTTCCTTCAGCGGGGTTAAAATTCATCGGTTGATCATTGACTTTCACCTGAACAACCTGATCTTCTGTTTTTACAAAGACATAAACGTAGGTATTGCCAAAAAAGTCAATTCGAGCGAAAGACTGCTCTTGATCAATATATTTCTCTATCCCGCTGCCGGCCGGTTCCGGGAGAAATGAGGTGAACAGGTAGAGTCCGACAACGCCAATCATAAACAGGCCAACAGTTATTAATATAATCCTGTTCCTCTTTTTAGCCTTTTTCTTTTCCGCTTTTGCTCTATCCGACCGATTCAAAAATAAAGGACCCCTCCTCTTTTTTCCAGATAAAAGTAAAGGGATCCTATTATATCAATTTTCTGCCAATCCTGTCAAATCTGGATTTCATGACGCTTTTCTCAAACTGACAAGCGTTGAAATCAACAACCTGTTCCTGTTGGCCATAGCTGCAGTAGCGCTGCTGAATATCTCATTTTTTCTTAATCTGTCTTTAATTAGACCAAGATGGGACACTTTGCAGCGCTCAGGACAGCACCGGATTAGAAAAAACTTTTCTCCGGTAGCGGTTAAAAAACCCTTCGTCCCAACCGCCGCGTCCCAGGTCTTCCCACCAATTCGGGGGTATTTCTCCATCATTATCACCGGGGGGGGTGCCTCCATTGGCAGGAGGTCCATTTTCACCGGGAGGGCTATCCCCGCCGTTGCCGTTATCCGGGGGAGTCTCCGGCGGCTCTTCGTCTCCCGGCGGCTGATCGGGATCCTCTTCGCCATTTCCATCATCGGGCGGCACTTCCGGCTCTTCCTCGCCTTCATCCGGTTCCAGTTCATCCAGAACATGGTAATCGCAGGTCAGGCGGGGCGGGTATTTCTCCATGAAGTAATCGGTGCGCACCGTGCCCGCGGCACGGCAGGCAGGCAGGGGGAGAAGCCCCGATTTCGTGCATACTTCCAGCCGAATCACACCCTGGGGGCGCACGAAATCTTTAATTTCAAGATCTACAAAAGCTTCCAGGAACACTTCACGTAAAAAAGCGGTTGAATAGCGCCATCCCTGTTGGATGCCGCCGATTTTCGGTTCATCATAGCCCATCCAGAAAGAGGCAACCAGGTTGGGTGTATAAGCAACGAGGTAAACATCTTTCCAGTTATCGGTAGTCCCCGTTTTAGCCGCAACGGGCCGGTCAATCTGCAGGGCCCGTCCGAGATATTTACGCACGAAATCCTGCAGGATATCGGTAACGATATAGGCGGCAGCGGGGCTGATCACCTGCCTTGGATTCATATCAAACTCGTATAGGGTGTTGCCATGCCGATCGACAATTCTTTCAACCGTATGCAGGTCAACCCGGACTCCTTCATTGGCCAGCACTCCATAAGCCTGGGCCATATCAATAGCGCTGACCCCGTAGGTAAATCCGCCCAGGGTCAGGCTGAGGTTGTCGATTTCTTCCGGGGCAAAGCTGGATATGCCCATGCGCTGGGCATAGGAAACTCCTACCCGCGGTCCGAGATCCTGAAAAGCCCGGACAGCCGGAATGTTATAGGAAAAATAGAGGGCTTCGCGAACGGCGATCAGTCCCCGGAACCGGTTGTCAAAGTTTTTCGGTCTCCACCCCTGGGGGCCGACAAAAGGCGAATCGTCCAGCACCGAGCTGGCCCCGGCCAAAGTGCCTTCTTCAAAAGCGGGAGCATAAGTTATGATCGGTTTAATAGCCGAGCCCGGCTGCCGCAGGGTGCTGAAACGCAGCACTTCATCTTTCCTTTTGCTGTATTCCCGCCCTCCCCCGAGGGCCAGGATTCTGCCGGTATTGGGATCGGCCAAGACAATTGCAGCCTGGGGCTGAGGAATACCATTTTCTTCATCAATAAATTCTTCCAGCTGGGAACGGGGCAGGTCCCGACCCGGGCCCAACCCGGCTGTAGCTTCCCTGACTGCCGCCATATCGAGATAAATCGTTGTCGGGTAAAGTTCTGCCCGGCCAAGGACGTCCTCGACATGAAGCTGAAGATCAGGGTCAAGGGTTGTGTAAACTCTCAGTCCGCCGGTATAGATCGCCCGGTAAGCCTCTTCCTTCGAGCCAATCGAAGGAATTTCACTCAAAATTTCTATCAGCTCGTGATGGACAACATGATCGACAAAATGTGGATAGGGGTAATCTTCACGGCTAACCGGTTCTGCATAGGCAAAGCTGTTATTAATCGCGCGGTTATATTCTCCTTCACTTATATAACCGTTTCTTTTCATACTCTGGAGTACGATCCGCATTCTTGCTTTTGCCTCGAATTCATTATCGAAGGGGTTGTAATAGTTGGGCGTGCGGACCGCACCGGCCAGCATGGCCGCTTCGGCATGGTTTAAAGCGGCTGCCTCTTTATCAAAATAAGTCTGGGCCGCAGCTTCAACCCCGTAAGCGCCGTTTCCGAAGTAAACCCGGTTTAAATACATTTCCAGGATTTCATCCTTGGAATAGATTCTTTCTAGCTGGACAGCCAGCCAAATTTCCTGAACCTTTCTCCTGTAACTGGTTTCAGTTGTAAGAAAAGCGTTTTGGGCCAGCTGCTGGGTGATCGTACTTCCGCCCTGGACGATGGAACGGGCCCTGAAGTTGGCCTGGGCGGCGCGTACGCTGCCAATAATATCAAAGCCGAAATGGCCGTAAAACCTTTCATCTTCAATAGCGATGAAAGCGTGCTGCACGTGCAGCGGTATATCGCGCAGCGGTATAACAATCCGGTTTTGCTCTTCATGAAGGGAAGTGATTTCATTGCCGTAACGATCGTAAAGATACGACGTTTCAACTGTCGCCAGCTTGGCCGGATCAAATTCCGGGGCGTCATTGACATAGTTCATTACCACGGCAGCTGCAGCCCCGCCTCCAATCAGGGCCAGAAGCAAAAAAAGCAGGAACAAATATTTAAACAGCCTGCCCAGGAAACTGCCGCGCTTTTTTTTCCGGGGTTCTTTCCGGGTCTTTGTTTGCTGTATGCCTAGCGGTTCTTTTTTTTGGGCCAAAGAAAGTTAGGCTCCCTTCAAACTAATGGATATAAAACAACAGGCCGGCTTTGCAAATAGTCTCGGTAAGAGCAAAGAAGGCCTTTAGATCATTATACCACTTAACAGGCATAGTACGCCAACCGCAGGTTCCACGGGTAACCAGGAGGTCCATTTTCCTAAAACTGCCAAATATCAACCTCTTGTTCCCTGCACTAGATCCAAGCTATGGATCGATGACTGCCGCAGAGTTTGCTTATACCCCGGCCCCGGCTCGCTCTGCCCGGCCAGAGGCGGCGATAAAGCGGCGGTTACTTTTCCGTTGTTCCCACTTCCTCTTCACGCAGTTTTCTTTTGAAAATCTTTTCTGTTACGGTTAAAGGCAGACTGTCCCGGAACTCCACCTGGCGGGGAACAGCGTAGGAAGCGCATTTTTCACGGCAGTATTCAATTATTTCTTCTTCGTCAACCTTTCCTTTAAAATCATCCTTAAGCACAATAAAGGCCTTGATCCTTTCACTGCCTTCACGCTGGGGATCGGGGACGCCAATGGCAGCTGCCATCGATACGGCCGGATGGGAGTGTAAAATGTCATCAATTGTGCTGGTATATACTTTGAACCCGGAAATATTGGCCATATCCTTGATGCGGTCTACGATATAGAAATAACCGTCATCATCCATACGGGCTATATCTCCGGTGGGGAGCCAACCGTCTACCAGGCCGCTGCCAATCTCGGGCCAGTAACCAATCATCACCTGCGGCCCCCTGACATACATGTGCCCCGCTTCCTCCACCCCGCAAACTTCACCGCTATCATCATCGACCAGCTTGACGTCCGTATCCGGCACGGGAAGGCCGATACTGTATTTCTGCCTGGCCGCAAAGCCGGTAATTTTAGAAAACCCGGTCAGGTCAATGTGGGTGAGCGGTCCGCTTTCCGTTAACCCGAACACCTCTGAAACAGGCATTTTTACCTTTTCGGCAATGCTCTCTCTTACATCGGGAGGCAGGTGCGAAGCGCCTGAAGTAATCTGGATCGGCAGCCTGGGCAGGTCATGATCGCGCAGTTTCATTAACTGGGTTGGAACCATGGCCGCCAAAAATGGCCTGTTTTCGACCAGAAGCCTGACGATCAGGTCAGTATGGCGCGGGTCCTGAACAAGGATCATGCGCAGGCCCCAGTAGATACAGAAAAGGGCACAGGCTTCGCCGTATGAGTGAAACAGCGGCACCCCGATCAGGGCTGAAGCCTTACCGCGAACCGATTTCTCAAGGCTGGCCAGCGCCCAGGGCATCCCCTGCATGGTGTTGACATAGCGGTTGTAATGGGTAAGCATAACCCCCTTGGGCACACCCGTGGCTCCGCCGGTAAATGCGAGGTAGGCCAGATCTTCCCGGGGATTTATTTCCACCCGGGGAGCGGCGGCTTCGTGATCCAGAAGAAGGCTGTTAAATGAAAGCGCCCCTTCAGGCAAATCAAGCGGGATTTCATCAGGAGTAAAATCTGCCAGGGATGTGGTAATTATATTCTTCAAACCGGTTTTCCCTTTCAGGGCTGTGATCCGATCCAGCTGTTCGGCCAGGCAAAAAACCGTTTCTGCCCCCGATTCACCTATTTCATATTCAAGTTCGCTGGAACGGTGCAGGACGCTGCAGGGAACATGCACGGCCCCGTTTTTTAGAATGGCGAAATTGGCAATAATAAACTGTGGGCTGGTTGGCAGTATTGTCGCCACTTTATCGCCCTTGGAAACACCCAGCCGGAACAAGGCATTGGCCATCCGATCGACCTTTTCTTTAAGGTTCCGGTAATTGATCCGCTGCCCGAAGTACTCGGTCGCTGTTGAGTTTGGATAGCTCTCTGCCGCCTGGTCCAGGAAAGTGAAAAGCGGCAGTTCCGGGTATGGTTCCAGGGTGCGGGCCAGTTTATACGGACCGAGGCGGTAGTTTTTCAGCCAGGGCCGCTGTTTTTCCAGATCGCTCATCTCTTTCACCTCCTGCTAATCCCATAGGGCGGGAATGGTATAGTCAAGCTCCAGCTCTTCAAGTTTTTCCCTGGTCGGCTTACCGCTATCCTTGTCCCAGCGGCGATACCGGTAATAAGCATCAAGCAGGGCCGGCAGTTCATTGACATGCCCTTCGGCTGGGCCGTCGGGCAGGGGTTCTTCTAGAAGCCTGCCGGGCAGGGTGTCGCTTTCAGCCCTGAGCCCTTCCCGGTTGCTGTAAGCCCGGGCCAGATTGTAAACCCTTTCACCGGCCTGCTTGTATTCTTCAAGAGATAGATCCCAACCTGTAACCAGGTTGACCAGGCGGACCCAGTCTTCGGCATTAAGACAGAGCCCCATAAACTTGCAGGCCCCGACACAGTCAAAGGTGGTAAGCATTTCCTCAAGATCGCAGGCTACCTTAACCTCGCCGGTATCGGCAATAAAGGGATCTTTAATTTCGCTGTCTTCAACGATCAGGAAAGGCGCATCGGTAAATGTGGGGCCCTGCACATAAGCGGTAATGTGATCTCCGCCGCGGTTGGCGGTAGCATAGGTTAAACCGGTAAGCTGCACGGCGCGGCTGTCATATGCAGGCAGCTCCAGCCCCTTAACATGCATGGCAAAGCTTTCGCTGCCCCGGCCCAGCTTTTCAGCCATGCGCATTGTGCCCTCGGCCAGGAGATCGCCCACTCCTTCGCGCCTGGAGATTTTGTGCACCAGGTCGACAATTAAATCGGCATCGCCGAACTTAAAAGGTATTCCTCCCGTATCGCTATCGGTGAGAATGCCTTTTTCGTAACATTCCATGGCAAAAGCGATCGTACTGCCGGCAGAGATGGTATCCAGGCCGTAATCGTTGCAGAGATAGCCGGCCATAGTGATCGCTTCCAGGTCATTGACATAACACATTCCTCCGAAAGTGCCCACAGTTTCATACTCAGGACCCTCTCCCCTGTGGCCCTTATACTTGCCCTCCCGTATTTCTGTGCCCCTGCCGCAGGCGATGGGGCAGGCAAAACAGGCCACATTACGGGTCAGAATTTTATCTGATATGGCAGGACCGTTAATATCCTCGGAAAGATCGTATACTCCCATCTGCCAGTTGCGGGTTGGGAAACCGCCGCGAACATTGACCAGGTCGAGGACGACACTGGTGCCAAAAGATTGCATGGCCATTTTCATCATGGATTCATCCATCAGCTCGAACTGTTTTTTGGAATGAGCTTTAAATTCTTCCGGCTGCGCAACCGGGGTTTTGATCGAACCTTTAACGGCAATCGCTTTCAGTTTCTTTGCCCCCATAACCGCCCCGAGGCCACACCGCCCCGCCGCTCGCCCAAAATCGTTCATGATCGCGGCATACTTGACCAGGTTTTCACCCGCCGGCCCGATACAGGCCACCTTGTGCTTGTCTTTTAACTCTTCCCTGATCAGATAGGTTGTTTCCGGAACATTTTTCCCCCACAGGCCGGCAGCGCTTTTCAGCTCGGCCCGGTTATCTTCAACAACAAGGTAAACCGGTTCTGGTGATTCGCCCTCGAATATAATGCCGTCGTAGCCGCATTTCTTGAATTCAACGCCCCAGCGTCCACCCGAGTTAGCCTGCCCCCAGATTCCGGTCAGGGGTGACTTGGCCACCACACTGAATCTGCCCGTGCTGGGTGCAATCACCCCGGTTAAACTGCCGGCCATGAAAATGAGCCTGTTTTCGGGCCCCAGGGGATCAGCACCGGCGGGCACCTCATCCCAGAGGTATTTTGTTGCCAATCCCGCTCCGCCCAGGTATTTTTTATGCTCCTCTTCCGCTATCATTTCTTCAGTAATACCGCCTGTCCCCAGGTTAACCCTCAAAAGCCTGTTATGACACCCTGCCATCAAGCGCACCTCCACCTTTTCATAATAGAGCAAGTCATAATAATGAACGGGCCAATAGCCAAACAAAAGAGTAACCTCTGGCCGGAAATCTGCTTTCGGTGCAGTAAAACCCTGCTTCAAAGACCGATCCGGCATTTAAGCGGATTTTTACGAATATTGCGTGCTTGCTAAATTAACAGTCAATTCAGCTTAACTATATTACGAAATAGGGAAAAATACAACCACCTTCCGAACATTTGCCCTACTTAATAACTATTGCTGCTAAAACTGCCTACTTTCACATTACTGAAAAAAGAGTTATAATTATGACAATAAGCGGTATATGATTATATATCTTTTTCAGGTGGCTTATACTTTTTTTTAAACAGAGAGGAGATTTAAGGATGGCTTTTACTTACGGTACCGATGAATGGGAACAGGCTTACCGGCAAATGGTCCGGGAACGGCTGGAAAACGTCCCGAAACCATACGTTATGGGTGCGCCGGAGTGGGTGGCCGAATTTGAAAAACTGATCCAGGAAGACGACGACTATAAACAGGTCGCCAAAAATTGGGAGGGAACCGTGGTAATCCACATCCTTGCCAGCGAGGCGATCGGCCTTGACCGGGACATCTACATGTACCTGGACTTGTGGCACGGTGACTGCCGTTCGGCCCGCCTGGTTCCGCAGGATGTCGGTGAAAATGCCGATTTCGTGTTAACCGGGGAATATGAACGCTGGCAGATGGTCCTGCGGAAGGAATTGGATGTTGTAAAAGCGATGATGCAGGGTAAAGTGAAGCTGAAAGGTTCACTGCCCATGATTGTGCGTTATGTAAAAGCAAGCATCAGGCTTGTTGATCTCGCCGCCCAGATCGATACCCGTTTTCACCCCGACATGGATGAAAAGGAAAGCGAGGAGTTTAAAGCCTGGTTTGGGGAACTGCAGGCCAAGTTTGGCATCTAACTGCGCCACGCCTATTATTATTGAATGGAGGTAAGAGGGTGAGCTACGATCAAGATCTTGCATTTCAATACACAAACCCGACAAAAATTATATTCGGCGAAAACAGCGTCAGGGAAACGGGACTTGAAGTCGATGCCCTTGGCGGAACCAGGGCTCTTGTAGTTACCGACGAAGGTATCGTCAAGGCCGGACTTGCCGCCAGGGTCGAGGAAGCTCTCGGCAGACGTTATGCAGGCACCTATGATCGCTGTGTGCAGGATTCAGGTTTCCACCTCGTTGACGAAGCGGCGGCCTTTGCCCGCGAAAAGGAGGCTGATATTTTGGTCAGCGTCGGGGGAGGAAGCGTTATCGATACGGCCAAGGGAATGGCCATTTTGCTCAAAGAAGGCGGCAAGCTGGCCGATTACAAGGGCATGCAGGTATTATCACGCCCCCAGACGCCTCATGTTGTTGTCCCGACCACGGCCGGCACCGGCAGCGAAGTAACCTGGGCGGCGGTGATCAAGGATTGGGACCTGAACATCAAAGAACTGGTCGCTTCATATTACCTGATCCCCGACCGGGCCATATTGGATCCTGTCCTGACAGCGGGACTTCCTGCGCCTTTGACGGCAGCAACAGGGATGGACGCATTTACCCATGCCGTTGAAGCAATACACTCCATCGAAAGGCAGCCAATTACTGACGGCATGGCCCTGCAGGCGATAAAAATGATCGCCCGGTTTTTACCGGTTTGCGTTGAGGAGGGCGATAACCTGACCGCCCGCGGGCAGCAGCAAATCGCCGCCACCATGGCCGGAATTGCTTTTGGAAACGCCCAGGTCTGCCTGGCCCACAGCATTGCCCATGCCTTGGGAGCCCTGTTCGGGGTGCCGCACGGGCTGGCCAACAGCATAATTTTACCCCACGTGATGCGCTTTAACCTGGAAGAGTGTCCCGACCGGTATGCCCTGGTTGCCGAAGCGATGGGCATTGATACCAGGGGAGAAGATGAGCTTTCTGCGGGCAAAGCGGCGATTGAAGCGGTTACGGCGCTGACAGAAAGAATAAAGCTTCCCCAAAAATTAAGAGAAGTAAAAGTGCCGGAGGAAGAGCTGGCAAAAGCGGCTGAACTGGCCCTTGAAGACGGGGATATTATTTTCAACCCGCGCCCCGTTATGGATGCTGAAGAAGTGCTAAACATACTGAAGGAAGCCTGGTAAGCATTACACGTGGTTACTACATCAGCGCACCTTCTAAAAAGCCGCTCCCCTTTGCAAGGGGGCGGCTTTTAGCTTGGCAGATCACCTGGTTAAGGCCGGTCAACCGTTGGAACCGCGCTATGCTTGTTGATAAACGCAGCCGTCTTTTCAAAAACAAGCTCTTTGTCATAATCAAGAACAGCTACGTGATCGGATTTGTCGAGCCAAATAAGCTCTTTTTCGGACGAAGCAATTCTATCATAGTAGCGGGCCGGATCCTCAGGATCGATCACTTTATCGCCGCGGGCGCCGAAGATCAGCGCAGGCTGGCCTATGTGAGGCAAATCTTCGCGAACCAGGGCATTAAGTTTCATTAGCTGGTAAACGGCCGGCACCGAGTGATAGCTGTATTTGACCTCTTCAACATCAGGATCGTTAATAGAAGAAGACCCTGTTGGAAACTTCTTCATGATTCCTTTTACGAGAGGAACTAATTTGAAGAGGAAAGTGCGCAGCCGGTAAGAGCTGCAGATGGTTACCACTCCCCTGACCCTTTCCGGGTAAAGGCGGGCCAGGCGCAGCGATAAAATGCCTCCCAGGGAGAGGCCGGCACAAAAAACAGAGCTGCAGCGCTCTTCAAGGCGCGACAGCCCTTCTTCGGCTGAAACAATCCAGTCCTCATAGGTTGTTTCATGCAGATCCTCAACACGGGTGCCGTGGCCCGCGAGCCTGACACCATGCGCAGTGATACCCCTTGAGGCAAGAAACTCTCCCATTAATCGCATTTGCTGCGGGGTACTGGAAATTCCGTGAATCAGCAGGCAGCCAATATCCCCGGACGGCAGTAAAAAAGAATCGGCCCCTGGAATGATTGCAACGCCAGGTAAGTTTGCTTCATGCATCCTTCTTTTTTCCTTCATAGTAGGGGTTATCCATTTTTTTCTGGCAGTAGCAGCAATCAACAAACTCTTTGTCCCGTTCGGCACTGGAACTGTAAAACTTTTTACCGCAGTGCGGACATTTCCAGGCAAACACAGTTGATCATCCCTTTACTGTTTATTGACGTCGGGCTGTGATCATTGCTGCCGTTTTCAATTATCAGACGTCCAAGACAATTATACCAATAATTGTTATTTTGAACAAGGCACTTGATTATCAGTTTCAAAGGGGGCGCATTAGAGCGGATTCAGCCGGTCACGCTAGACCCTGCTCAGCGCCCCTGCCACCTGGGTTCTCTTTTTTCCAGGAAAGCGGCAATCCCTTCGCGGAAATCTTCCGTTTGCATCAGAAACCCTAAAGCCTCCTGCTCCAACTTCAAACCGTCGGCCAGATCCATTTCGTAGCCCCGGCCGATAACCTCCTTGATTTTTTTCAACCCCAGCGGCGGCTTGGCGGCAATCTTGGCCGCAAAAGCGCTAACAGCCTGGTCGAGGTTTTCCTTTTGTCCAACGAAGTCGGCCAGTCCGATTTTTCCAGCTTCTTCGCCGCTGATCGATTCACCGCCCAGGATCATCCACTTGGCCCTGGAAACCCCCACCCGCCGGGAGAGGCGCTGAGTTCCTCCCCAACCCGGCAGCAGGCCCCTGTTTATCTCGGGCAGCCCGATTTCTGACGAGTCGGATGCAAAAATAAAATCGCAGGCCAGGGCAATCTCGCAGCCGCCGCCGAGGGCAAAGCCGTTGATCATGGCAATAACCGGCTTTTCATAAGCGGCGATCATTTCAACAATAGGCTCCACCGGTTCTGTTTCAGAAAGGTCCCATCCGGCGGAAAAACAGTGCTTTATCTCTTGTCTTCCGGCTTTTTCCCTGATCCGCGGGTTGCCGGTCAGGACCAGGACCAGCACTTCATCGTCCCCGGCAAACTGATCAAGAGCCTCTTTAACCTCCCGGCCGAGGACGCTGTTAATCGCGTTCAGGCGCTGGGGACGATTGAAGGTGATCCGGGCAACGCGGTTCTTGACTTCCGTGATGATAGTTTCATAGGCCATCAGCACACCTCATCTCTTTTTTGAAAACTCAACTGCAACCAGCCCTGTTTAGAAAAACTCTTTCTGCAGGCCGGAAAAATCACGGGGATCATGAGACCTGAAAGCGAGCGGTTCTCCTGTCAGCGCCGGCTGAGCTGATTCAAAAGTGGGACGGGGCTTGTTGTAAAAAACCCCGAGAGGAATCTTTTCGCCCCACTGGCCGGCAAGCTCCAGGGCCCGGTTGAAGTTCTCCTGATCATCAATTTCCGGATAATAAACCCTTTTTTTATACCAGCCGTGAGTATTGATCTTGTTAAAGCTGACACAGGGCTGGAGAATGTCGATCAGGGCATAGCCGGGAAAGTTGATCGCCGCTTTCATTGTATCCTTCAGGTGCTCTTTTTCGCCGCTAAAGCAGCGGGCGACAAAGCCGGCCCCCATCACCAGGGCCAGGCCCAGCGGGTTGAGAGGAGGAGTATGAACCCCGCCAACCTGAACCCCGGTGGTCATACCGGGATCGCTGGTAGGGCTGGCCTGCCCTTTCGTTAAGCCGTAAACCTGGTTGTTATGAACAAAATGAGCCAGGTTGGGGTTACGCCTGATATTATGAATGAAGTGGTTGCCCCCTTCGCCGTAAGTATCGCCATCACCCGATTCCACAATTACGGTCAGTTCCGGGTTAGCCACTTTAGCGCCCAGGGCCGGCGGCAGGGCCCGGCCATGCAGGCCGTTGAAACCGTTAGCCTTAATGTAGTGGGGGATTTTTGCCGCCTGCCCAATTCCGGAGCAGATCAGGACTTTGTGCGGGGCCAGTTCCAGTTCAGCCAGGGCAGCGGCCAGGGCTTCCCTGATCGCAAAATTGCCGCAACCAGGGCACCAGGCGGGTTCATTAACCAGGTAAGCATCAGCTGCCGGCATGGTTTTCCACCTCCTTGATGATTTCAGCCGCTGTAAAGGGGCGGCCATCATACTTGTTGATCCTGCGGTCAATCTGGTGGCCTGTTTCC
This sequence comes from Syntrophomonadaceae bacterium, assembly GCA_007132095.1. Lineage (GTDB taxonomy): Bacteria > Bacillota > Dethiobacteria > DTU022 > DTU022 > SLPH01. The sequence goes on along the minus strand of SLPH01000114.1, from coordinate 23,211 downwards.
CTGCGAATCAGGCCGGCCAGTTGACCGGTCGCATTGTTTTCGACGCAAAATGAAATCCTCGTTTCTGACAACAGGCTCAAAAGCCTTTTGCGGGGCAATGGATATATGTCGCTGAAGTGGAGCAATGCCGCCTTTAGCCCGGCCCCGGAAAGGGCGTCCACTGTTTCCCTCAGGACCCCGTAAGTGGAACCCCAGCCCAGGAGCAGCATTTCCGGGTGAGGGTCTCCATAATGATCGGGTTCATCCATTTCAGCAGCCAGGCCGGCCGCTTTACGCATCCGTTTGTCAGCCATATTAAGGCGCTCTTCCGCCCCTTCAACAATGTTACCGAGCTGATCATGTTCATCGCTGTCGACCAAAACAGTTTCACCTGCAAACTGGCCGGGAAGCGCCCGCGGGGAGACACCGTCATCGGTGATCCGGTAGCGCATGTAAGGGCTCTCCAGGTTCCCTTCCTGGAGAAGGTACCGGTTGAAATCAAGGCGGGAAAAGTCAAAGGGGTCCACGGTGCGATGAGTATCGGCAAAATTTTGGTCGCTGAGAAAGACCACCGGGGTCTGGAAGCGGTCAGCCAGCTCAAAGGCCTTATTGATGCGGTAAAAGGCGTCTTCGTGAGATGTTGCGCTGAGAATAGCGCGGGGGAACTCGCCATGACCGGCATGGAGGACAAAATCGAGATCACCCTGTTCGGTTCTGGTAGGCAGGCCGGTGGCCGGGCCGGGTCGCATGCCCACGATTATAACCAGGGGTGTCTCGATCATTCCGGCCAGGGAGAGGCCTTCCACCATGAGAGAAAAACCGCCCCCCGATGTAACTGTAAGCGCCCTGGCGCCGGCGTAAGAAGCGCCAAGCGCCATATTGATCGCCGCAATTTCATCTTCGGCCTGCTCCACGACCAGGGGATAGTCTGTGCTTTTTGCGGCCAGGTAATTCATAATGCCCGTTGAAGGAGTCATCGGGTAAGCGGAGAGAAAACGGCAGCCGCTGGCCAGGGCAGACATACCCAGAACCTGGTTGCCATCGATAAAAAGCTTCTCGCCCTCACCCCTGTCCGGCATGGTAAAACAGGAGCGGCAAAAAGAAGAGGCCGCATCGTATCCGGCCTTAAGAGCGGCAATATTACCGGTAATAACCTTCTCTTTACCGGCAAACATTTCGCCCAGCAGCTTTTCAACCGGTTCTGTTTTTAAACCGAGCAAAAGCAGGAGGGCTCCGACAGCAACCGTATTCGACATCACTTTGCCGCCTGCTTCGACAGCCAGTTCTTTCAGGGCAACCGGCACACCGCGCGTCTCGTTCTCCGGCAGGCTAAATTGATCCGGATCATAGATCACCCTGCCCGGGGAAGATAGCCTGTCCTGGTGCAAAGTATAAGTTTCTTCGTTCAGAGCGACAAGGATATCGGTGCCGGCTGCCGCAGACCAGGGTGTTTTTGCTGAAATGCGCAGCTGTGAAAAATTGTGTCCGCCCCTGACCCGGGACATGTAGTCCTTGCTGTAGATCAGCTTGAAACCGTCCCGGGCCAGGGTTTTACCGATCAAGTTCATCACCGTATCCATGCCCTGACCGGCTGCACCGCCAACCAGGATATTAATATCCATAAAGCTCTTCACCTCTCTTCTTTATTTGCAGCCCTCAGCGGGTAACCCAGGCCAGGAGAACCAGGCCGGCGATAACCAGGATCAGGCCGCTGAAATAGCTTAAATAAGCAGTATAACGGTTTATCTTCGGCAAATCCCGGGCCAGGCCGGTAAAAGTGCCGGCCAGCAGCAGCGGGATTCCATGCCCGATTCCGTATATGAATAGAAGGCCGCTGCCATAAAACGGTTCAGCCTGAACAGCCGCATAAGTAATAATTACAGCCAGGACCGGGGTGGCACAGGGAGAAGCGACAAGCCCGAATAGGGCCCCCATAAGCAGGGCGCCGCCTAAACCGGCTTTAGAAACTGGAATCTTCTTCAGGCCCGGCAGGTTAAAGGTTAAAACTCCAAGCAGCTGCAGGCCCATGATTATGGCCACTGCTGCCAGGATATAGTACCAGACCTCCCCGATCTGCCCAAATACCTGGCCAAAATATGCGGCAATGAACCCGAGTACCGCAAAAGTGAGAGCCAGGCCGGAGACGAAAGATAAGGAGAGGCTAAAACCTCTAGCTTTTGAGCCGCCGCCATAGCCGCCGATATACCCGACCAACAGCGGCACCATGCTTAAAATACAGGGGCTGATACTGGTCAGAACGCCGCCCAGGAAAACGAGGGCCAGGGTTAAGCCGGAACGGCTTGAGACCGCTGCGGGAAGGGTTTGGCCGAAAAACTTTTCCAGCCCGCTCAGCTCAAGATCGGCTGCCTCCTCCTCCCCCTCCACCAGGATCATCTCGATGCGGGCCGCCATCTGGTCAAAATCCATCACCCCTGCTTCTTCGGCTACAACGCTTCCTTCTGCGTCGATAAAGAAAAAAGCCGGGATATACAAAACGCTGAATTCGGAGAGCAGGGGCGCAGCCTGCTGTTTTTCAAGGTCGGCTATGATAAAGACGATGTCGTTCCCATATTCAGCTTTCAGAGCCATCATCACGGGCTCCATGATTACGCAGGCGCTTCAGTAGCGGGCATAAAACTCGAGTAGAATAGGCCTGCCTTCGTTGCGGGCCTGTAAATACTTAACATATGGGTCTTCCGTTGGTTTAAATTCAGTTTCTTCCACCCCAACTGGTGTTGTTCCCATCTCTTCCGGCGTTTCTCCCGTTCCGGGAAAGAACACTATCGCCAGAACCAGGATCCCGATCAGGGCCATAACGGCAATTTTATACTTCAACTGCATCTTAAAGCCTCATTTCGTCAGGTGGTTGTTCTCTACAAGAACCGGATTACCAGGCAATTTAAAAACTATACTTTAGATCTCTATTCAGCTTATTGACCAGCACGAGGCAGATCACAACGGTCAGCAGGCCAATCATATAAGTTAAGTTATAGCTCCCGGTAGTTTCAGCCAGGTAGGCTGAAAAAAACGGAAAGAGACTGCCGATCAGTCCGAGCCCGGTGAAAACCATGCCATAATTAACGCCAAAATTTTTCAGGCCGAACAGGGCGGCCACGGCTGCCGGGAAAACCGTGTAAAGGCTCCCGTAGCTGAGGCCGATAAAAGCTGTTCCCGCGACCAGGAAAACGGGGTTCCAACCACCAAAGAATAATACTAAAGAAATAAACATGACAGCAAAAGATAGATACATGGTTTTGGCATAACCGAAGCGGTCGCAGCAGAGCCCTCCACCCAGCCGGCCCAGGGCATTGGCCAGGGCAAAAAGCGATACCAGCAGGTAACCCCAGCTGACCCCAAATCCAAACTCGGCCATCTGGACCAGTTGACCGACAAACATCAACCCGATTCCGCTGGTCAGCCCCAGGATCAGCCATAGTGTGCGGAATGAAGGTTTTCGCACTATATTTCTCCAGTTTTCGCTTTCATCTATGGCCGCTGTTTTTGAAGCCGCCACACCGGCAGCTTCGCTGCCTGATGGAACACTTATTGCCAGCGAAGCGGACATCATAACCACCATAAGCAGGATGCCGCCGGCAATAAAAGTATTCAAAACGCCCAGCCGGGCCATGAAATAGTTAATTACGGGCGCCCAGACCAGCGCTGATACTCCAAGGCTCATTAAGACAATTCCGGTAGCCAGCCCCCTGCGGCCCGGCGGAAACCACTTTAATACAGCAGGAGTAACCGATGAGTAGCTGAATGCGGCAGAAGCGCCAAACCCTATTCCAAATCCCAGGGCCACACCGGCGGGAGCAGCGCTGAGGCCGCAGATGATTAATGAAAGTCCTGAAAAGAGGCCGCTGATGAATACTGCCCTGCGGGGGCCGAAACGATCCTGGAACCGGCCGCCCAGCATTGTGGCCATGGAAAAAGTAAAGAGCTCGATCGTATAGGGCAGCATGGCCTCGGCCCTGCTCCAGCCCAGTTCTTTAATCAAACCATCGGCCAAGACCGACCAGGCATATAATATGCCGATCGAAAAGTTTATTATCGCCCCTGCTGCAGTTACGACAAGTCTCTTGTTGCCCATCAGGCGCAGGCACCACCGGTTAGCTTAATGCTCATTTGTAAAGATGCTGCATAATATCACGGCGCGAGACGATGCCAATAAGATTACCGTCTTCATCAAGAACGGGCAGCCTGCTGATCTCATTTTCAATCATCAGGGTAGCAGCTTTTTCCATGGTATCATCAGGTTTGATGGAAATCACCTTTTTACTCATCAGGTTGCCGGCTTCCAGCGACATGGCTCTCTGCAGTTCATCGACAAATTTTTGCGGGCTGCCCAGGTAAATCAGGCCGCCTAAAATTTCAAGGTAGCCCGGCGCCTTGATCCTGGAAGCGCGCCTGATCAGATCCCCTTCCGTAACTATACCGGCGACCTTTCCATCCTTACCGAGCACAGGAAGACCGCTGATATTGTGTTTCTGAAGCAGGCGGGCACATTCCTCGACAGAGTCCCCGGTGGTAACGGTAACGACTTTCCTGGTCATAATATCATTAATAAGCATAATCGATCAGCCTCCCCGGTTATGGTTTAATACGCTTTCACAGAAATTTTTAATAGCGTCCATATACTTATCCGTATCGACAAACATAATATCATTATGCTCGGCATGCGGTATAATTAGCAACTCTTTTTGAGCCGAGCCTATTGTTTCGTAGAGTTCCCTGCCCTGTTCCAGGGGGACCAGGCGATCATGCTCCCCGTGAATAACCAGCGAAGGCAGATTAATCGAAGCAGCGATTTTAAAGCTTTCATCCTCGATCGGTTTAAGATTACCGGGGGAAGGCAGCCCCAGGTGCCTGATCAGTTTAGAAACGCTGATAAAACCGCTTTCGATGATCATCCCCGAAAGTTCGTCGCCGGAACGGCTGGCCAGCTCAAGAGCTGAAACACTGCCCATGGAACGCCCCATAACCAGCCAGGAGCCGCTAAAACCGTCTGCTTTAAGCTCTTTTCCGGCATAGTTTAGGATCTTTCCTGCATCAGATACCATAGCTGTAAAAGTGGGATGCCCGCTGCTGGCTCCGTAACCGCGGTAATCGGCCACGAAAAGGTTCAGGCCGCGGCTGTTGTAGAACTGGCTGATGTCGTCATAATCGCTGACAACTTCCCCGTTTCCGTGGAAATAGAGCAGCCAGGGAGCATCGTTGGCGGCGGGATAGGCACGACAGACGATCTTCACATCTTGATCGACTTCGACTATCAAATCAAAGGCGTCACCGTCGGGTTTGCTGTGGCGCCGCTGGGGGTAGAACAGGAACTGCGGCAGTATGGAATTATCGATAATCGAATAGAGGTCATTCATCAAATCACCCTTTCAACCCGGGCAACGTCCCAGGTGTTTTTCAATCATTTCCCGGTTCGCTTTGAACAAAACTTCACCCTGCCCGCAAATTGCCTCAATTTCATTTTCCAGTTCAATATCGGGCGCGATAACCTGAACACGATCGGACCGGGCATATAAGCTGTAGCAGGAACCCCGCAGCCCGGCCATGGCCTGCAGGTTGGCGGCGCCAAGCTCAGTAATTGCTTCCGGGTTTCCGCGCGCTTCAGTTTCAGATACCAGGGACAGTAATCTGAGACTGCCGCGAGCGGCCTGCAGGGGTATGCTTGCAGATTGGACTTCCGCTTCGATAGCCATTTCTTTCTGATCCGGTCTTTCCAATAAACTGCCGGCTTTTTCCCGGCCGGCTTCCATGACCAGGTTAAGGGCAACAGTATCTTCATCAAAAGTTTCCAGCAGTTTGTTGAGCAGAAAGCGGGATTCTTCGCCTATCTCGCGAAGCCGGTCAGTAAACTGGCCGATTTTTTCACGGTCCTGGCTAACTGCGCAGTATTTGGAAAGGAGCCCGGCAGCCAGGGCTGTAGCCAGGGCGGCCATGGCGCTGCTTCCCGGCGCCGGTGACGGTAAAGCCAGTTCACGCAGGAACTCCTCGATCTTCAGCTCTTTTAACATGTTTACAACTCCCTCCATTCATTATAGCAATGAATGGGCAATCAGGCCAATCAGCAGCCAGGCATTACGACAGGTCAGATTAACCGGCAGCGATTCTATGAATACGTTCTTCAAGAGAGAGATCCAGCCGGGGAATTTCATGCCAGTGCAATAGTTCGTTAACCAGGTCCTTCGCGCTGTCGCCGGCGCTTTTGCTGCCCGCTGCTACCCAGTTGCTATAGTTGTTCCTGTTTAACAGTCTTGTATAATGCATTTCGCTGCGAAAGTTTTCAAAAGTGTGTTGATCGGTGAGAAAATGGCCGCCGGGCCCTGTTTTCCTGATTACATCGACAGCCAGGGTGCGGGGAGATACTTCAACCCCGCGGGTCATAAACTTAATCGCTCCCGCCGTTTCATTACACATCACCAGGAATTCGAGACTGGTAATCAGCCCGGAGCCAATGTACCCGAGGTCATGAATAAGGCTGCCTCCGGCCAGGGCTGTGATAAAAAGATTCAGCCCCGCCTCCATTGCCGCCTGCTGATCAAAAACCTGGGCATCTGAACAACCGGCAGTGCTGAACGAGGGCAGGTTATAATAACGGGCCAGTTGGATTAACGAAGCCCAGCCAAGGTTGCCCTGAGGATCGCCATAGGTACATATAGCGGTGATCATATTCAGGGGCGGTGTTCCGCCCCCGTAAATGAAGGGCGCCCCTTCGGCTTTCAGCTGTTGAATAACCAGTCCGGAAAGCATTTCGGCATTGGCTACGACCAGCGAGCCGGCCGTGGTAACCGGTCCGGTTGCGCCACACATAACGGCCGGGGCGTAAACCAGGGGAATCTTAGCTTCCGCTGCAACCAGCATCTTTTCCAGGGCCGGCCGGGAGTGAATCAGGGGCGATGTAGGCTCGGTGTAGTGAATTATAAAGGGTCGTTCTGCCAGTTCCTTCCTGCTTCCGGTAACAACAGTGGCCATCTCAATAATATCTGACAAACCGGCTTTTCCGGTAGCGTCAAAAATAATCGGCTTGGTGGAATTGGTAACCATGGCCTCAAAATGATAGCGATCAGCTCTTTCTGCAGGCCGGTCATTTGCGCGAGCCATAGACATGATGAAATCGATATGTTCCAGGGCATCGGCTACCCGCACCGCCCTGACAGTATCATCATAAAGAGACTTCCGGCGCTGACCGCTGTCCAGGTCAATCACATAGGGAGTGTCGGATCCCGGGCCGAAATAGACGCGATCTTTTTCAAGGATCATGGCCGGTTCGCCCTGGCGATCATAAATAACAACCCGGGCAGGAGCAAGACGCAGCGCTTTTTCCACCAGCGAGCGGGGAATCCTGGCCAGATCGCCGTCAACGGTTGCACCGGCCTCTTTTAGGAGGAGAAGAGCATCACCGCAGCAAACTTTTACGCCCCCCTCCTCCAGGATGTCAAGGGTGGCTTGATGTATCTTATCTAATTGGTCTCTGGTCAGGTTGTTTAAGCCCAGGCGCTTGATATATTCATTATTGCCGGACAATTATGCTGCCTCCTCCGCTATCTGCCTTAATCTTTCAGCTTATCCGCTGCTGCGGCAATCGCTTCTTCGATCTGCACGTAACCGCTGCAGCGGCAGAGATTCCCCGAGATAGCCTTTCTGATCTCTTCCCGGCCCGGAGCAGGATCGCTTTTCAGCAGGGCATGCGCGGACATTACCATGCCGGGGGTGCAAAACCCGCACTGGACCGCCCCCTTTTCGACAAAAGCCTCTTGAATCGGGTGCAGGCTGCCGCCCCGGGAAAGATTTTCGATCGTCTCCACATTCAACCCCTCTGCTTTACCGGCCGGCACCAGGCAGGCATTTACTGCCAGCCCGTCCAGCAGAACTGTACAGGCTCCGCATTCGCCCCTGCCACAGCCGGCCTTCGTCCCCAGCAGGCCCAGCCTGTCCCGGAGGAGCGAAAGCAGGCTGGAAAAAGGATCACACCGGACCCTGACCGCCTCGCCGTTCAAATTAAAGGAAACTACCTGTTTATCCATACTTTCACCTGCTTTGCTAAATCAAGGATGCCGCCTGGCATACTGCCCGCACGAGACAAGACCCGGTCAAAAGAGCAGCAATACCGGCGCTATTCAAGTTTATGAAATGGTTAGCGGTTCCTTTGGGCTCTTTGCGCTGCCAGGGATAAAACCCTGCCGGCCAGAATCCCGATCAGGCGCCGGCGATATTCAACAGAACAGCGCAGGGCGCTGCCGCGAACCGCGACTTCAGCTGATGCGGACTCTTCTGCCATGGACCATGTTTTTCCGGATAAATTGCTCCCCAGTAATAGGGCCTCCGTTTTTTTAAGCCTTGACGGGGCAGGACCGGCCGGGGCAACAACAAGGCTTACCTCTTTCAACCTGCCCTTTTCCAGGGTAACGCGGGCCGCTGCATTGGCCAGGGGCAGAGACAAGGCTCCGCGGGCCGTAAAACGGAGGAAAGCTGAACCCTGCCCGGGGCCGGCCGGCCTGATCAAAAACCAGGCCAGGATTTCCCGGCAGCTGTCAACCCGGGAGCAGTTGTAGCCGGCATAAAGCCCGGCAAAGGGTTTGACATAAAACCGGCCGGGGCTGTCGAATAATACTGCTTCCGCCCCGAGCGCGGCCAGGGCAACGGCGGCATCGGCAGCCGGCGCGGCATTGGCAACGTTTCCGCCCAGGGTCCCGATATTTCGGATCTGCGGAGACCCCAGCAGCGTGGAAGCCTCGGCAAGGGCGGCGGCTTTTTCCCAGATTAAACCTGAAGCGGAAGCGGCGTTATGAGTAACTGCAGCCCCAACCCGCAGCAGCCCCTTTTCCAGGGTTACCTCCTGCAGCTCAGGCAGCCTGCTGATATCAATCAGCCGGTCAGGCTGCTCCTGTAAAAAGAGATCGGTCGCCCCCGCCACAACCCTGGCCCTGCCTGTTCCTGTGTCCTGAAGAGCAGCCAGCGCCCCATCAAGAGACTTTGCAATAATATATTTCAATCGGCACACTCCCATCCGTGAAGCAGGCGGGATATCTTTTCCGCTGTCAGGGGCAGCTCATTAACAGGCTCTCCAAGAGCATTGGCAACCGCATTGGCCACGGCTGCAGGAGTCGGAACCTGCACTATTTCACCTAACCCTTTCGCTCCGTAAGGGCCTTCCGGGTCATCGGTTTGGATAAAAAGCGTTTCGATAGACGGCAGGTCGAGGGCCGTGGGAATCCTGTAGCCGGAGAAGGTGGGGTTGGCAACCCGTCCTTCTTCAAAAATGTAACCCTCGGAGCAGGCCATTCCGAGCCCCTGGGCAACACCCCCGTAGACCTGACCCCTGGCGGTTAAAAGATTAACGATGCGACCCGAGTCATGGACAGCCACGAATCGATGCACAGTCAGAGCTCCCGTCTCCCTGTCAATTTCCACTTCGCAGGCGTGGGCGGCAAATGAGTAAGTAACTGCTATATTGCCATAGCCGGACTGGTCATAATCGCTTTTTTCAGGCACATATCGCCCCTCTCCGGTTAATGCGAGACCGCTGGTTTTTGCGCAGTAGAAAGCGGCAATCCCGACCGGTTCGATCAGCCGGCCTGAAGAAGTGCGAAAAGCTCCTCCTTCGGGCACGACCTCTTCACCGGCCAGCTCCGCGGCGCAATCCCTGATCCTGGCCAGCAGGTCTTCCGCAGCCAGCTGGACCGCCCTGCCGCCGATTGTTGTCTGCCGCATCCCGAGGGCCCCTATTGAAAAGGGGGTTAAGATCGTATCGCGCGAAACGATATTTATCTCCCCGGGCACCCGGCTTAACGCCCTGGCAGCGATCAGGGCGAAAGCGCCGTGCGCACCCTGGCCATAGTCCTGCTCGCCTGTAACAATAGTAACCCTGCCGTCAAGTTCGAGCCTGGCCCGGGCAGAGGCGCCCCTGAAATCGGGGTTAAAAACAATGCTGCCCCCTGCATGGATGGCAGCGCTGATCCCGTAACCGCGGCCTTTCTTACGCTCAGTCCAGCCAATGGCGTCAGCCGCATCCTGCAGGCACCGGGACAGGGCGCAGCTTTTTATCTGCAGGCCGTGCACGCTGGTATCGCCCGGGCCGATACAGTTTTTCAGGCGGAGCCGGAGCGGGTCCATCCCCAGTTTACCGGCGGCCCTGTCTATCAGTGATTCGCAGGCAAAATTGGCCAACTGGTTGCCGTAAGCCCTGTATTGACCGGTCGGTACTTTGTTGGTATAGACCAGGCGGACCCTGGTGCTGATAGAAGGGATATGGTAAAGCGAATCGTTGCGCTCGGAAAGGGTTTTCGAAACCCAGGGCGCCTGGGCGCTGTAGGCGCCGTTATCTGTTATTATATCAGCCTGGCGGGCAAGAAAAGTGCCGTCCTCTTTCAGGGCCATTTTCATTTTGATCATAGCTGCCACCATGGGCCGTCCGACTGTGAATTCTTCTTCCCTGGTCAGCTGCATTTTGACGGGAGCCCCTGCTGCGCGGGAGAGAAAAGCGGCCAGCAGGTAGAGTTTCAGGTTACCATAAACCCTGCCGCCAAAACCGCCGCCCATGACCGGGCTTATCACCCTCACCCTGGAAATACTGAGGCCCAGCACACCGGCTAAAATCTCGCGCACTATATGGGGAGACTGCAGGGCGGTGTGGAGGGTTAGACCATCAAATTTCTCGCTTTCAGCAATGCAGGAGATTGGTTCTATATAGCCCGGGTGAAAGGAAGGCAGGGCATAAGTATCTTCCACCACCAGGTCGGCATCTTTAAAAGCGGCTTCTGCTTCGCCTCGGTTGATCCTGTTCTCCCAGGCAATATTGCCCGGGAAATCATCGTGCAGGGTAACTGCCCCTTTAAGGAGCGCCTCTTCGGGATCAAAAACTGCCGACAGCGGTTCGTACTCCACGCTAATCATCTGCAGCGCCTCTAAAGCGGTCTGCTCGTCCACTGCGGCGACTGCAGCCACTTCATCGCCAATATAGCGAACCCTGTCTAATGCGAGCGGGTTTTCATCGTCAAAAACTATACCATAAGGTTTTGCTCCCAGCCCGGTTCCGCTCAAAACAGCCCTGACCCCGGGCAAACTGCGAGCCCGGGAGAGATCAACATTTCTAATTAACGCATGAGGATGGGGGCTGCGCAAAATTTTCCCCTGCAGCATGCCGGGCAGGGCAAGATCGATCCCGTAGCGGGCCCGTCCGGTTACCTTGGCCCATACTTCCGGATCATAAAAACCCCGTGCGCCGGGGAACCCTTCTTTCCCTTCTCCGGCTTTAATATTTCGTCTTATCAATCGTTGTTCTCTCCCAACCGGGCCGTCATGGCACCGTTAGCTTATGCAAATATTTTCTCGATTAGTATCCCTTTGCAGGGCTTTTTACCGGGGGTTAACGGCCAAGACGGATGCGGGGATTTAGAAGGCCGTAAATGATATCAGCCGCCAGGTTGGAAAGGCTGTAGACGGCAACCACGATCATGCTGCCGGCCTGGATCAGGGGCAGATCCCGCCGCTGAATGCCGTATACCAGCAGACGCCCCAGGCCGGGGTAACCGAAAACGGTTTCTGTCACGATCAGTCCGCCGAGCAGCCATCCAATCCCCATCGCTACTACCGTCACCGTCGGTAAAAGGGCGTTGCGCAGAACATGGCGCAGCAAAACCTGGGCGGCGGGCAGGCCTTTCAACTCGGCTGCCCTGATGTAATCGGTATCCAACACATCGATCGTTCCTGAACGGGTCATCCTGGCAATATAGCCCAGCCCGGTCAGGCTGACCGTGATGGCCGGCAAGATCAAATAAGGAAATGCCTGGACAAAGTTAGAACCCGGATCAATCGAAGAGTTAGCGGGCAACCAGCCCAGTCCGATCGCAAAAATAGCGATCAGGAGGAGACCGGTGACAAATTCGGGCAGACCGACAAAGGCCATTGAAACGGCAGTAATAGCCTGGTCGGGATAACGGTCTCTTTTCAGGGCAGCGATTACACCAAGGGCTATGCCAAGCGGCACATAGATCATTATGGCGACCCCTGCTAGCATGGCCGAATTTCCCAGGCGCTGCATCACCATGGGCTGAACCGGCATGCGGCTGACCAGGGAGTCGCCCCAGTCACCGGTAATAAACCCGGCTGCCCAGTTCAGGTATTGAATGTGCAGGGGAAGGTTCAGCCCCAGTTCTTCACGCAGGTTTTCGATCGCCACTTCAGTGGCAAACTGGCCCAGAACCATTTGGGCTACATCTCCGGGCAAAAACTGGGTTATAGAAAATATGATTATTGAAGCCAGCAGCAGGGTCAGGAAAATGAAACCCAGGCGGCGCAGCAGGTATAGCGCCATCAGCATTCCTCCCCTTCGGCAGAGCTGTTAAAGAAGCATCCTTTCCCCTGCATCTCCTTTAATCTGGGCAGGGGAATGTGGCAGCAGATCTTGTGGTGAAAACCACTTTCCTGCCAGGGCGGTTCTTTTTCTTCACATATAGGTCCGATCTTGCGGGGGCAGCGGGTATGGAACCGGCAGCCCGAAGGAATGTTCACGGCGCTGGGGACACTGCCCCTGAGGCGGATCTGCTCCTGGCTAACTTCCGGATCCGGCACGGGAATAGCCGAAAGCAGCGCTTCGGTGTAAGGGTGGTAGGGAGGCACGAAAACATCATCGGCCGAGCCGACTTCCCAGAGACGGCCCAGGTAGACAACGGCAATCCAATCTGATATATGGCGCACTGCGGCCAGGTCATGAGAGATAAAAAGATAGGCAGTTTCATTCTTCTCCTGCAGTTCGGCCAGCAGGTTTATAAGCGATGCCTGGACTGAAACATCGAGAGCGGAAATCGGCTCGTCACAAAGCATCAGGATCGGATCGGCGGCAAAGGCGCGGGCAATGGCCACGCGCTGCTTTTCGCCTCCGCTCAGTTCGTGGGGCAGGCGATAGATATAATCTTCAGGCAGGTTTACCGCCCTGAAGAGTTCACGCACCCTGCTGCGAACCTCGCTCCTGTTCATTCCGCCCAAAAGAATCAGGGGGCGGGCCACGCTGACCCCGGCCTGGTGCTGCGGGTTGAGCGATGCATCAGGGTTCTGAAAAACCATCTGGATCTTCTTTAAGTCGCTCTGCTTCCGTCTGTTCACCGAATAAGGCAGTGTTACGCCTTCAAGCGCGATCTCTCCTGATGTTGCCTCTTCCAATCCGGCCAGGCAGCGGGCAAAGGTTGTTTTACCGCAGCCGCTCTCTCCGACAATACCCATTGTAAAACCGCCGCGCAGGCGGACAGACATATCGTCAACCGCCTTGATCGGCCCGCTCTCCCTGCTGAACAGCGAGGATAGCCCGCCGGATGACCTGAAGTGTTTTTTGATTTCGCGCGCTTCCAAAACCAGAGGCCCTTTGGCCGAATCATAGGCACCGCGAACAGGACCCTCATGTTGTTCCTTTTCCTTAAGATGAAGTAGTTCCTGCCAGCGCCGGCAGGCTGTGTAGTGGTCCCCGTCAGCCTGGACCAGGGGCGGTCGAGCTATGAGGCAGTCCCCTTCAGCAAGTTCGCAGCGGGGAGAAAATATGCAGCCCTCCGGAAGCTCTTCCGGCCTGGGAATCTGGCCCGTGATAGCCTTTAAATGAACATCTTTCTTACTGGCATCAACTCTTGGCACTGAGCCAAGAAGGCCCCTTGTATAGGGGTGGAGCCGGCTGCGAAAAACTTTTTTAACCGGCCCTTCCTCCATAATTTCGCCGGCATACATAACCCCGATCCGGCTGCAAATCCTGGCTACTACACCTAGGTTGTGCGTTATGTAAAGAATAGCCGTGTTGTAATCAGTCATCAGTTCATTGAGAAGGTCAAGGATGACCGCCTCGGTTGTCACATCCAGCGCCGTGGTCGGCTCATCCATGATCATGAGCTCCGGGTTTGTAGCCATCGCCGTTGCTATCAATACCCGCTGGAGCATTCCACCGCTGAGCTGATGGGCGTAGCGACGGGCCACAGATTCCGGATCGGGCATGCGGACCAGCCCGAGCATCTCCAGGGCTTTCTTCCTGGCCTCCCCGGGCGACAGGTGCAGGTGGACCCGGGCCACCTCTGCAATCTGTTCGCCCACGGGTATAGATGGGTTTACGGCTGCCCCGGGATCCTGGTGAACCATGGTGATACGAGAACCCCAGACCTTGCGCATCTCGGCCCTGGAAAGGGTTAAAAGGTCTGTATCGCCAAGTTTAAGGGTGTCAGCGGTAAGGCTGCCGTTTGCAGCAAGGTAGCGGACGACCGCCCTGGCCAGGGTTGTTTTACCCGAGCCGGACTCGCCGACCAGGCCGTATATCTCACCCGGCGCGACCTGAAGCGATACGTTACGAACTATATCGAGCGGCCCCTTATCGGTCCGGTAGGTTACCGTGAGATTGCGAACATCAAGAACAGGCTGAAGAACAGCAGTGCCGTCTTCAAGGGCGCTTCCGGCCGGATTATACATCGCTCACACCTCCGGGTAAAAGCATGCGGCGCAAACCGTCGCTCATAAAACCAACACCGACGACAAGCAGAGCGATGGCGCCGGCGGGGAAAAGCAGGATCCACCTGGCCTGGTGGAACCAGGTTCGCGCTTCGCCTACCATCAGCCCCCAGTCCGGAGAAGGAGGCTGAACACCCAACCCGAGGAAGCCGAGCGATGCGACTAAAAAGATGGCGTAAGAAAAACGCATTGAGGCTTCCACGGCCAGGTGCGGCAGCACATTGGGAAAGATCTCGCGAAACAGGATATAGCCGCTCTTTTCCCCGCGCATCCGGGCCGCCTCGACAAACTGCCTCGTTTTAAGGTCGAGCACAACGCTGCGCACCACCCTGGCCACCATGGGAATATAGAGGAAACCGACTACAATAATTACGTTAAGCCGCGACGGCCCCAGGGAAAAAAGAATCACCATGGCCAGTAAAAGCGGCGGTATTGAAAGGATCACATCCATCAGGCGCATGACTATTTCATCAAGTAGTCCACCCCTGTAGCCCGAAAAAAGGCCCAGTAAAAGACCGAGCATTACCGCCATGGCAGTGCCTGAACCTGCAACAAGCAGCACATCGCGGCTGCCGACCAGGATCCTGCTGAAGATGTCGCGACCATATTGATCAGTGCCGAAAATGTGTTCTTCAGAAGGCGGCGCCAGTCTTTCACTCAGCTTTTGTTCGGTATATGGGTAAGGAGCAATGGAAGGACCGATAATGGCAATCAATATAAAGAGAAAAACAATAATAAAGCCGATCGCTGTGGCCGGATAGCGTCTCAGCTTCTTCAGGAAAGAGAACGGGCTGCTCGGTTTTGAATTGCCCCGGTTATCTTTAGCCATTAATTCGCCTGGCCCCTTCGTATAGAGCCGGGGAAGAGGCAGTAGCCGCTTCCCCGGCAAATAACAGTAATTACTGTTCGAAATAGACGGTGCGCAGATCGAGCGAAGTCCCCACGGCGCTTGTAGGCTGCAGGTTCTTCAGGCTAACGTGCGCGCCCCACAAATTATTAACAAAGAAGGGGATAATCACCGGGCCGCGCTCGATAAAGACTTCCTGGATTTCGTGATAGAGGCGGACCCTTTCTTCATAATCCAACTCCGAACCGGCTGCCCTGGCCAGTTCGTCCAGTTCAGGATCGCACCAGTGCGACTCATTCCAGGGAGCATCGCACATGTAAGCCTGGGCTAGATATGGCTGGGGCGACGGCCTCGGGGCCCAGTCGGTAATGGCGAAATCAGCTTCCAGCCACATGTCGTCTGCACCGTAATAGACTTCGCTTGGCACCAGCTGGATTTCAACATTCACCCCTATTTCTTTCATCTGTTCCTGCCAGATCGTGGCTATAGCCGGTACTGGCGAAACTTCCTGGGTTGTGAGGACAATATCAAGGCCATCGGGGTAGCCCGCTTCGGCAAGCAGCTCCTTTGCCCTTTCCACGTCGCGCTCCGGTTCGGGAACGTCAAGGTAAAAATCGCCGTAAGCGGGGCCGATAGGAGTATCGCGGCCGGTAGTGCCCAGGCCGCCGACTGCCGCTTCCAGGATTGCCGCCCGGTCAGTTCCCGCTTTAAGGGCCTGGCGAACCCTCACATCGTCCGCAGGAGCGCGATCAGAGCGCATGCGCAGGACGTAAGAAAGGTTTGAAGGCTTCTGGTAGACGACAAAGTCGGGGTCTTCTTCCAAAAGGGGCACGAATTCTGTCGGCAGGTAGAGCAGGTAGTCGACCTGGCCGCCACGCAGGGCCTCCACCTGGGCGCTTGAATCGCTGAGGAAAATGAACTCGAGCCCGTCCAGGTAAGGCAGGGGATAGCCATCGTCATCAGTCATCCAGTAGTTGGGGTTGCGGGTGAATATGATCCTGTCTTCAGGTTCGTAGCGCTCGATCATGAAGGGGCCGGTACCGTTCCAGTTCGTGGCAAAATTCTCGTTGTCGGCATCCATGATCAGGGCGTGGTAATCGCCTAAGTCAAGCAGGAAATCCACATTCGATTCTGCGAGCCGGAAAACAACGGTGTATTCATCGGGTGCTGTGATCTCTTCAATGTTTTCATAAAGACCTACCGTAGCAGCCCCCACATCGGGATCGCGCAGCCGGTCGAAGGTGAACTTCACATCAATGGAGGTCATCTCTTTGCCGTCATGGAAAAGAATCCCTTCCCGCAGTTTGAAGGTCCAGACCTTTGCCGTATCGTCCGATTCCCAGTGCTCGGCCACGCTGCGGTTGATATCGGGCTGATTTTCTTCGTCGATATAGACCAGAAAGTCGGACCACTGCCGGCCGATATGGTCATCAGGAATAGTGCCCAGAAAAGCGGGATCCAGGTTGGTGGGCGCGTAATAGGCGTTGCGCAGAACGCCCCCGTGCCGGGGTGACAAAGCTTCGGCGGCATCTTCTGCCGGATCGGTATCGCCGCAGCCAGATAGCAGCAGCGCCGCCGCCAGCAGCAAAATTAGCAAAAGTGTTATCTTTTTAAACATAATCATTCCTCCTCTTCTATTCTTATTCCCTTATTCGGACAGAACAACAGCTTCTTGCCCGCTTTCACTGCCGGAGGAACCGGATCATCCTGCAGCGAATTATTATAACAGTAATGGTTCTCTTTTTTTTGCTGTTTTCCTTTATTCCCTTGTCGCCTCTTCCATGGCTTGATAAACAACGGGCATCTAGTATTTTAACTTTCTGCGATCAGCCTTTCCAGCTCAACGCCAAGGTTGGCAGGAAGGGGGTTTGAAGGCCCCCGGGAGAGAAGCGATCGCGCTTTTTCCCGCGACAGCTCGAAACAATCTTTACCGCCCTGCTCTTCCCAGAGCGGCCACATGGTCCGGTTGAAAACCGTAGGCATCCAGATCTCCGAGCGAAAGTGTTTCATTGTATGATCCGAGTCCAGGTAGTGGCCGGCCGGGCCGACAGTCTCAATGGCATCAACACCTAAAGTGTCGTCGCTGATTTCCGTTCCGGCCCCGATATAGCGCGAAGCGCTGATAAAATCCTCGCACATGACCAAAAATGGCAGAGAACCGGTTTTACCGCCATCAAGGTAACCGACATCGTGGACCAGGTTGGCCCCGCATAACTGGTTCAAAAGAAGGCCCATTGAAGCCTCCATTCCGGCCTGGGCATCAGGCAGGGGAGCGTTACAGCAGCCGGCCTCGGTAAAGTTTGGCAGGTCGTAAAAACGGGCCAGCTCTGTCATGGCGCAATAGTTCATCGCTGCGTCAGGAGAGCCGTAAAGGGTAGCCGTGGAAATCATATCCATGGGGGTTGCACCTCCGCCGATAATGACCGCTGCTCCCTTCTTTTTCAGCTGGGCAATTAATAGTCCCGAGAGGCTTTCGGCGTTCATCTGCACAATTGTCCCCGCCTTCGATACCGGGCAGGTCCCACCGGCAACCACACCGGGAGTATAAATCACAGGCACCCCGTATTCAATGCAGCTGAACATCCTGGCCACGCCTTCATTTGTATGGATGAGCGGTGATATTGGTTCCGTGTAAAGAACCAGAAAGGGACGGGCACGCAGGTTTTCCCGCGATCCGGCAATCAGCGCCGCCATTTCGAGGATAATTCCGGTGTTGCGTTCGCCCAGGGTGGTAAAAACAATCGGCTTGGAGCAATTCTGGGCCAGGGAGGCGAACTGGTGCAAGTCTCCTTTTTTAGCCTCCACGTCGGTGGGAATGGCGTAACTCATGATAAAATCATAGTTCGGCAGCTGACCCAAAAGGATCGCTGTATTGATAACATCCTGTTTAACCGAATTGCGGCGTTTGCCGCTTTCAAGATCGATATGAAATGGCAAATCTGAACCGCTGCCGTAATAAGTACGGTTTTTTTCCAGGCTCATGGCCGCATTTCCGGCCCGGTCATAAACGTTGACCTTCGATGGAGCGGTCCTGATTGCCTCTTCCAGGAGATAACCCGGAATCCTGACCAGCCGGTCCTTAACCAGGCACCCGGCCTCCCTGAGAAGGGCCAGGGCCTCATCATTGTCTACCCGCACTCCAACCCTTTCAAGAACATCGACAGTGGCGCTGTGCAGCTCTTCAAGCTGGCTGTCGCTGAACCACCTTAACTGTGGCGAAAGCTGCTTACTCTGATTGGATCTGTACCCCTTTATAATTGCACACCTCCCGGCTTAAGCCCAAGCATGGCACGGGCTTCTTCTGCAGTGGCAATCGGCCGGTCACAGGCCCGGGCCAGGTTGGCCAGCCTCTGGACCAGTTCCAGGTTGGAAACCGGTTTGCCGGGATCAAGTTCCATAACATCTTCGATACCGGTGCGGACATGCCCGCCAAGGGCCATCGTCAGGGAGCTGAGATGGCGGTGGCTTTTGCCGATGCTGGTTACCGACCAGGTAGACTCTTTCGGCAGGCTCTCCACCAGGAAGAAGAGGTTGCGGGGATCGCCGCTTAAAGAACCGGGCACACCGAGGACGAGGTTAATATGCATCGGTGTTTTAAGGATCCCTTTTTTAGCTAAAAAAACTGCATGCTCAAGCATGGAGAGATCAAATATCTCAATTTCAGGCTTTACCCCGTTATCGAGCATCCGCTGGGCCAGTTCGCGGATCAGTTCGGGCGGGTTGAGGTTGACCGATTTGGCGAAATTGGAAGACCCGGTTGCCAGGCTGACCATTTCCGGTTTCAGGTCGATACAGGCCCCACGTTCGGCAGCCGTCTTGCCGCCCCTGGCCCCGGTGGAAAGCTGGATGATGATATCGCACTTTTCCCTGACTTTTTGGATGATGGTCTTGAAAACAGCGGGATCGGGCGTGGGCTGCTCATCGTCAGTCCGGGCGTGGATATGGGCAATGGCGGCCCCGGCATTGTAGCAGCGCAGAATATCTTCCGCTATTTCATCGGGAGTCAGGGGAACATAAGGGTTAAGCTCTCGCGTAGGCACATTTCCCGTAGGCGCTACGGTCAGGATTACTTTTTCCATCATTATCACACCACCTGCTTCCTTGTAATTATTTTCCTCCATAATGTTTTCAATATAAGCTTATTCAACACCGGCAGCCCTTTTGCCTTCAGCAGTAGTTTCCAAAATTAGTATTTCATCGACCGGGACAGCGCGCCTGGCAGCCATTCTTGCTGCCAGCACCGGGCGCAGTTCGGTCAGCAGTATTCCGGCAAGGATTAACAGGGCACCGCTCAACTTGGCGGGGGTGAATCTTTCGTTAAGAAAAAGGTATGAAAAGAGCCCGGCAAAAACGGCCTCCAGGGATAGTATAAGGACAGCGTGGGTCGGCGGGGTATAGCGCTGGGCAATCGTCTGGGTCATAAATGCCCCGATGGTGCAGAAAACTACAGCATAAATAATGGCGGCCCAGACTAAAGGGTGATGATTAAACATGGCCTCTGCCGGTTCGAATAGAAAAGCGGCAGCTACGCTGACCAGCCCCGTAAAGGCGATTTGCACCACCGCCAGAATGACCGGATCCCTTTTGACCACGTAGATTCCGATCGCAATGATATGAGCGGCAAATAGAAAAGCGCTGACCAGGGTTAAAAGATCGCCCAGGTTAAACCCTGCTGCGGGGTTGGCGGAAAGCAGGTAAAGCCCTCCGGCGGCCAGAAGCGCTCCGGTAAAAGCGGCCCAACCCGGGGAACGTTTCGTAACCAGGTAATAAAGAAAAGGCACGATCACAACCGCCATCCCCGTGATAAAACCGGAATTGGCCGGCGTTGTGTAAAGCAGGCCCACTGTCTGGAAAGCAAAACCGGCAAACAGAAAAAGCCCGATCAGGCATCCGGCCAGGATATCGCCGGCTTTAGCCCGGGATATTCGCTTCCATAACAGGAGCGCCATGATCAGGAAAGCCAGGGTAAAACGTATTCCAAGGTAGGTAAAGGGGGCGATTTCTTCGAGGGCCAGCTTCATAATCACGAAGTTGGAACCCCAGAAAGCGGCGACAAAAAATAGGGAGAGATCGGCGTACATTACTTTGCGGTCCAGGGCCTGTTTCATGTTAGAAAGCCTTTCAATAGGATTGCCCGGCCTGACTGTCTCCGCTAAGGCCGGGCAATCTTTATTTTAGCATAACAGCTTTATTTGGCAAGCCGGACCAGAGATCGGCGCATGTAAGAAACCTGTCCCCGGAAAAAGACCAGGCCGCGTCTTTTTCCCTCGCTAACAGGATCAAGGCGTACTTTTATTATAGCTCCAGCCTCTCCAGGGTTTCCCGGAGGGGAATACCCTCATGGCTCCAGCCGCGCAGCTGATAATACTCGTAAAGCATCTTACCCAGGTGAGGAAGGCTGCCGGCAGCGGCGCCTTCGGCGCGATCGTGGGCCAAAAGACGCGGAGGCAGGGTATCGTCTTTTCTGCTGATGCCAAGCACGACATTAATCTTGCGCTTCAGGTTAAAAAGCCTTTCACCGTTTAACAGCATCTCTTTTTCATCAAAATCCCAGCCGGTCACCCTTGCCACCCACTCGGCGATGTTAGCCGGGACAACGTGGCCGCGGATTAAAAACTTGCAGAGCCCAAGAGCATTAAAGAGGACCATGTAGTCCTGCATCGTTTTGGCCAGCTGCGCTTTATCCTCGCTCCCATGCGGATCATAGTCATCCTGCAGGCCCATTTTGGAGCCGGGAAAGGCACGGTTTTCACTGAAATAGGTTAACCCCTCGAGGTGGCAGGCGCCGCGGGCGCCGGTAGCATAAACAATCGCCATGCTGGTAAAGGCGCGCGGATCATGGAACGCAAACTCGAGACCCTTGCTTTCCACGGCAAATTCTTTGGCCAGGGGGCCGAAATGATCAGCCGCTTTTTTAACCCCGCGGGAAAGGTATTCGCCGACTCCTTCCCGGTAAGCGATCATGCGCACCAGCTCCATAATTGCTTCGCCGTTACCCCATTCCAGTTTTAAATCACCAAGTTCATCAGCCGGGATCAAGCCGTGTTCATAAAGCTCCATCGCAAAAGCGACCACTGCCGAACCTGAGATTGTATCGATGCCAAGCCGGTTGCACAGATCATTGGCGGCAACGATGTAAGCGGGATCATCGTTCAGGCAGTTGGCCCCAAAACCGGCGATGGTTTCGTACTCCGGGCCGTGCGATACAGTGCCTTCGTGCGGTCCGAGCGGAACTTTCATCTCCTTGCCGCAGCGGATCGGGCAGGCATAGCAGGCATAGTGTTTAACAAAAAATTGATCGGCCATGGCCTGGCCCGAAACCCTGGCCGCGCCTTCGGCCCAGCTGCCCTTTGTCCAGTTGCGGATTGGCAGGTCGCCAAGCTTCTCGACAACCGGCACACCGCCTGCAGTCCCGTAATCGGTCAGGCCTTTCGCCATTTCGCGGATTGTAGGCAGTACTTTTTTTCGCGCCTCGGCCAGGCCGGCCTTGTCGTGCAGGGGCGGCATTGTATCGCTCTTGGTAACGGCGATTGCTTTGAGGTTCTTCGAACCCATCACTGCTCCCATACCGCAGCGCCCCGCAGCGCGGGCATCACGTCCGTCGATCATAATTGCCGCAATCAGCGCTTCTTTCTCGCCGGCGGGCCCTATCGCGGCAACCCTGGTTTTTTCGCCGTGAGTTTCTACCAGCCTGTCCACGGCAGTGTAAACATCTTCTCCCCAAAGCGAAGAGGCATCTTTAATTTCAAAACCCCTTTCGCCGCAATAAAGGTAAACCGGCTTATCTGCCTTACCGGTTATGATCAGGCCGTCATAGCCCCCCGTTTTGAAAGCGGCGGGCCAGTAACCGCCCACTATGGCCTCTGCCCAGATCCCGGTTGCCGGGGACTTGCCGCAAAAGGCAGCTTTACAGGCCGTAGGGATATTGTAGCCGGTCAAAATACCGGAGAAGACCAGCAGGGGCGCTTCTTCGGCCAGCGGTTCAATGGCGGAATAACCCCTTTGATCAAAAATTTTAGCGGCCAGGCCGCTGCCGCCCATGTACCGGCGATAATCCTGCTCCGGAATGGCGGTTTCCTTCTGTTTTCCGCTGCTTAAATCAATTTCCAACATTTTTCCATAAAACCCGCCGGACATTGCTATCTTCCTCCTCTGGTAGTTGCTGTGATCAAGCCTGTTTCTTCATATTTTCATATTTCGCTGACCATCTGGCCGATTCCTGCCCTAAGAAAAACCGGCTTTGTGTTAGCCGGTTAAAGTTTAGCTTTATTATCTCCCTGCTGCTAGGCGGGGTTGACTTCAAGAAGGGCGTGCTTTTCAGTCTTCTTCACATCCCCGATCCTGTAATCGAGAGGATATTTAAAGCCGGGGCCATCAATCACCAGGGTATGGGCTTCCCCGCCTTCGCCGCAGGGCGATATGCCGATGGAATTACAATACTCAATATAGTCGGGATCCATGATCCGCCCCAGCCAGATCGGGTCGACCAGGTCGCTGCGGACTGCAACCAGCATCGCTTTTCCCCCGCGCTTGATCAGCTCCTCTGAAACACTTTGCTCTTCCATCATCCACAGCGGCAGGTTATGATCGATTTTCATTCTGCCGCACATCTTCTCAACCCACTGACGGTGTTCAACCAGGTTAATGTCGCCAAATACCCCGCCGCTGATGCCCTCTCTCTCCTTCAGGCGGGCTACAGCCTTTTCAAATCCATTTTCATAGCTTTCCCAGGTTACCTCTTCCATTTCAAGCTTCAGGCCAAGCGCATCAGCCTGCAGCTCGAGCATTTCCGTCTTGAGCCCATGAGAACGGCTTTGACCGTCGCCGCCAATAAAGCTGAGCAGGCAGGTGACATCCAAACCCTGCTCCCTGGCCAGGAGCAGGGAAAGATAAGAATCCTT
>SLPH01000105.1 GCA_007132095.1 Syntrophomonadaceae bacterium | reverse complement strand
GTTATTGCAGCTTGCCCATGTGGCCGATCCGCGCAATGTCTTGCCGTCTGCGCGTTCGGTCGCTGTTTTCATTTATGACTATTATAAGCAGGCTTATCCGGAAGAGCTCGAGGGCAGGATAGGAAAAGCATACCAGTCCCGCCTTTACCCGGGGAAAAAGCGTTTGTTTGGAAGCCGCCTGAAGCTGATCCGTGAATTCATGGAAGCAAAGGGAATGGAGGTTGGCTTCAGGCCGGCCATGGCGGAGAGACAGGCCGCGGTTAGGGCCGGTGTGGGGCAGTTTGGGTGTAATACTTTCATTTATGACCCGGGAAGAGGCAGTTATATTGGAATAGTTGCCATGGCTGTCAGCGCGGAACTGGAGACGACACCTGCAGCTTCAGAAACTATTTGTCCCGATGACTGCAGGCGCTGTATTGATGCCTGTCCCACCGGCGCTTTATACGCGCCCTATAAAATGAATCCGCTGCTCTGTATTGCTTTTAATACTTACGGGGCAGGCAATTTCCCGGGGGCCCCTGAAGATATTCCGGTGGAGATACGAGAAAAAATGGGTTACTGGATTTATGGCTGCGATCAGTGCCAGGATGCCTGCCCGAAAAATCAAAAGCGACTTAAGCAAAACCTGGTTCCCGATGTCTATCTTGAGGAGATGGCGCCTAAGTTTGAACCGCGCGCTTTATTGACCATGGATGACAGGTATTTTTCTGAGACCGTTCAACAGCTTCTCTATGGCTACATCTGGGAAAAGAAATTCTTACAGCGCAACGCCGCCATTGCCCTGGGTAACAGCGGCGATGACGGGGCCGTAGGTTTGCTTTCTGCGGCGATGGAAGATCCTGAAAGTTTGGTGCGCCAGTACAGCGCCTGGGCTCTCGGCCGCATTGGCGGCGGGAAGAGCAAAAGAGTGCTTGATTTGCACATGCACAGGGAAGGATCTGATCAGGTTAAAGCGGAGATCAGTGCAGCTCTCGATGGTTTTTAAACTAAGGGTCGGCCAGGTTTGACTTTTTATATTTATCTGCTCTTTAAGGGAACTTACTGCCATATAATTGGTTTTTTATATCGTGATCATCTCTGCGATAGTTAAAGGCTTCCCATTTAATGAAAGCGTCGACGGTTGGGCCATCAATTGTCTCGGCAGAAAAACTGATTAGAATTTCCGGGGTCTGGTAGTTGGTGCTTCCGAAGAAATAATCCATGAAGTATAGATTATTCATGCCCTGTGCCGGACCGAAGGACGGTTCCCCCAGGATTTCGCTAACCTCAGCAAAGGTCATCCCAATACCTGCACATAATATCTTATGATTACCACTTACAGTAATACTGACTGCCAGGTTGTTTTCCAGCCCCAGTGGTGAGTTGAACCTGATTGTTCCTTCATTAAGCTCGTAGCTTATATAATTATGAGGCCCATGCCAGGAGCTTGACCCTTCATCAGCCGGTTCGCCGAACAATTCTTTTATCTCCGAGAAATTATTGCCCAACAGGCTTAGAACCGGATCACGCCAAAACATACTTTCCATTGGACTAAAACTGTCAAGGCAATTCTCAATTTCAGCAAATCGCGGCTGTCGGGACACAGCGGAGCTCTCGGTGAGATCGTAGGTTATTAAGAATGAAAAAATCACGCTGAATAATATAACTAATAACCATGGCGGCCAGCAAGGCTTACCTGAGAACACCTCTGGAACTCTCCCTCGTATCAAGGTATTTTTACTTACTATCCACATGCTACCTGAGAGGCGCCCCACGGATCTATAAGCATCGCACCCAAAATGATCTGATCTGCTACGTATTTATAAGAGCAAGAAACCTCATCAATCTTAAGGTTCCTGTATTCGATCGAATACAGGTAGAAATGAATTAGATCTGCTTTTGCCAGCCGCTCTGTGAAAAGAAATTTTCCAGGCCTTTTACCTTACTATCCAGGGAATCAAGTAAAGAGGGTGTTTCCTCAAGCTTGTTGTCTTTGATCAGTTTCTCTAATTCACATGCTATCAGATATGCAGACTTTATCCCCAGGTTGCCAAGTTCTCCTTTTAAACCGTGAACTGCAACAGCCAGGGCTTTGGTATCCCCTTTTTCAAGAGACTCTTTTATGGCTGCCATCTCCTCATGGTAATCCAGGAGAAACATCTCAAGGAGCTCTTCGAGCAGCTCTGTGTTGCCTTCCATTCTGTGCAGCATTTCCCTGATGTCATCCCGGGGAATATCTTGCTTCACCTGCTTGTCAATGTTGTTTCCCATGACTTCCTCCAAGGCATTAATTAATTTATCGGAGTTAATTGGTTTTGTCACACAATAATCCATACCACCCTGCAGGAATCTATCCCGATCCTCCTTTGTGTCATATGCTGTCAAGGCAATTATAGGTGTGTGGCGGTTCATCTCCTGTTCTGCTGAGTGTATTTGGATTGTCGCTTCCAGGCCGTCAATTTCAGGAATATGGATATCCATGAGAATAAGGTCGAAATACTTTGCCCGGTATTGTTCGAGAGCTTCCCGTCCATTTTCTGCAATGGCAACACGGTGACCGTTAGCTTCAAGAATGTGTGCGGTCAGTTTTTGGTTCATAGGTTTATCTTCCACAAGTAATATTTCTAGATTTCTGCTTCCCCTGCCTGGCTTTTTCCTGATGACAGCTTTTTCAGTTTTAGGCTCCTTGCTTAAGTTTTCGGCATCGTCGGGCAGAGTGAAAGGTATGGTTGAATAGACTGTGCTTCCTTTATTCAATGTGCTTTTAACTCTCATTGTACCGCCCATAAGTTCAACAATATTTTTGGAGAGCGCCAACCCCAAACCTGGCCCCTCGGATTCGTTGTAAATATTTCCATTCTCATGATAAAAGCCTTGAAATAATGCATCAACCCGTTCAGGCGAAATTCCGATGCCTTCATCTTGGATGGAAATAGTGATTGGAAAAACACCGTGATCTCCCTCCCGCCGGTTGTTTTTTACCCGATACATTTTGGTTTCTGCGGGTTTTAAAGTTACTGTTACTTTCCCTTTTTCGGTAAATTTTATTGCGTTGGCCACTACCTTGGAGACAACCTGTTGAAGCCTGTCGGGATCGCCAATTAACGTTCGCGGGATATTACCTTCGCTTTTAAAAGATAGCTGCAGGTTTTTCTCTCTTGCCTGATCATCTAAAAGGGAAACAGCGGTTTCTACTTCCCTTTTGATGTCAAATTTAGACTTTTTCAGGGTAAGTTTGCCGGCTTCAACTTCAGAGTAATCTAAAACATCATTAATCATACCCAGTAAGGACTCTGCAGAGTCTCTAACCATATCTGTCCATTCTTTCTGGGTAGGCGATAAATCGGTACTTGCAAGAATGTCGGTTGAACCCAAAATAACATTCATTGGATTGCGAATTTCATGAGACATTCTGGACAAAAATCTGCTTTTGGCGAGGTTAGCCTGTTCGGCCTTTTCCTTGGCCTGGATTAATTCATTTTCAGTTCTTTTTCGTTCGGTGATGTCCCTGGAAATGCCACGATATCCTTTTAGCTGTCCCTGCTCATTTAAAACAGGCCTTCCGTTTGATTCAAAGATAAGGGGATGCCCATTCTTATGTAGTATCGTACCTTCCTTTTGGCAGAAAGGTATACGCCTGGCTGCAATGTCTGCTAAGTATTCAAGCTGTTTGCCGGCTTCATCAGGGACCATAAAACTAAAAAGTGAATTCCCCAGGATGTCCTCAAGACTATATCCGGTTAGTTCTTTAGCTCTCGGATTAGAATAAACAAAATTTCCATTCAGATCTGTTTCCCAAATCCAATCGGGACTCTGTTCCACGAGGTCTCTGAACTTTCTTTCATTATCCGATAATTTTTTATTAGCTTCTGCAGCTTCCCGGAACAGAAACCGGAAAGGGTTTGTAAACGACTGGTATGCCAGGGCATTAAATATAAGGCCGATAGAGATCAGCTTGAAAATATGACCCTGGTAGTTTAAGAAGCCGTAGACATCTTCATATAAAGTAAAGCTGATCTCAGACATAACCGTAAATGCACCGGCAAAAAGAAGGATATTGAGAATGTTTTTCTCCAAATGCTCTCTTTTTTTCCAGAACAAAATGCCTCCGGCGATTAGTATTGCTGATATGGTATATTCACTGGCAATTTTAAAGGTGGTAAGCCCTTGGCCTTCCAGGTAACAGTCCGGAAAATAACCGGTGAAAACTGCATAAGCCAGCAGCATGCCGGCAACAACAAAGCCTAATAAAAAACCATTTGGCCTAACTATGACCGGTTTGGCTAAGAATGAGGCTGCCAGAAGGAAAGCGGCGGCTTCCAGGTAGCGGGCGGAAATCCAAAATTGGGTGGTGGGATTGGAATTTAGGCCGGGTAATATCTCCATGCCGGAATACGTTATTTTATGCAGCATATCGATGCCGCCTACTGCCAGGTATCCCGCAGCGAGAATTATGATCATGTTGTTGCCGGAATATTTCCGGGTGCTCCAGCCGATCACAAAAATCGTGAAAGCGATAATTATTCCTGTAAACTCGATTAAAGTATGGAAAAGCAGGTAATTGTACAGGCTGAGAAGATAAAAGCTTCCTGCCAGGAGTATCATTAGCAGGATTATTATATGCAAATGCCCTGTCCAGGCGGATTTAATATTCACGTTTTGTCGCAATCCTCCAAAATGAAGCCGGGTATTTCTCCTGGTCGGTTAAGATCATATCTTGTTCGGTGCTCAGGTATCAAGGAGGAATATGCTCAATATTTAATGATCCACCTCTGCAATTAGTGATAACCTATAGCCTGATGGGCGTAAAATTTCTGGCAATAGGTTAAATCCGTGGCAGATGAAAGTCAGGAGTTGGTTAGGCCTGCAAGCCTGGCAAATTCCATGATTTCGATTTCTTTTCTGATCCCCAACTTTTTCAACAGGTTGCTTCTGTGTCGATCGACTGTTTTTGGGCTAATATGGAGGGTTTGTGCAATTACATTCCTGCTGCGGTCCTTGATCATCAGGCCTAATACATCTTTTTCCCTGTCGGTAAGCTTGTTATATAGGGCTAATGCGCCGGATGCGGGAGAAGCATTAATATAATTATTTATGATCGGTTGGAGCACAACGGGACTAAGGTAAGGCATCCCTTTAGTTATTGCGCCTAAAGCAAAGGATAATTCATCATATACTGCATCCTTGTGGACATAGCCCGATGCACCGGCTTTTAAAGCCTGGTCAACATAGGTGTTATCGGAGTGCACAGAAAGCATTAGAATCCTGATGTCGGGGTAGAATTCCTTGATCTGCCTGGTGGCCTCCAGGCCGCTGTAACCGGGCATGGAGATATCCATGATGACGACGTCTGGATTTAGCTCCCTGGTCATGGTCACAGCCTCGTCACCATCGTTAGCTTCTCCTACAACTACAATATCTGTTTCAGCTTCCAACAGCGCTTTGAGACCCTGGCGAAAAAGAGGGTGATTATCTGCCAGCAGTATTCGCATGCTCTTCACCTCCCCTACTGTAGTATGCTCCCAGGGGGACGATTATCCGGATGTCAGTTCCTTCGCCGGGAGCTGATCTTATTTCCAGGCTTCCACCCAGCAGGTCAATTCTTTCTTGCATCCCTTGAAGGCCAAGATGTTTGCCGGCGCTGTCTGCATTATCAGAAACAAAACCAATACCGTCATCGGTAACATTCACAGTAATTTGTTCGTTTGAAAAATTTATTCCGACTGAAATATTATCAGCGCCTGAATGACGCGCTGCATTCGTTAACGCTTCCTGGATGCAGCGATAAAGCGCAGTTTCTACATCAACCGGAATAATTTCGGGGCTGCCGCTTAATGCGAGGGTTCCCTGAATGCCGGTGGACTTACTTAATTCGATAATCATATTGTTAACAACGTCAAGCAGGCCAAGTTCGTCAAGAGAAGGAGGTCGTAAAAAATAAGCTTTGTCTCGAATCATTCTCTGTAATTCGTCTATGGATTTAACAATTACGCCCAGCTTTTCTTTATGCTCACGGTTGTTTGCGGCAATATCACTACAATAAAGCTGCAGGTTCAGTTTCAGGGTTGTCAAAGACATTCCCACTTCATCATGCAACTCCCTCGCTAGCCTTACCCTTTCTTCTTCGTATGCTCTTAGTACTTTACGAGATAGGAGTTGTATCTTTTCGTAGCTGGCTTGTAATTTTTTTTCATCCGCTCGCCTTTGTTTTTCCAAATTACTAAGGTATAGCAGCCTTTTTACCCTGTGCCGCAGTTCCTCAGGATCAATCGGCTTATTAATAAAATCTGATGCGCCTGCCTGGAACGATTTTTCAACTTCGCTGCCGTCATTGTAGGCGGTAAACATTAAAACGGGTATAAAATAATCATTGCGTTTCGAATTTAAGCGGCTGCAAGCTTCCAATCCGTCCATTACCGGCATCACTATATCCAGCAACAACAAATCCGGGGCGGATTTTTGACACAGCTCAAGTGCCACTTTGCCGTTTTCAGCTTCAATGAGTTTATAGCCTTCGGGCTTGAGGATGTTGCGGATCATGTGCCTTGAGGCGCGCCGATCATCTGTTATAATAACTGTCGGTCTGTCCGGTTTTGGTTCCTCAAAGCTCATTATTCGCATCCCTTCCCGAACATCTCTTACGCCGGATATTAATCCATTTTATAGCGATGACCTGCATAAGTATGCAGCCTAATTCGGTTCCAGGCAAAAAGTCGCTCTAAAAACAAAATTACACACTTCATGTTTCGTGAAACATCTCATAATTCCTTTTTTATGATATAAGCTTCATTCTGCGCGAAAACAAATTTTTAAATCGAATTATGAGTAAAATTATCAACCCGGACAGCCTTCAATATCGGATATCTTGAAAGAAGATAGAAGGCGCGGTTAAATATTTTATGGTGGTCGTCATTTGGAGGTTATTATTTATTGCATTGATATAATTTCGCGGTACGTATTGACGCTGCCGGGCATATTTTGGCAGCATCAACATTCAGGCCCATCTCAGGCTGCCATGATCATTTCAACTTGCCGGTTCAGCCTGCTTGTAATGATTAAGTCAATTATCTTTTGAGGATTACAACTACTGTATATCTTCAATTTGATAATAATAAATTCCGGCCGGCGCTTTAACTTCGACCCGGTCGCCGATAGCTGATCCCATAACGGCTTTCCCAACCGGCGACAGATCAGATATTTTGTTTTCAAAAGGGTCTGCTTCTACGGTGCTGACAATACAGTAAACACTGATTTCGTTTGTGTCTAAGTTTTTCAGCCTCACGGTTGAACCAATTGCAACATGACGCCCGTTATGATCATCTTCTCTCAGGATGCGGGCAGAGTTTAGCAGCTTTTCAATAGTTATTATCCTGCCCTCTACAAAAGCCTGGCTATTCTTTGCATCTTCATATTCTGAGTTATCAACTATATCTCCATAAGATAGCGCCTCTTTAAGTTGTTCGGCTATTTTTTTTCGTTGAAATACTTTTAAATGCATCAGTTCATTTTCAAACCTGTGATATCCATCTTTGGTTAACAATAATAATTCAGCGGTTTCCATATTGCTTGGCCTCCTCCTTAAGGGTGCGGTGCCGTTAATAATTTTAGCTCCATATCACCAGTCTATCCGGCTTGTAATGAAATTTTACAAAATGGCATGCTCAAATAAATATAAGAAATTTACCCATTTTAGCGTAATCAATTGCTCATTTTAGATTTGTAATCTTAAAATAAATCGAACATTTTTGTGTGAATGCAAAATAGCTGAACCCGGCGATAGTACCTCAAGCCATTGTTTGCAATTGAGTAACTTGCTAATAGATCTATGGCATTCTATTTGCCTGAAATCGTCTCTTTAGTGTTTAATTGACGGAGATTCACTTTTATTTTAGACTAGGATGAAGCTATGATTGCCAGGGATGGTCCGTGAGAAAAGCAGTCAATTACTGCGCCAAAACACGCGAATCCAGGAAGCTTACAGGCAGCGCTTTCAAAAAACGGGCATTGAAGCGGGAGATCAGGGGATATTCCATTGATCTGGGTTTTGACGGGGTTGGATTTGCCACTAATTAAACATGAATTTACTATAGAGGAGTGTAGTGACATATGAATAAAAAAATGCCGCCATCCATGGACCAATGGCTGAGCGAAGCCAAAGCGGATCCAACCGCAGCAAAAGTGGGAATGTACCTGGTTCATAACGGTGTTGTCCGGCAAACCCCTAAAGCGATGGTTCGTCAGGGCATAGATGATGGCTCCCTGGTCCGGGAGCTGGAATTTTCTTATGATGAGGCTAAGGTAGAACAGGCTGTCGAAGAAACTTACAGGATGGAAGGCATCTATTACATAAAAGCCTGGCTCAATGAAGGGCGCCTGTCTGTGGGAGACGATATCATGTATGTTCTGATCGGCGGCGATATCAGACCTCGTGTTATAGATGCACTTCAGTTCCTGGTCCAAAAGATCAAAACGGAATGCGTAACTGAAATTGAGCAAAAAAGTTGATCTGAAACCTTTGATGCTGCTTCAATATGTAAAGGGTACAATCGTTTTTCGTTGTGCTGAATGACAAGTTAAATGTTTTTGATGGTTCTTTCAGTGAGCCGGCTGTCAAAGGTTATACCAGGTCAGCTATCTGTTTTCTGGCGGTGCCGTAAAATACTAAAGCCCCTCTGTTGAAAGGGGCTTTAGCAGTCATACTGAAATTAAAGGTTATTAACCTTTTTTTACCGGCAGTCAGGACAGGTCAAAACGGTCTGCGTTCATTACTTTGTTCCAGGCGCTGATAAAATCGTGAACGAATTTCTCTTTCGCGTCGCCGCAAGCGTAGACTTCGGCTATGGCTCTTAGTTCAGAGTTAGAACCGAAGATCAGGTCGACACGGGTACCTGTCCACTTTAATTCACCCGTTGCGCGATCGTAACCTTCAAAGATGTCTTCGTCTTCATCTTTTGCTTTCCAGGTAGTGCCCATGTCAAGGAGGTTGACGAAGAAATCATTGCTCAGTCTTTCCGGTTTTTCAGTAAACACGCCGTGAGCTGACCCGTTGTAGTTAGCGTTTAATACCCTCATGCCTCCAATTAGGGCAGCCATTTCCGGAGCGGTCAGGCCGAGCAGTTGAGCGCGGTCAACCAGCATTTCTTCGGTGGTTACGGCAAACTTCGCTTTACTGTAATTGCGGAATCCATCTGCTTTTGGCTCCAGGACAGAGAATGCCACTTTATCGGTTTGCTCCTGCGAGGCATCTGTCCGGCCCGGCGCAAAAGGTACAGTTATTTTAAAGCCTGCGTTTTTTGCGGCCTTTTCAATTCCGGCGCAGCCGGCCAGGACAATCAGATCGGCAAGGGAAACCTTTTTGCCTCCCGATTGCGCTGCGTTATACTCGCCCTGGATATTTTCAAGGGTTTGCAGCACTTTCTCCAGTTTTTCCGGCTGGTTAACCTGCCAGTTTTTCTGCGGCTCGAGACGGATCCGGGCTCCATTTGCCCCGCCTCGTTTATCGGAGGTCCGGAAAGTGGAAGCTGAAGCCCAGGCAGTGGATACCAGTTCTGGAACTGATAATCCTGAATCGGCGATTTTTTCCTTGAGAGCTTCTACATCCCGCTCGTTAACCAGTTCATGATCGGCCGCGGGCACCGGGTCCTGCCAGATCAGTTCTTCTTCCGGTACTTCAGGCCCAAGGTAGCGCGAGAGAGGTCCCATGTCGCGATGGGTCAGTTTGAACCAGGCCCTGGCAAAGGCGTCGGCAAATTCGTCCGGGTTTTCCAGGAACCTTTTGGCGATCGGCCTGTAGATGGGATCCATTTTCAGGGAAAGGTCAGCCGTGGTCATGATCGTGGTCACTTTCTTCGATGGATCGTGGGCATGAGGAGCAAGGTCGGATTCATCAGGGTCAACCGGTACCCACTGGTAGGCGCCGGCAGGGCTTTTGACCAGGTTCCAGTCATATTTGAAGAGGACTTCAAGATAACCGTTGTCCCACTTAACGGGGCTTGATGTCCAGGCTCCTTCGATGCCGCTGGTGATTGTATCGCCACCTTTGCCGCTGCCATAACTATTTTTCCAGCCAAGGCCCTGTTCTTCAATGCCGGCAGCTTCGGGTTCGGGGCCTAAATGGGAATCTTCGGCGGCGCCGTGGCATTTGCCGAAGGTGTGGCCTCCGGCTACCAGGGCTACGGTCTCTTCGTCATTCATGGCCATCCGGGCAAAAGTTTCGCGAACGTCTTCCCCCGAAGCAAGAACATTTGGCTCACCGTTCGGTCCTTCCGGGTTAACATAGATCAGGCCCATCTGCACGGCAGCAAGCGGGTTTTCCAGATCCCGGTCGCCGCTGTAGCGATCATCGCCAAGCCATTCATCCTCGGAACCCCAGTAGATATCCTCTTCAGGTTCCCAGACATCTTCGCGTCCGCCGGCGAAACCGAAAGTTTTAAAGCCCATCGACTCCAGGGCGCAGTTTCCGGCCAGGACCATCAGGTCGGCCCAGGAAATTTTGCGACCGTACTTTTGCTTAATCGGCCAGAGCAGACGTCTGGCCTTGTCGAGGTTGGCGTTGTCGGGCCAGCTGTTCAGTGGGGCAAGCCTTTGCGAGCCGGAGCCTGCCCCGCCGCGGCCATCACCCATCCTGTAGGTGCCGGCGCTGTGCCAGGCCATCCGGATAAAGAGCCCTCCGTAATGACCGTAGTCGGCAGGCCACCAATCCTGCGAGTCGGTCATCAGATCATATAAATCCTTTTTCACTGCTTCCAGATCGAGCTTTTTAAATTCTTCCGCATAGTTGAATTCTTTACCCATGGGGTCGCTCAAGTCTGAATGCTGGCGAAGAATTTTGAGGTTCAGTTGTTTGGGCCACCAGTCCCTGTTTGAAGCGCTGCGGCGTCCTGTTGGGTTCTTTGTTTTACCCGTTACCGGGCATTTGCCTTCCTCACTCATAAATTACTCTCCTTTCAATAATTTTAATTTATATTTAAAAGGCATTTTGGGCAAAGGCCTTTAAAATATACGTCCCTGTTTATTATTTTAAAGTTGATTAACTCTTCCACCACCAGGGATTCAATATCTACATTAAAATTAGAAATTGCGCTGCACCTATCGCACTTAAAGTGCCCATGAATTTCTGTTACTATGTCATAATGGATTTCATTATCTTTAATTGTAAGCTCTTTTACCAGGCCGGCTTTAACAAATAGATTCATCGTGTTGTATACGGTTGTTTTTGACAGAGTGGGGATATCGTTATGCAGATCCTTGTAGATCTGATCGACGTTAGGATGGCACTGGTTCTTGACCAGGTAATCCAGCACCTTGATTCGCTGGATAGAAGGCCGGATATTGTATTCTGCCAGCCTGCTTGAAAGATCTTTGTAGTGAAGCTTCAAATGGCGACCAACTTCCTCAATTTAGAAAAATCCGTAATTGTAATGAGTATTGCTATAAAACTACTACAAACTATGGGCTTTGTCAAATAGCCCCCTCAACTGCTTTCAATTATGATGGAACATGTTATTGATGTTTTTAATGCCAAGTTTGGCTTTGAAAGGTTTCAGGGGGTTGATATGACTGCAAAGCGCTCATATACAGGGTCGGTTGAATGAAGTAATAATAGCGAGGGATTATTCATTCTTGAGAGTCCGCTCAAGCACGTAGGCCCGGTCAGTTAAATGCCTGGCTTCGCTTGTGTTATAATTGAAGTAAGAAAGTGGGTTGAGTTGTACATGAAGAGCCCTTTTGGCAAGGAGGTGTTAATATGATCTGTCAAAAATTTTGGTTGGCAAAGGGCATCACGCAAAAACGTTCGACTAAAACTTTTACAGCCTTCCTCGTAGCCGCTCTGCTAATATTTGCACTATCCCCGGCCGCATATGCCGGGAGCGGAACGCCAATGTGGGTGAAAGGACTATTTACAGGCGCTCCGCCCCTAGAAGGTGGCCGGATTGACGCTGCACCATCTATCGAACTGCCTGTAACCAGGACACTGCCGTCTGTAACCGTTGGCGAACGGTCTCTTGGTGAAGTGCCTCTCTGGATCAAAAAGCTTGAGGTGCAAAATGTTGGCAGGGCCAGTCCCTATTACGATGAAGTAATGGGCCTGTCTAACAGGTAAATAAACTCAGGAAATATTAAGCCAGAAAGCGCCGGCTGATTTAGCCGGCGCTTTCTGGTGGGTTTCAAAACCGCTGCTTACGATTTCACTTTCTCTCAGGGACCGGAGCATAATCAAAAAAGCATTGGATATGCAAACAGGAGAAGCAAATGTATAAAAAATAACTAAGATAACAACAAACCTGCCTGGATATCATCATCTTCCTGAATACAAGTCATTACTTTAAACCCGGGTTGGAGACAGCTTATTGTTGCCCGGTGAAGCAAAAATTGCATCAAGAGTAATTTTTGTGTTAATCCTGGCCGGGATATACTGGTTTCGTTCGGTTACAACCCTGTTTACAGTGAGCGCTTTTTCACTGTTACGCATGTAGTCAAGCAGCTCAACCAGGCCCCTGTACCGACCTTCCAGTACTATTTCCAGGCAGCTGGAATATTTATTACCCTCACATAACTTTGGTTCTGTGAGGAAGTTCAGGTCAACAAGACGAAGCCCGAACTCATCAGAAAGAACTTCAAAGAAGCACAACAAAGCGTCTTTTGAGAAGTGCTTAGGAAAAGCTAATTTATAACCAGAGAGGTATTCTGGTTCAAGCTCGGCTCCGAAACTCTCAACAATTTTCGCATATTGGGTATCATCAATATTGAGCGCTTTTTCTTCTTCATCCATGGCCAGCGTCAGTTCTTTAATATTGACCGAGATGAGGGATAAAAACCGTTCCTGTATGTCTCTCAGGCGGTCAATTGATTTCCTGATTTTAATAACATCTTCAATTGGCAGTTTAAAGGTTTCGTGGCGCAGGCTGCGGAAAGCGGACAGATCAATCTGTTCTACAGGAACGACACCTGCCAGCATTGCTTCAGCGATGCCTTTTTCAGCTATATTTAGCTTGCCCGATATATCTTCAAGGGTCGGGAGCTCTTCGTTTTGACGGGCAAGCTCCTCCGTAGCCCTGATTACATCTTCCTGTAGGTCTTTGATCCATTCCGGTATTCTAAAAAGATCCCTGTTACGCAGCTCCTGCCTGATAGAGCTGATTATGCAGTGAGTCGCATACATTGAAAAGAGGGTGCCGCGTTCGGGGTCATAATCATTCAAGGCCTTTATGAAGCCTGATTTAGCCGCTTGTTGAAGTTTTTCGTCTGCCCGCCCGGGGCTGTATATGCCGGCAAAATAATGGACCATTGCCTGCCCGATTGTCACAACGTTTTGTTTTGACTCTTTGCTGCCGGTTTCTTTATATTCCCGGTAAGCTTCTTCAATACCGGGTAAATTATGGCTTCTTAGCTCTTCAACCATTTGCAGCCCTTCTTTCTGTATACCTGGCGTCGCATGATGACTTTTTGTTAATTAAACACGCGCCCACCTGCCAGACCAGGTGGGCGCGTGTAGTGGTATAGTCTTAACCTGGCAGCTGGCTGGCACTGACGCCTGCTGGCGATTTAGCCCCTTTAGCTTTGCGTAAGCAGCTTTCGCTGATCTTGCCTTTATCAATTCAACTACATTTTTTCATAATTTTCACTAAAGGTCAACTTCTGTTAATTACTAAGTCCGGTAATCCTGGGTTTTTTTGAGATGTGTAAAATACTGAAGCAGTTCAAGTTGCTTGTTGATGTATTGGAAGCTCTGTGTTAACCTGATTTCATGCGTTACACAGAGAAGGGGTATTGAGCAACTGATGTTA
This sequence comes from Syntrophomonadaceae bacterium, assembly GCA_007132095.1. Classification (GTDB taxonomy): domain Bacteria; phylum Bacillota; class Dethiobacteria; order DTU022; family DTU022; genus SLPH01. The sequence goes on along the minus strand of SLPH01000105.1, from coordinate 588 downwards.
AAAGGTAAGAAAGAGAAGAGTCTCTCTCAAAAAGTCAAAAAGATAATCCTGTTCGCCCTGGCTTTTCTGATCCTGGCGCTGGCAGGGTTTTGGTTTTACGTGCAGATCCGGACTTACCCTGCAGAAAGCGCGGCCCTTGAAACCATTCAAAACGATCCCTTTCTGCAAATCAAAGAAGAGAGAACCCATTACATTCTCATACCTGAAGAGATCGATCCAGTCGCAGTTCCTTTAATCTACTACCCGGGTGGTCTGGTCGCCCCGGAAGCATACCTCTACAAGATGGGTAGGGCAGCGGTTGAGTTGAATACTGCCGTTTATGTTATTAAGGCCCCTTTTAATGCTTCGATATTCAATGTAAACGCAGCGGGCAGGGTAATGGATATTCATAACCTGGACCGGGCCTGGGTAGGCGGTCACTCCCTGGGCGGAATAACTGCCAGCCGGTTTACCCTATCAGGCGATGACAGGATATTTGGTCTTTATCTGTTTGGATCCTATAGCGATCGCGATTTATCGGTCTTTCCGGGGCCGGTCCTCTCAATTATGGGGCTGGAGGACGAGATAATAAACCGCAGCAACTACGAG
>SLPH01000125.1 GCA_007132095.1 Syntrophomonadaceae bacterium | reverse complement strand
GATAATGGCGGCGGCATTGGTCAGGAACACACCCCCCAGATTTTTAACCCCTTCTATACAACCAAGCAGAGCGGTAAAGGCACCGGGCTGGGTCTTTCTGTCAGCCTGGGTATCGCTCAGGCCCATGGGGGTTTCATCGATCTGGAAAGCGAAGTTGGTAAGGGCAGTAAATTCAGCCTCATCTTGCCCTTGCAGTTTAATAATGGCGAAGAGGAAGCATAAAGTAAAAATAACATAGCCACCGGAGGATGATCCAGTGTCCGATCAGGCTGCATTTTTAATTGTAGATGACGAGCAGGAAGTATGTAACTTTTTCAGCTACCTGCTAAACCAAAAAGGGTACCTCGTTATTACAGCCACCAGCGGTGCTGAAGCCTCAGCCAGGCTGAAGGAACAGCGGTTTAACACAGCCCTGGTTGATCTGAAGCTGCCTGATGCAAACGGCCTTGATATTTTAAAAGAAATTAAAAGCGTTCAGCCGTCGTGCGAGGTGATCATTATTACCGGTTATTCAACGGTAAAGTCAGCCGTTGAGGCTATTCAGCTGGGCGCGTTTGATTATGTGGAAAAACCGTTTGTTGATATTGAGGAAATGGAAAAACTGCTGGAGCGCTCGCTTGACGTAAAGGCTGAAACGGAGGCTTTATCCATAGCCCAGCAGGAACTTGGTTTTGTAATCGGCCGCAGCCAGAAAATGATCAACTTAGTGGCAGCTGCCCAAAAAATTGCCAAAAAAAATATAACCGTGCTGATCCAGGGTGAAACAGGAACGGGAAAAGAGGTTTTGGCCCGCTATATTCATTCTGTGAGCCACCGCAGTGAGAAACCCTTTCTGGCCTTTAACTGCGGGGCTTTTACCGAAACCCTGTTGGAAAGCGAGCTTTTCGGCCATGAAAAAGGCTCTTTTACCGGAGCCACGCATAAGAAAAAAGGGATATTTGAACTTGCCAACCGGGCCACCTTATTTCTCGATGAAATAGACTCGGCCAGCCCCGCCATCCAGATCAAACTTCTGAGGGTGCTTGAAACGGGAGAATTCCTAAGGGTTGGCGGTGAAGAGATGTGTAAGGTTGACGTCCGTATCATAACGGCAACCAACACTGATCTGACGGCAAAAGTTGCAGAAAATAAGTTCAGGGAAGATCTTTTCTATCGCCTCGACGTTGCCTCCCTGCAGATCCCCCCATTACGACAGCGGGTTGAAGACCTGGAAGTTTTTATCGACTTTTTTTTGCAAAAAGAAGCCGCAGCCAAGCAAATACCGCTTAAAAAGTTTGATCACAAAGCTCTTTCCATCCTGAAAAAACACCAGTGGCCCGGTAACATCAGGGAGCTATCAAACACTGTTGCCCAGGCGCTGCTCTTAAGCAAGGGAGACCAGATTGGTGTAGAAGATCTCCCGGCCAGGATCAGGGCGGGACAGGAAGAGACTCCTGTTCTTGCTCCAGGAGAGATAAGTGAACAGGAAACAAGCCTGACCAGTCTTTCTGAAGGCGCTAAACTGGCTGAAATACTCGATCACTTTCAGGAAGAGCTGCTTGAATCGATATGTTTCCGGGAAGGGTTTAATTTTGAATCCTTTAACAGCGACATCTCTGCCTGGCGCGACAACCTCCTGGCCGCAATCATTGAGGGCGCTGTTGAAGATACTTATGGCAACCAGTCCCGGGCGGCAAAACTGCTGGGCATAACCCCCCGGGCCCTGCGTTATCACTTAAAAAAAGGACTGCCTGGATGAAAGAAAACGATTAGTTCCTGGAAAATAATTAAAGACTATTTATTCATAGTTATACTGGAGCTGACTATCTGCACCCTCGATCATTGAAAATAGCTATTGGCAAGTGAAAAGGTGTGGAAAGTCGGTTAGAAATTTGATCTCATGAAATTGCAGTTTCACGATCCGGGAGATGAAAATGCTAATGTGTAATTTCGAGAGAGGGTTTATTAAAATATAAGCAGATGGCCAGGGTGGCCTTTAGGCTTAAAAAACAAATTTAAGCTGATCATAAACACCTTAAAACTGGCAGGGCCCCGGAATTAGTTCCGGGGCCCTGCCAGTAGGACGATATTTTTCTATCCGGCCATTTTCACTAATTCTTTTCTTTCTACACCGATTCCTTCGGTTACTACTTCGGGCACCAATCCGTAGCCGTTTGCTTTTACCATCATCTCCAGGCATTTTTCCCGCTTCAGCATTGTGCATCCGCACTCTTTTTCTCTAGCCCTGGTCATCTTTTTTCCGTAAGCCGCGGCGCTGCAGAACATTATCGCGCCCCCCATACTTTCATATTCAGTCCAGTTCCTGCATTCAACCATCTTTTTCATCGTTTCCACCCCTTTAGCGTGTTCTGCAACCGCCGTTCTTTCGGCAGGCGCTGTGTTCCCGGTTTCTGCTTCGGGCACCAGCCCGAACCCTGTAGCTCTTACCATCATTTTGCGGCATTCTTCCCGCTTCGCTGCCGTGCATCCTATTTGCTCGAGGTAACCGGCTTCAGTCTTCCTGTTGAAGGCGGCAATTTCGCAGTAGGCAATCGCTCCGGCAACCGATTCGTTTTCTCTCCAGTGTTCGCATCTCTTTTTCATTTCAGGTTACCTCCTTTTGTTTTCTATACATATATAAAGCAAGAGCCGTGCCAACCATCGGTGCGAACCAGAAAAAAATATAGCTGCGCAAAGTCCTGATAAATAAGGGGTTAAGAGGTGTAACGGCGGAAGGGGGCAGAGCTAATGGGAAAATATAACAAAATAGTGACCGGAATGAGGCCCTGAGGGGTGTTTATGGAAATTTTGTGGTCAAAGATGTGACGCAAAAACGTCACTTGCTAAACGCCGGTTGACAATTTCGCAGTGAAGGCTTAAGTGAGGGCAATTAAGATCTGAATACGATTAGTTCTCAATTTAGTAACCGCACTGTATTCTAAAGCAATTGAAGCTATCCTGAATGTGCACATTGGCTTTTCATCCATCGATTAATTAGGCTGTAGCTTCATGTAGCCTATTAACTGATACTATTTACTGATCAAGGTTCATGTTTTCCCGCCACGAAAGTAAGCTTTTGTTCGCTGCCTTCCCGCTTTCCGAATTTAAAACTGGGATATAAATGAAGAACTTCAAAACCGCAGTCCTGCAGCAGTTTTGTGATCAATTCCGGATTGTAGTCTTTTTCCCGGTGTTCTTCAACGAATTTATGATACAACCCGGTATCATTTTTCACGAATGCCGTCAATTTAATTGACCAGAGATTTTCAGGATCATCAAAACTGCTTTCCCAAATCAAAACAAATTCTTCAAGATCGACCCAGTTTAACGCTTCTCTGCTGCCTGCCGGCCGCAGCCTGGGCCTGGTTAAATCGAAAATAAATAACGATCCGGGGTTTAGAGTGGCGTGAACCTGCTTAAAGGCGGTTGATAGATCACTTTCGCTGAGCAGGTAGTTTAGGCCGTCCTGGAAAAGAAGGGCCAGATCGTATTTTTCTGGCAGGTCGAGGCTGCGAAGGTCCTGTTCATGCCAGGTCACTGCCAATCCTTCCCGCTCAGCCTTGCCGCGGGCGACTTCAAGCATGGCCGGTGATAGGTCCACGCCGGCAGTCTTAAAGCCTCTCCTGGCAAAGGGCAGCGTCGAGTTTCCTGTGCCGCAGGCCAGGTCAATAACTGATGCCGGTTTTTTGTTATTCTGGTTCAGCAGGGCTATGACATAATCGGCCCAGGCTTCATAATCAACCCCAACCATGATTTGATCATAAATCCGGGCAAAATTTTCATAAGGGCTGCAGCTTTGCTCCATTATTTGCGGGCCTTTCCAGGTTATATTTTTGGAATGTTGTCGAGGCTGCAGCCGCAAACATCGCCGCAGCACTTTCCTTTGAGGTTCAGCTTGTCCATAAT
>SLPH01000109.1 GCA_007132095.1 Syntrophomonadaceae bacterium | reverse complement strand
TTTTTTTTGGCGACATAGCCAAGTGGTAAGGCAGAGGACTGCAAATCCTTCATCCCCGGTTCGAATCCGGGTGTCGCCTCCATATTTTTTGCCGGAGTGGCGGAACAGGCAGACGCAAGGGACTTAAAATCCCTCGGCCATACATGGTCGTACCGGTTCGATTCCGGTCTCCGGCACCAACAGAAAATCACTTTTTCTTCAGGGTAAGCATATACCCTGATTTTTTTGTGCCGTGGGGTTGTTATAAGATCCTGCAAATTAAGGGTTGCCGATCTCTACCTGTGCGCAGGGGACACTCTGACAGCCGGAGAACGTCAGGTTGCCAGTGTAACGTGAATCAGGAAGAAGTAGTATGAAAAGAGCAAGTTAAATTTATCTTTTTCCAATCTCTGTCACGGCGGAACTGTCATCGTAAATGATCACAGTTCCGCCGCTTTCTATTCAAGGGTACTTTTAGCACTCACTGAAGCCACAGGCTTCGCATTTAAGGCAGCCTTCGGCCCGGTAAAGGGCACAGGTGCCGCAATCGGGACAGATTTCCATGCTGCTGCTGTGGTTCTCAATGCTGCCGCCCAGCTCAGCGGTGGCAAGCTGTTTTAAGGCCTGGCCGATCGCATCCGGAACACTCATAATCCTGTTGGGGCCGAACCCGATAGACCGGGCCCCGCCTATCCCCTCGAGCTGGGTGACGATTTCATCAATACTGACTCCGCAGCGAAGCGCCAGTGATATGAGGCGGGCAATGGCCTCGGTAAAAGCAACAACATCGCTGCCGGCTTTACCGATCTGGGCGAAAAGTTCAAAGGGCTGCCCATTGGCCGAGTTAACCGTAACGAATAGGTTGCCCAGTGCGGTGCGGATACTGGTCGTCTGGCCGCTTAATGTTTTCGGCCGCTTGGTTGGTTTCAAAATATCTTCTTTGGCCCCGTCACCTACATTTAAAACCTGTTGGGAACGTGAACTGTCCCGGTAAATGGTAATGCCTTTGCAGCCTGCTTTCCAGGCGCTCACGTAGGCGTTTTTCACATCATCCCGGGTTGCTTCCTGCTTAAGGTTGATCGTCTTGCTCACAGCGTTATCGGTATACTTCTGGAATGCGGCCTGGTGGCGCACGTGCCAGCTGAAATCGATCTCCATCGCCGTTTTGAAGAGATCTTTATATTGCTTCGGAACGGGGGAATCTTCCGGGATGCTGCCGCTGCGGGCAATTTCCTTGATTAGTTCTTCGTTGAAAAAACCTTCCCTGCGGGCGATTTCCAGGAAGAGCGGGTTAACTTCGGGAAGATCGACGCCGCCGAGAATATTTTTACGCACGAAAGCGATACTGAAGTAAGGCTCGATTCCGCTGCTGGCCCCGGCCAGGATCGATATGGTGCCGGTGGGGGCGATGGTGGTCCTGGTTGCGTTGCGAACCCTGTCTTCGCCTTTGCCGGTATCATAGGCGCTGCCGCTGAAATTGGGGAAAACCCCGCGTTCTTCGGCCAGCCTTACAGAGCTTATCTTTGCCTTCTCGCTTATAAAGCGCATCACGTTTTCTGCTGTTTCCAGCGCCGCTTCGCTGTCGTAGGCGATCCCGAGCCGGACCAGCATGTCGTGCCAGCCCATAATGCCCAGGCCGATTTTGCGGTTTCCTTCCTTGTGCATTTTTGCTATTTCCGGAACAACATAGTTGCTGGCATCGATCACGTTATCAAGAAAGTGGACGGCGGTATCAACTGTTTCATGCAAATGATCCCAGTTGATCGCACCGCCGGCGTCAACAAAACGGCCCAGGTTAATTGAGCCCAGGCAGCAGGCTTCAAAGGGCAGCAGCGGTTGCTCGCCGCAGTTATGGGCTACAATTCCATTAGCGTCGAAGGCATTAATGCCTGGAACCTGAACATCATATACATTTTCAACCACATCCGGCATCACCGCCCTTACTGTGGTTGTGAACCGTTCCCGGTTTATTTCACGTTTATAGGAACCGAGCTTTCCAGCTAGATTCTGCTGCTTTGCCTGATCGGAAAACCCTATTATTTCTGCATAGCGTTTCAGGTTGTCTTTCGAGATTACCAGTTCATGCTGGGCCTTTGTCCGGTAAAATGCAGTGCTGTTTTTGCCGTCAGGTAGCAGGGCATCTCCTTCCCCGCGGCGATTATTGTATATGGAGCTGATAATTCCAAAACGAGACAGCATTCGCTGGACTGCCCTTAAGTTGTTTAAATTGCTTTGGGAAAGCCTGAGAGAAATGCCTTTAAGTGTAGAGCCCTGGACCGAACCGTCTGCATCAAAGAAGCCCCTGAGAAAAGCTTTGCCAAATGCTGATGAAGTGTGATTCTCCAGGTAAGGCGTAATTTCTTTATGCCCCGGCTGCAGGCCAAGCGACAGGGCAATTTTTTTCAGTGCTGATGTGCTCAGGCGAAACTCATTTCTTCCCCCTACTTTCCACCAACCCTGGAAATCGCTCCTGTGCGGCAATGAATTAGCTGCTTTCAGGGCATGGTCCATAATTCCCTCGGTGCCTGTCGATTCTTGGCTGAACCAGGCAGATAGCACCGCTTTATCTTTTTTAAGCGTTCCATCGCCTACCAATAGCCCAATCAGGTAACCTTCATCTTTGCCATATAGACCTTCCCACCCGGCAAATTTGCGGTGGTTGTGCAGCGCTATCTGGTCTCCCGGCTTTAGATCGGCTGCTTTAGTCCATTCGGTTTCAGTTTTAGCTCTGCCCTGAACTTTAACTTTTAAAAGGAGATGATCGGCAGTAGCCCTCAATGAGTAGCCTTCAGCAGTTTCAATTCGATAAAGCTTCTTGTACCCTGTGTGGAAGAACCCTTCATCCGTTGTTTTATAAGGTTCACCGTTAACAATCAGGGTGACGCTATTCCCAATCAGTTCTTTGACCATCCTTGGTCCTTCGGTTGTAAGGACAAAAGTATCTCCGGGTACGCAGGGATTGGTGGTCTCGTACTTGCCCACGTGGGGGGTCGGGTTAAATTCGTTCATCCGGTCGATGAAAATGATGCCGGGATCGCCTTTGCCCCAGGCTTTGTCTACGATCAGGTCGAAAATTTGGGCTGCATCAAGCTGCGCTTCCTCACCCGTTTCGGGGTCTCTGTATGCCTGCCCGGTGCGCGGGTTAACCAGAGGGTAAACCGGATCGGTATCTTCACCGGTTGCTTTTCGCATAAATTCGTCCGAAACGGTAACGGAGAGGTTGAAATTTGTAATCTCGTCTTCTTTTTCCTTGGCACAGATGAAATCGATGATGTTGGGGTGGTTGTAGATTAATGAACCCATATTGGCGCCCCGCCTGGTTCCGCCCTGCTTGACCGCTTCAGTGGCGGCATCAAAAATTTTCAGGAAAGAAATCGGGCCGCTGGCTACGCCGTTTGTGGAGCGGACAATATCGTTGCTCGGCCTGAGGCGGTCGAAGGAGAAACCGGTTCCGCCGCCTGTTTTTTGAACAAGGGCCATATTTTTCAGGGCGGTAAAAATACCTTCCATACTGTCTTCCAGGGGCAGGACAAAGCAGGCGCTCAGCTGCTGCAGTTCGCGGCCGGCGTTCATTAAGGTAGGTGAATTAGGCATAAATCGGCCCTCTGCCATAAGCCGGTAGAAAGCTTCCGCCCGGTTTTTGATCGTCGATTCGTCTTTACCGTAGTCGGCGTCAATTTCGGCAATATTGCTTGCCACCCGGTGCAGAAGGTCTTCCGGAGTTTCAGTTACGTTTCCTTGTTCATCTTTAATCAGGTAGCGTTTTTCGTAAGTAACACGGGCATTAGGGCTTATTTCCATCTGGGTAATTCCTCCCCTGGAAGGTTGAGTAATTCATCATTGCTGAGGTAATCTGCACAACGAATTTTGATTATAGTAATGGTTCGCTTAATAACCGCTTTTCCCTGCACTTAAAATA
>SLPH01000020.1 GCA_007132095.1 Syntrophomonadaceae bacterium | reverse complement strand
GCCACGATGACGATTTCGCTCGGGCCGGCCAGCATATCAATCCCCACCTGACCGTATACTTCACGCTTGGCCAGGGTAACGTACAGGTTTCCGGGGCCGACAATTTTCTGCACCGCCGGAATCGTTTCTGTTCCGTAAGCCATGGCGGCCACCGCCTGGGCCCCGCCAACCATAAAAACCGCGCTAACTCCTGCTGCCCAGGCCGCGGCCAGGGTAAGGCTGTTGATCGTTCCATCTTTTGATGGAGGAGTGCAAATATAGATTTCTTCCACTCCGGCCACTCGGGCCGGCACTGCTGTCATTAAGACTGACGAAGGGTAAGGGGCCGTACCGCCCGGAATATAGATGCCAACCCTCTCCAGGGGCAACCTCCGCTGGCCGGAAATCCAGCCCGGTCCGCTGTGCCACCAGGAAGAGCTGAGCTGATTTCGATGAAACTTTTCAATATTGCTTTTCGCCCGCCCGATCGCTTCCGACATGCGGCCGTCCACATTTTCCAGGGCAGCGCTGAAGGCGGCCGGCGGAACACGGAAATGGTCAAGCGCTGCTCCGTCAAATCGGAGTGTATATTCTTTAAGAGCCAGATCACCCTTTTCGCGAACCCGGTCAATGATCAGGCGGACCTGTTCGCGTTCTTCGATGTAATCACTTAAAGCGGGGCGTGGATGGTTATCCTTGTACTGGCTGAAACTGCAAATGGGTATGGGCATAGGTTGGCTCCTGTGTTCACGGAATGGGGAAACTTCAGCCATATTCTAACATGGCCGCCTGCAGGTGTCAATTTCAGGCAGGGCAGGCCATAAAGACATTTTCACTCTACCAGCGAGCGCAAAGATTGCATGAAAGCGGGGTAGGAGATCTTTATTACCCCCGCATTTTTTACCGCCGTTTCACCTTCCGCCACCAGGCCGGCCACAGCCAAAGCCATCGCTATGCGATGATCACCGCAGCTATCCAGCATGGCCCCTTTCAGGCCGCCGCCACCGCCGATCACCAGCCCGTCATCAGTTTCTTTGATCATAGCCCCCATGCGGTCCAGTTGTTCGCTGATCGCAGTCAACCGGTCTGACTCTTTTACCCGCAGCTCCCCGGCGCCGCTGATCCGGGTCTCCCCTTGGGCCACCGCCGCCGCGACAGCGAGAACAGGAATCTCATCAATAACGCGGGGGATGATCGCCGCGCCGATTTCTATCCCCCGCAGTGTATCTCCTCCGCGGACGCTGATATCAGCCACCGGCTCACGTCCCCAGTAACGTCTGTTTACCAGCTTCAGTTCGGCCCCCATCTCCTGCAGCAGTTCGATGATGCCGCTGCGGGTAGGGTTCACGCCCACATTTTTTAAAACCACGTCTGATCCGGGAACAACTGCCGCTGCCACCATGAAAAAGGCCGCAGCGGAGATATCGCCCGGAACCCTGACCTGGCGACCTTTAAGCATGTTGCCGCCCTGCACAGAAACCCGGGGCCCTTCGGCTTTCACTTTCGCCCCAAATTGTTCAAGCATCAGCTCTGTGTGATTGCGGCTGAGGTATGGTTCTTCAACAATCGTTTCGCCGTCGGCGTAAAGCCCGGCCAAAAGAATGGCCGACTTAACCTGGGCGCTGGCCTGGAGGCTTTTGTAGCTGATCGCTTCCAGTTCCCCTCCCTGCACCTCAAGGGGCAGGGTCTCTTTATCACCCGGGAAATAAGCGCCCATCTTTTTAAGCGGCGCTGTAACTCTTTTCATCGGCCGCCTGGAGAGCGATGCATCACCCGTCAGCTCGGCCTTAAAAGGCTGGCCCGCCAAAACTCCCATCAGCAAGCGTGCCGTGGTGCCTGAGTTGCCGCAGTCGAGCGGCAGGACAGGCTCTTTCAGCTTCATCGCCCGCCCCTGGATCAGCAACACTTTACCTCTAAAGGTTATCCTGGCACCCATGGCCCGCATACACTCGATCGTAGAGCGGCAGTCTTCAGCATCAAGGTAACCGCGCACCTCGGTAACCCCTGCGCCCAGGGCGCCCAGGATCACCGCCCGGTGGGTGACCGATTTATCGCCGGGTACGGTTAATTCGCCTTTTAACTTTTCCGCCGGGGATACGATTATAATCATTGAATACCTGCTTTCGCCGTCTCTATAAGCTTTCCTGCATCATTTGACGGCCGTGATATTATGGTATAATAATAAAGCATTTTTACAACGGGACGCAAGAGCCCGCACCTAAAAGAAGCTGGATGTGATTTTTTGGATATATATGCCTTATACGGCCACAGTGGAACCGGGAAAAGTCACCAGGCTCCGGTTTTAGCCAAACAGTATGAAATTGACTATATAATCGATGACGGTCTTCTGATCAAAGGTAACGTGATTGTTGCCGGCCGCTCCGCCAAAAGAGAGCAAACCCGTTTTGGGGCTATAAAGCGCGCCCTCTTCCAGGACCCTGAACATGCTGCCCAGGTTAAGGAAAAGCTTGTCGAAGTCAAACCGCGCAAGGTCATGCTTATCGGTACTTCACAGCGGATGACAGAAGTGATAGCCGAAAACCTGGAGCTGCCGCTGCCAACTCACTACCTGCGCATCGAAGAGGTGGTCGACTCCGAATCGATCAGAAAAGCCCTTAATGTGCGAGCCCGGGAAAACCGTCACGTTATTCCCCTCCCAACCTTTGCGATCAAGAAAGAATTCCCCGGCTATGTGATCGATCCCCTGCGCTCTTTTTTCCGGGTCCCTTCGGCGAAACCGGAAGGCATGCCCGTGGAACGCTCGGTAATTCGCCCCGTTTACAGCACCCTGGGCAGTTTTTTCATCAACGAACACGTTATCATCGCCATGGTTGAATACGTAGCCACCTCCGTGCCCGGCGTACACAAAGCCACCCACGTGGATTTGGAAAATGGCCGGAACAAGGTCTACCTGCACCTCGATCTGGTCGTAGACCTTTTAAAGGTGCCCGAGCTGAGGATCGACCTGCTCCTTGAGGAGGTTCACCGCAGGGTTAAAGACGATATCGAATACCAGACCGGCCTCTACATCGACAAACTTAACATTCACGCTCAGCGCCTGCGTTTGGGCAAATCTGAACCGGAAGTCAGGGAAGCGCTAAAAAAACTGATGCTTCCCCCGCCTAAAGAGTAAGCCCCGCTAAACGGCAGGACAGATAATTCTATTTAACCCGAGCTTTTAAATAAAACCACAGGTGATATTTTCCCCTGTGGTTTTTGCCTAATAAACGGGCGCCCTTGAATATTTTCAGTAAAAACCCTCCCCCGGACTTTGAACTCTTCCTTTCTTTGCTTCTTATCCGGGAATTCGCCAACCGTGGGTATAAAGATTCAGCCTCTTACCGCGCACGAAACCGGCCAGGGTAATATTCAGGTTATCAGCCAGATCGATGCAAAGCGAAGTGGGCGCCGCCCGTGACAGCAGCAACTGAATCTTCATCTTCGCCGCTTTAAGCAGTATTTCCGAGCTTAACCTGCCGCTTGAGACAAAAATCTTGTCTTCCGTATCAACACCGCTCAGCAGGCACTCGCCGATAATCTTATCAATGGCATTGTGGCGGCCGATATCTTCAAAAAAGAAAAGCAGCTTCTCGCCATCGGCCAGGGCGGCACTGTGCACTCCTCCGGTAGCCTTGAAAAGTTCGGCCCGTCCCTGCAGCTCTTCCATCAGCTCAATAACTTTTTCGGCAGTAATCGTCAGGTCTCCCTTGATCGGTTCGCTGCGCAGTGAATCGAGGACACTGAAAAAGATGGTGCCCTTACCGCAACCTGAAGTAATAGTCCGCTTGCCGAAAAGTTTTTCGGCCAGGTCGGCCCTGTTTTTCAGCTCAACCTCAACCAGGCCTTCTTCCTGGCGCACATTAACCGAAATCACTTCGCCGGCTTCCTTGATCAGCCCTTCCGATTTAAGGAAACCCAAAGCCAGCCGGTCTGTCTTCTCCGGTGTGCAGAGCAGGGTAACCAGTTCATTTCCGTTCAGGTAGATCGTCACCGGGGCCTCGACAACGACCCGATCGTCAAGCTCCTCCCGCCTGCCCTCGCGGATGCGGGTAATTTTTACTCCGGCCGACCTCAGCTCATCGCTCATCTTTTTTATTCCTTCGGTTATTATAGTCTGGTAGTCGTATT
>SLPH01000107.1 GCA_007132095.1 Syntrophomonadaceae bacterium | reverse complement strand
CCGGTAATTGCAAGAACACGACTTGTGAAAATATTATCATAATCGCTAATGGATATACATAAAACTTATGCCCAGATTATGCCTGGAAGCTGGAAAGAGCTTGTAATCAAGCATAACTGCGGTTTTATTTAAAAATGCTGTGCAGTTTTCTAAATATTGTACTTATAGGAATACAATTGGGTTTGTATAGAATGGAAAGTAGTTGGTTACAGGTTTAAGTTTTAAGTTGTCTTTGCTCGTGAATTTGGGAACATTGAGCCCACTGGTTTCCAGGAGGTGAAGCACAAATTGCAGTTTCAACAGCCAGAGCAAAGACGATAGTTGGCCTAATAAGAGAAAGTTAGTTTATCACGCAATGTTAAACAGTAAAGGGGTGGTTTTGAGTGACCGTAAAGTCGTTTGACCGGGGTGTGTTTTTACCCCACTACAAGGAATATTCCGAGCACGAAGCGATCACAACCATTGTCCTGCCCGAAGAGGTTGTAATTCCGCTCCAGCAGCATATCGGAGCGCCCTGTAAGGCAGTGGTCAAGGTTGGCGATCAGGTCAAAACAGGCCAGAAGGTTGGAGACAGTGATGCCTTTGTCAGCGCTGCCGTTTTTGCCAGCGTTGATGGAACAGTCACAGCTGTTGAACCGCGGCCTCACTTCACCGGGACCGATGTGGAAAGCGTCGTAATCAAGGTAGATAAAAACCAGCAGGAACCTGCCTGGACTGAACGCGATATCTCCGCTATGAACGGTGAAGAGATCAAGACAGCTATAAAAGAAGCCGGAATCGTCGGTATGGGCGGCGCCGCTTTCCCGACCCATGTAAAATTGAGCCCGCCAAAACCGATCGATCTTATTATCATCAACGCCTGCGAATGTGAGCCCTTCTTAACCTGCGACCACCGGGTAATCGTAGAGATGACCGACGCAATGGTGGAAGGCGCCAAACTGATCGCAAAGGTGGTTGATGCTCCCCGGATCATTTTTGGCATCGAAAAAAATAAGCCCGACGGAGTCGAAGCTGTAAAAGCACTGGCAGAAAAAGAAGAGGGCATCGAAGTGGTTGAGTTGGATGTCAAGTATCCACAGGGCGCGGAAAAACAGTTAATCAAGGCTGCTGTTGACCGTGAAGTACCACCCGGCAAGCTGCCGCTTGAAGTTGGCGTGGTTGTGCAGAACGTTGGCACCGCAGTTGCCGTTTATGAAGCCTGCCGCTATGGCAAGCCGCTTTATGAGCGGGTGCTTACGGTGACCGGTGATGCAGCGGCCAGGCCGGCTAATGTTAAGGTGGCTATCGGTACCCCGATCGGCCATGTAATTGAGGAATGCGGCGGATTTAAAGAAGGCGACAAGCCCGGCAAGGTAATCATGGGCGGTCCGATGACCGGATTCGCGCAGACCGACATGAACGTACCTGTCGTAAAAGGCTCGAGCGGGTTGCTGCTTTTCAGTGAAGAAATGGTGGCAAAAACCGAACATATGCCCTGTGTGCGCTGCGCCAGGTGTGTCGATCACTGTCCCATGTTCCTTTACCCCAACTCGATCAGCACCAATGCTGAACTGGGTCGTTACGACGAAGCGGCAGAGTGGGGAGCAATGGATTGCTTCGAGTGCGGCATCTGCGTTTATGTCTGCCCCTCGAACCGCCCCATAGTGCAGCTCGTGCGCGATACGAAGAAAGATGTCGCGGCCAGGGCGAAAAGGTAAGCTAATTCTGCCTTGCATAAAACAGCGAGGTTTTGAGATTTGATCTACGTAATTTAAGGAGGGAACCGGCTTTGAATAATGAGCTTAAACTGAACTACTCTGCATCGCCTCACCTGCGCTCGAAAAACAACGTTCAGGGAGCGATGTATGATGTGATTATCGCGCTGATCCCCATCAGTGCGGTTGCAATCTATTTCTTTGGTATGAATGCAGTGTTTACAATTGCCATATGCCTGGTTACCGCGACGCTGACCGATCTTGCTTTTAAAAGAATGCTCGGACGTGGCAATACACCCTTTGACGGAAGCGCCCTGGTTACAGGACTGCTGATTGCATTATGCTTTTCCGTGGAAACCTCTTGGTGGACCCTGATTGTTGCTACCGTTATCGGAGTGGGGGTTGCCAAGGAGCTAATGGGGGGTATTGGTTGGAATCTCTTCAACCCGGCCCTGTTTGGCAGGGTATCGGGAATTCTCTTTGCTTCCCTGTTTTTTAACCAGCTGAATATCTCTTTTGCCCCGCTCGGCTTCCGGGCCGCCCCTGTTGATGTCGTTACCCAGGGCACTCCGCTGGCCTTAATGAAAATGGGAGCGGAAATGCCTCCTCTGGGCCAGATGTTTATCGCCAACCAGGGCGGTGGTTTGGCGGAAGTTTCACCGCTGGCCCTGCTTATTGGCGCGGTTTTCCTTTTCGTCAGAGGTCATATCAAGTGGCATATCCCGGTATCTATTATCGCTACTGTGTTTGTAATCGGCCTTGTATTCCAGGGTCCTGAAATGGCTGTATACCACCTGCTTGCCGGCGGATTGATGCTCGGCGCCCTTTACATGGCCACCGACTGGGTTACCAGTCCGGTTACTCCGAAAGGGATGCTGATTTTCGGTGTTGCCATCGGTGTATTAATCATGGTTTTCCGCCTGGCTCTTTCACCGACAGAAGGGACCGCTTTTGCAATCCTGATCATGAACGTTTTTGTGCCCATGATTGATCGCCTTACCAAGCGGCCGGTATTTGGCGCTGTTCCTGCTAAAGCCCAGGCGACTGCGGCAGTCTCAGAAACAGCAAATAAGCCAGCCTAAATATAGTGGGTTATTAACGGAGGTAATCAGTATTTTGAAGACCAGTGAAGCAAGCCAGCTGCAATTGGACAGGGCCTGCCTGTATACATTCTTTGCCAGGCTTTTTACCGACCATACTACCGGAGATGACCTGGACCAGTATATGAGCTTCCTCCAAACGGTTTCCGGTGAATATAAAGCGATCGGACAGAATTTGCAAAAAAGCCTTGGTGAGTGGTCAAAAATAGAATCGGCAGACCACCTTTTGAAGACTGAGTACGCAAGGTTGTTTATCGTAGCTGGCGGTGTCAGGCCTTACGAGTCGGTCTACTTAGGCAGTGAACCGCTGCTGATGAGGGAGCCGTGGCTTCAGGTTAAAGAATTTTACCGTCGCAACGGTTTAATCCTTGAAAAACCTGCGCCCCATCCTGAAGACCATGCTTCCGTGGAGCTGGCATTTATGGCTCATTTAATCCAAACTGGCGACACTGTTTTGGAGCAGAAGTCATTTTTTGGGGAGCACATATATAAATGGCTGCCTCAGATGTTTAAGGATTTGCAGGAAAGTCAGCAAGCCTGCTTCTTTAAAGAAATGGCGGCTTATGGCCAGGACTTTATCGAGCAGGAGAATAGCATGCTTGTATCGATAGATGAACAAGGTTTATCAGAATCAGAACAGAGGAGTGATGATCGGTTATGAAATCTGACGGTTTCAAAATGAAACGCCGCACCTTTCTAAAAGCGGCGCTTGCTACCGGAGCCGCTGTAAGTACGGGAATGTCAATTCCCCGTTTTGCCAAAGCATCGGAACAAATAGTTGAAGATGCCGAAAAGAAAGTGTTTACTTTCTGCGGCGTTTGCAGCGCTAACTGCGGCATGATTGGTTACGTAAAAAATGGACGCTTAGTACACATAGAAGGAAACCCTTACGACTTTGTATCGGGCAATCCCTATAACCCGGAAGATGGGGGGCGGATTTGCGTGAAAGGATATAACGCAATAAAGACCCTTTATGATCCGGATCGTATGAAATACCCTCTCAGGCGCACCAATCCCAACAAGGGAATCAACGAAGACCCAGGTTTCGAAAGGATCAGCTGGGATGAGGCCCTTGAAGAAACAGCCACCCGCCTGAAAGAATCAATTGCCCAGTACGGGCCGGAAAGCTTTATGCTGATGACTCGCAGCAACGATTTCGCTAATCGTTTACGCGACGTTATCGGTACGCCGAACCATGTTTGCCACCAGAGCACCTGCTTTACGACCCAGCAGGCGGCCTGGGCCGGTATGGTCATGGGAAGCGGCAGACCCTGGACGTACTATCTTGAGGATGCCAAATACATTCTGACCATGGGATT
>SLPH01000061.1 GCA_007132095.1 Syntrophomonadaceae bacterium | reverse complement strand
CCAGTGCTGATCCTTCGCCTGTCCTTGCTATCCTGGTCAGTTCCTGTTCCACGAATTCGGTAAAGCGCATTCTGTTATACAGGCCGGTCAGCATGTCGGTGCCGGCCAACTTTTTCAACTGTTCGTTTTTTTCTGCCAGTTCCCTGGTCTGGGTTTCAATCTTTTTCCTCTGTAAAAGCGTTAGAACTCCGGTGCGCCACATTAATAGAGCTAAGCCCAAACCAATAGCCATTGAGCTGAACCCGTTTACCCTCACCGTCAGCAGCAGATCCGGGTTGCCCTGGGTTATCGGCAGCATCAGATTGAAAGCCAGGTAGGTAAGGGGGTAGAAGAGGAGGCTGTAGTGAGGGTGAATCATGATCACGAGCGGCACGGCGATGCTGGTAATCAGGTAAGGGTTGATGCTTGATGTTACAAGCTGATCGATAACACATAAAGTGGCGCCGAAAAAGAGGTAGCAAAAAGCCACTGCTGCCGGCAGAGCTCTGCCCACCGCACTATTTTCTGTTTTTTTTCTTTTGATGCTCCAGACAGCCAATAAGAAAACAATGCTGATCAGCAGCATCGTGCAGTGACCGTAAATAATACCGATCCGCCACTGGTGGACAGCTGTTCCTGCTTCCGGGCTCCCGGCTCTTAGCGCCAATGCAAAGGCTGTAATTAATATAAGGTGTAAGGGGAGGACAACCGCAAGCATGAACTGGGCCCTGGCAATATTGATGCGGGCAATTTCTTGATCAATGCCGGGATTGGGAAGGAACAATTGCTCTGCTTTCTGAAACATTTTGTTCTTGGTTTTCATTTTTCACCCAGATTGATTGAATTCAAAAAGATATAAGCTTCACATATTGTAGTTGCTATTCTGCGTGATGTTTTTAATTCCTGCAGTGTTGTGCGGCAACACGAGATTATTGAATAATTATAATTGCTGAGACCGCCTTACAGGATATGCTATAATTTACTTGGCCCTTGCAAAAACCCGGGGTTTGGCAGGGGCTGATCATAAAGCGTCGGCAAGGCGACAGGAGGCTGATTTTATGGCGGACGATTTTGGGAAGCTCGATCAACTGGAAATAACGGTGCTGTTGGAAGACTGCGCCGGCTATGACACAGGCCTGGCTGCCCAGCACGGTTTATCGCTTTTGATTGAGGCCAGGGCGGGAAAAACCGGCCGGAATATACTTTTCGACACCGGGCAGGAAGCGGAAACCCTGCTGCGGAATATGGAGCTGCTGGGAAAAGATCCGGAAAACGTCGATCTCGTTTTTCTCTCGCACTGCCACTACGATCACACCGGCGGCCTGACCGGGTTCCTAAAGGCTTCCGGAAAAAGCAGGCTGCCCGTTATCTGTCACCCTGACAGCCACCGTCTGAATCTCGCTTTAAAGCCCGCTTTTCGCTCAATCGGTATGGGACCGGCCAATAGCCCCGGGGCCATTGAAGCTGCCGGTGGCGAGTTGGTCCCCCTGTCGCAACCGCTGCAGCTCATGGCGGGAGTGTTAACTTCGGGAGAGATAGAAGATAAGGTTCCTTTTGAAAGTGCGCCTACGCTGTCGATGGTTACCTGCCGTGAGGGAAAGATGGAACCGGACCGGATGGCAGACGATATAGCGATGATTTTTAACCTGCCTGCCGGCCTGGTTGTGGTTACCGGATGTTCCCATGCGGGGATCATCAGCATCATAAAAAATGCGATCCGGCTTACCGGCATTAAGACGGTCCTTGCTGTAGTCGGCGGGTTCCACCTGGTTGACGCAGATGATGAAAGAGTGGGTTTAACAGTTGAAGCCCTGGGCGGTTTAAGCTCAGTTAGCATCTATACCGGGCACTGCACCGGTCTGAAGGCCGAGGCGAAACTGCTTGACCAGTTTGGCGAGCGCTTTAAAAAACTGCGGACGGGGATGAAGTTTAGTTTTTAGCTCAATTTAAAACAGGCAATTTTTACCAGACGCTAAATCTATATGATAAGAAGGAGAGGGTAAAGTTTTGAAGATCAGGGAAGTTTACGAATATGTCGTTGAAAAGGGGATTGAAAAAGATCCCCGCAAACCGGATATGGTTAAAGAAATCCTGGACAGGGAAAAGAAGAAATTTGATGAGCTGAAAGAAGATGAAAAAAAAGAGTTCGACCTGGAAAGGCTGAAAAACCCCTACGCCGACACCCGAATCCTCTGCGGCGATCCTGAAGCGGAGGTAAAGCGGATTATGGTGGGTGTTGATATAGAGGTCGGTGAAATCATGCTGGCCGATCGCCTGGGCGAAAAAGGTAAACCGATAGATCTGATCATGGCTCATCACCCTGAAGGTAAAGCCCTGGCTGACCTCCACGATGTTATGCATTTGCAGGAAGATATTCTGGCTCGCTGTGGAGTACCAATAAATGTAGCAGAATCAATCATGGCATCACGAATCAGCGAGGTTAAAAGAGGGCTTATGCCTGTCAACCACAACCGGGCTATTGATGCGGCAAAAATTCTCGATCTGGCCATGGTCTGCGCCCATACTGTGGCTGATAACCAGGTTACTGCATTCCTGCAGGACCTTCTTGATCGTGAAGAACCGCGGACTCTTGGAGATATTCTAAAGCTGTTAAAAGAGGTCCCCGAATATTCCGAGGCGGCCAAATTGAGCGCAGGGCCTGATATTGTCCTCGGCAGCAAAGATCGCCGGGCCGGTAAAGTCCTGGTTGATATGACCGGCGGCACCAGCGGTTCTGAAAACTCTTATGCCAAGCTGTCGCAGGCCGGCATCGGAACCATCGTTGGCATGCATATGAGCGAAAAACACCGCAAGGAAGCGGAAAAAAGCCATATTAACGTGGTCATTGCCGGCCATATTGCCAGTGATTCTCTTGGGATGAACCTGCTGCTTGACGGCCTGGAAGACAAAGGGATAGAAGTAATCCCCTGCTCGGGGATCATCAGGAAAAAACGGAGTTAGCAGGATAATAAAGATATTTGCTGAGTTTGTCGCACCGCTAATGACGGCAGGCAGTCCCAAATGGGGCTGCCTGTTTAAAGCCGGACTGAAGACCAGGGTAGAACTGGAGTGTCCGGCAGACTTCAGCGGCAAAGAAGCAGAGTCAGAAGGATCTGGACTCGAAGTTAAAACCTGCTGAACCGCCCTATGTCGGAACGACTTAACCTTAAAGCAGGAATGCTTAGTGTTGTTCCTTAAAGTAAGGCCCGGCAAAGCTAAACGCAGGCCCTAAAAACCAGGCTATAGCCTGGTTTCTATTCTTTGAAATTGCGGATCTTAAACTTAACGGTGCCGCAGGGACAAACCCCGTAATAGCAGCTGTTTTCAGGATCATAATCAAGGGCATCAGTTTTAACGTCAAATCGCGACAGCATAATCCATGGATAAACAGCGTTAATGGCCGTCAGGCAGACAGGACCCGATTTATCGTAATTAATACTGGGTCCTTCAAGGATGATTTTATCCCCCGCCGGCATTTTCGGGCACTCGGAAGAAAGAACCGTTATCTCTACATCATAGTTTGGGGCGGATTGATAAGTGCAGTTACCCGACATTTTTTAACCTCCTTCAGGATCTCTTTATTGCTTTTACTGACTAAAACCTGACAGGTTATGGCTAACCCTGTATTCAAAGGCAATCTGCATTTTGCCCGCTTGCAGCAGATTTAGCTCTGGTAGGTTATGCGCATCCTGGCGTCAAGGGCCATAACTCCTTTGCCGGCAGCAAAAACGCGCACCGGGTTGATGTCCAGTTCTTTTATGCCCGGGTATTCGGCCAGCAGGAGGGAAACCCTGACCACAAGATCGACAAAAGCTTCAATGTCTCCGCGCGGCTTGCCGCGCAGGCCGGTCAGCACCTGGTGGGCATTCAACCTCTCCAGCCTTCTTAATACTTCTTCAGGCCTGGCGGGGCATAAGACATTGGCTATATCATGAAAAGCTTCTACGTAAATACCTCCCATGCCGAAAAATACAACCGGACCGAAAGCAGGGTCGTGGGTGCCGCCGACGAACATTTCGAACCCTTCCGGGGCTGTTTGCTGCACCCTTACCCCTCCGAAGTGAGCCTCTTTTTTGTAGCTGGATAGATTTTGGCGAATCCTTTTAAACCCCTGTGCCACTTCATCCCTGTTTTTAAGGCCAAGCAGCACTCCGCCCGCGTCCGATTTGTGCAGGGCATCAGGCGATACAATTTTCATAACCACGGGATAGCCAAGTTCTTCGGCGTGAGCGATCGCTTCATCTTCGCTGATAGCTGTTTTCGAAGGAGCTGTTCTAATCTTGTAAGCTTGCAGCAGTTCAAGCGATTCTTCGCCCAAATCACCCAGCTTGTTTTTCATCCAGGCCCTGGCTTTTGTATCATCTATCCCTTCGGGAAGCAGGGCGGGTTTCCTTTCCCGCAGTTCTTTGCGCTTCTCGAAATATTTCATCTGCCTGGCCAGGGCGCTGATCATTTCTTCAGGGCTGTTGAAAATGGGAAATTCCACGTAGCGTTTGGCCTGCTGGATTGTGCTGGTGGGCCCAAAGAGGCAGATACCCAGCGGTTTGCCGGAAGAAAGGATCGAACCCCAGGCTTCCTTGGAGAGGTCGGTTAGGAACATTCTCTGAAAGATATTGTCGCCCTGGGGCATCTGGGGCCGCTGGCTGATGTAAATCGCTCCATCAACCCTGTCCGAATGCATGACAGAATAGAAAACGTGCGCTGTAAGCTGGGGATCGTATATATCGCCCATGTCCAGGGGATTGGAAAAATTGATCACTCCGGCATTGCTGAACTGCTCCAGGCTATTATAGAATTCGCTGCCCATGTCGGCGAATTCGAAGTCTGCTTTCTCGCATAGATCGGCGCCCATTACCGCAAAGCCGCCGGCCGGGCTCATCACCATAATTCTGCGCCCTTTCATCGGGGGCAGGTGGAAGGCTTTTGTAACCTCAACAAACTCGAGGAAATTGCTGATTCTTATGATGCCAGCCTCTTCAAAGGCGGAATCGATAATATCTTCATTACTGCTGAGCGCGGCAGTATGGCTCATGGCCGCCTTTTCGCCGGCGCTGGTAGTGTTTGATTTATAAATAACAATCGGTTTATCGATTTCTTTGGCTATCTCAATTAATTTTCGGCCCCGGACGATGCTTTCAAGGTACATGCAGATTACTTTGGTCTGTTTATCCTTGCCGTAGTATTCAAGAAAATCAACCTCATCCAGGTCCAGCTTATTACCGATGCTGGCGAACTTGGCCAGGCCGATTTTTTCGTCGAACAGGTAATTCAGCATGGTCAGGGCGACACCGCCGCTTTGAGAGATAATTGACATCTCTCCGACCGGCGCTTTATGCAGGGCAACAAATGGCAGGCAGAGCCCGTTGTCAGTATTAGCCAGGGAAATACTATTTGGCCCTACGAAGCGGATCCCATATTTTCTGGCGATTGCCACAAGCCTGTCGGCCAGCATCCTGCCCTCTTCGTTGTATTCTGAAAAGCCGCCGGAAGGGATGGCCAGGCGGCGGATGCCGAACTTGCCGCACCGTTCCATCATATCCGGTGTCAGCGGAGCAGGGATCATGCAATAGGCGAGGTCGGGTACTTCGGGAAGATCTTCGATTGCTTTGTACATCCTGATTCCGTCCACGTGAACATCGTCGCCCCTGGCATTAACTCCGAATATACGTCCCCGGTAGCCCCAGCGCAGCAGGTTTTCCAGGGTCAATCTTGGAATATTGGTCGGTTTCGATGAGAGGCCGATGATGGCAATCGATTCGGGGTAAAACAATTTGTGCATCGTAAATTCTCCCGTCAGTAATTATTTCCTACTTGCAATTTTACCACAGGTAAGCGTGATTTTTCCAAAATATTGGGTTATTAAGCATAATCTGTTCGCCAATGGCAAAAATTTGCTGGAATATTGAGTAATAAAAAAGGGTATTCGGGCAGGGCTGTCAAATAATTCATACTGGTATGTGCTGGTATGCGCTAAAATGACTCAGGGTCACCACTTCTAAACGGTGGATCGGGATCTTCCGGGCATACCTGGTTTTTTATTAATAAGAGGGGATTTGACCGATGGAAAAGCTAATCTGGCAGACCTATGCACTGGTATATGATTCAATACTGCTGCAGCTGGCGCCCTACCGGGAAATGATCAGCCTTGCCTGCAGAGCCCTTAACCCGAAAAATGAAGGGCTTTATCTCGACGCCGGCTGCGGCACAGGCAACTATTCGCTCTGTCTCCTTGAGGATGATGGTAATTTTAGCATAATTGCTGCCGATAATTCCAGTTCGATGTTAAAAAAAGCGAAGAGAAAAATGGCCGGCCGGGAGAACAGGGTTAGTTTTGCGGCCATGGATCTGGAAAACCCTCTGCCTTACGAAGATTGCAGCTTTGATGGAATTATCTGCGCCAATGTGCTGTATGCCGTCAAAAAGCCGGATCAGCTGCTGAAAGAGCTGCGAAGGGTGCTGAAAAATGACGGCAGGCTGGTTCTTATAACTCCCCCGGCTGAGCCGAGAATGGCGCCGATTGTAAAAGCGCATATTAAGGCTCTTAAAAAGAAGAGCCCCCGCCTATACCCGCTGCTTTTTGCCTCGCTGCTGATTCGCACCTTTATCCCGATCATGATTTCAGTTTCTGTCAACAGTTATATTAAAAATAATAGTTCCTTCCATTTTCTAAGCGAAGATGCTTTACGGACAATGATCGTCAACAATGGATTGTCAATTGAAAAACTGTCCCTTATTTACGGTAAACAAAGCTGGATGGCTTTAATAAATAAAAGCCCCGGTTCGATACAGCACCTTCACGATAGGAGGAGGGTCTCTCATGCATGAAGCAGTTATAACCGGCCTGGGAACGGTAGCGCCTAACGGGATCGGTAAAAAGGCTTTTTGGAATGCTTTATCAAATGGCGTGTCGGGGATAGGCCCGATTACCAAGTACCAGCGTAATGGGCTTCCATGCCATATCGGCGGCGAGATATCGCCCCATCACCTGGAAGAATACTTCAATGAACTGCCCGATTGGCTGCCTGATTCAAACAGCTGTAAGTTTGCTGCGCTGGCGGCGAAGCTGGCAATCGAAGATGCAGGGCTGACTCCCGATGATATAGCAAGGCGGCAATCGGCCATATACATGGGAGTTAGCACGAATGATATGGAAGTGATGCAGCGGGAATATAAAAACCTGGCGGAAACAGGGTTTCCCCGCCCCGATTTCATTCTTTCAGCTTTTCCATACAGCTCGACTGCAGTCGTAGCGCACCTTTTGAAAGCATATGATAATATTATTACCATATCGACAACCTGCACGGCCGGGTTAAACAGTATATATTACGGGGCAAGAAGCATCATGAACGGGGATGCCGACATTGTAGCAGTCGGGGGTGTTGATGCGCCCTTAGCGCCACTGGCGGTGGCCGGGCTCTGCATGGTTGGCATGGTTCCCTCAGATTATAACGATCAGCCTGAGAAGGCCTGCCGTCCTTTTGATAAAGCCAGGCAGGGCGGTGTTCTTGCCGAAGGCGCAGGGGTTTTGATCCTGGAAGAAAAAGAAAGGGCCTTGCGCCGCAAAGCAAAAATTTACGGCTCATTTGCCGGCGGCGGCCTGACCGGCAACATGTCTCCGGCCTGGATCAAAGATTCGATGTACAGGGCGATGGAAAAAGCTTTGACCGAGGCGGGGTTGCGGCCGGAAGATATCGATTATATCAGCGCCTGCGCTCCGGGGGATCAAGTGCTCGATCAAATGGAAACAGATGCAATCAAAGAGCTCTTCGGTCCGGCAGCTTACAACATCCCGATCAGCTCGATCAAATCAATTTTTGGCAGCCCGGGAGCGGCAGCCGGTCCGCTGCAGGCTATTGCCGCAGCTCTTTCCATTGAAAACTGCTTTATTCCGCCAACTCTTAACCTGGAAGAAGCCGGGGAACTATGTGATCTTGATTACGTTCCCATAAAAGGGCGGGTAGGACGGGTTAAGATCGTCATGATCAACCTTCGCGGCTTTGGCGGCGGCTTTACCAGCTTGATTATCAGGGCGTTTGATTAGCTGAATTGCTATCAGCATCTTTCAGCGTAAGTCAGGAGGTTTGAGCAGATTGGCAGATGTAACAGTATACCTGATTGCCGGAGCTATTGCTGCCTTGCTGGCATTTGGCATAATTGCCCTGCGCAACAACCCGCGCGCAGCATTAAACCGCCTTATGTTTACCCTGACCCTGACTATGAGCGCCTGGTCATTGGCGATTCTCATGATTACCATCAACAGTGAATATGAGACTTTGCTTTTCTGGATTAGATTTAGCTACGCTGCGGCTATTCTTTTCCCCTGGCACATTTATGCGCTCTCGGTTACTTTTTTGGACGGAGAACCGCTGGCCAGAAAGGCTACTTATTTCCTTTTGGGAGCCAGCATTATAACTCTATTTATTTCTTTTACTCCGCTCCTGGTTACCGGAATTGACGAACCCCTGGCGATGAAAGAGCCCGTTCCCGGGCCATTTTTTGGTCCTTACTTCGCGCTTTATTTTATAACCCTGGCTTATTCCATTACACAGCTTTACAGGAAGTTTAGTAAAACCCAGGGCATAGTCAGGTTCCAGATGCAGTATTTCATCAGGGGAACTCTCTTTTTTGTCATCACTTCCACCCTGGCCAATGCTTTGCTCCCATATTTTGGCATAACCCAGCTTGGGCTTCTCGACATTCGTTCTTTGGGACCTGTTTTTTCCCTGGTTATGGTAGGATCGATTTATTACTCGATCATTAAATACCGTTTTATGGATATTCGTTTTGCATTCCGGAAAAATATTGCCTTTATATTTACCATTACAATAATCATCCTATTTTTAGCCGGTTTTTTCCGCCTGCTGATCGACCTGGACCTGGCTCCTGTGCCTATTAACCTGGAGGTAGGCATCATTATAGTTGTTCTTACCGTAGCGTTGATCCTCCCCGGGCTACGAGCGAGGGTTCAACAGTTTCTTGACGAACGGTTTTTTATAAAAGTGACAGATTACCGTGCTTCTTTGTTGAATCGTATCAATGACCTGGTTACCCTGCTGAGCCTGGAAGAGTTATTGAGCTCTTTGACTGTCAGTATTGTCAACGACATGGACCTGGAACACGGGTTTTACTGCTCTAAGGTCAACGGGCGCTATGTTTATACTTACGGCGAGAATGAGGTAGAGCCTTTGCCGGGGACTGACCGGCCTGTTCATGGTTCGGAGAATGTGCTTCTCTCTTTCCTTGAGCTGACCAGGGACATCCTGCTGCTTTCTGAAGTGAAAAAAATTAAGAGCATATCGCTGCGCGACGCAATCTGGAAGGAGATGAAAAACGGAAGACTGTCTGCTGCCGTGCCCCTGGTTGCCGAAAACGAAGTGGCCGGTATCCTGTTCTTAGGCGAGAAAATATCGGGAGAACCTTATTACAGTGAAGACTTACAGTTATTATCGATCCTTTCGTCCCAGGTTACAGTTACGATCAAAAATGCCCGGCTGTATCAAGACTTATTGTCAGTCAAGCAATACCTGGAAGAGGTACTGGCCAACATGGGCAATGGCCTTGTTGCCGTGAACGAAGCAGGGTTGATTACCCTGATCAACAGCGAAGCTGAAAAACTAATTGGCAAAAGCGGCAGAAAAGTAATCGGCAAAAAAGCTTCTTCTGTATTACCGGAAAACCTTAATGAGCTAATTGAGCGAACCTTTAAAGAAGCCGACGGTTTTAGCGATCAGGAAACGGCGCTGGAAAGGGGATCAGAAAAGCAATTCCTCTCCTGCAGCACTTCAATTATTGAGCCCTCAGGGGCCGGGCAAAGGGAAGCAATCATAGTCATGAGCAATATTAGCCGGACAAAAATGCTGGAAAAAGAAAAAAGCATGGCTCAACGCCTGGCTTCGCTGGGCGAATTTGCCGCCGGTATTGCCCATGAAATTAAAAATCCCCTGGTATCGATTAAAACATTTGCCGATCTTCTGCCCGAAAAGTATGATCATCCCGAATTCAGGCACAGGTTTTCCACCGTCGTCAGCCAGGAAATAACGAGGATCAACGATCTGGTCGTGGAACTGCTCGGTTTTGTCAGGGAAACGGACCTCTATTATGAACCGGTTAATTTGACCGGCCTGGCTGATGAGGTTCTATTGCTGCTTTCGCCGCACCTGGAGCAGCAAAATATAAAGATCAAGAAAAAATACAGCAGCGAGGATGAAATTGTCAGCCTCGATCGGACCCTGATCAAGCAGGCTTTGCTAAACATATGCATGAATGCTATTCATGCCATGCCCGACCACGGTTTGCTTACCATCGGGGTGTCTTATCAAAACGATAAGATTAAAATTACAGTAGAAGATACAGGAGTCGGCATTCCCGATGCCATCAAGGACAAGGTTTTTGATCCCTTTATCACCGGCAAAGCGAATGGAATCGGAATTGGTCTCAGTATTTGCCACAAAATTATCAGCGCCCATAATGGCCAGATCAGCTTCGCCAGCACGGAAGGCCGCGGGACAAGGTTTGATATTAACCTGCCTTTAATGACCGCATGAATCAGGGCAGGAAGGGCTTATTTAATAATGCACTGCCAGGGAGGGGAAGAGAAACTTAAATGAAAGCGATTCTCCTTGTAACAGAGGACAGCTCAGTTAAAGAAGAGGTGGACAGCCTGCTCGGAGTAAACCATGTCCTGATCGACACGGCATCCGATAGCAGGAGTTGGGCTATGTTAAACGGGCTGGCAGTGGGCCTGGTCATAGTTGATACCGATATGCCTGCTGCAAAGCAGTGGCTTAGCGAAGCAGAAAGCATGAAACCGGAAATGGTTTATATCGGCCTGGGTAGAGAAGAAAAGCGGGCCATGCAGCTTTCAGGCCTGCTCTACGATCATCTCAGACGACCGATCGAACCCTGGCTTTTTGGCAAGGCTCTTGAAAGGGGCTGGGATAAGTTAAAGCAGAACCGGCTTGCCGGGCGGCCGCTGCATGGAGGCGATGAGATTGTTGGATCAGATCTCTCCGCCCAGCCCAGCCCTGTTTCCCAGGGTCTGCCGTCCGGTTATTGGGAAAGAGTCCTCAGCGATTTTTCCCGTGCCCTGAATAACCGACTTAACAAGGAACGCTTCATAGGCCTTTTCCTGGAAGCGGTAAAAGAACTGGTCCCGGCCGGTAAAATGGCTGTACTTTTAAAAATTCAGGGCAGCGGTGACTATTATGTCGCAGAGCAGCGCGGGCTCG
Source organism: Syntrophomonadaceae bacterium (assembly GCA_007132095.1). GTDB lineage: Bacteria > Bacillota > Dethiobacteria > DTU022 > DTU022 > SLPH01. The sequence goes on along the minus strand of SLPH01000061.1, from coordinate 3,887 downwards.
ATCCCGAGCTGCAATCAAAGCTGCTTTTTAAGTCATCTGATGGGCTGGTTAAGTGGCTGCTTGAAAAAGGAAGAATCTTAAACATGGCCACCCTGCAGCCTGGCGGGGATGACGGTTATGAGGTAATCGCCTCAGAAATGAAACTGCTTAAAGCAGTAGTCTGTGTTCCTCTCATTGCTCACGGAAGTATGGTAGGCGCGCTTTGCCTCGGCCCAAAAGTGGTCGGTACTCCTTTTTATGAGCGTGAACTGCAGCTGCTTTACACTATTTGCGGCAACGTGGCCATGGCCCTGGAAGATATTGACCTGCATGAAAAGCTTTATAACCAGAATGTATACATTGAAAGCATTCTTCAGCTCATGCACAGTGGTGTAGCGGCTATTGACGGCAAGGAAAGAATTATCACATTCAATGATAGCGCTGCCAGGATCTTAACCCTGGATCGGCAAAAGATTCTCGGAATGGATTTGCGCGTTCTACCAAGCCCCCTGGGCGATATGCTTTATGAAACGTTAACCACCGGAAAGGCTTATATGCGGGAAGAAACAATGCTGCCTGCAGGCAGGCTGCCCCTGGAGTTAAGTACTTACAGGATCACCGGTGCTAACGGGGAAATCTTCGGCAGTGTGATGATTTTCGACAACATAACGTTCCGCAAAGAAGCTGAACTAAAGCGACGTCAGGCCGAACAAAGCGAGGTATTAAACCGTTTTGTCGGGCAGTTGACCCATGAAATCAAGAATCCCATGGTCGCGATCCAGACTTTTTGCCAGCTTCTTCCCGACAAGTATGAAGACAGCACTTTCCGTGAATTCTTCTCCCAGACTGTCAAACAGGAGTTAAAAAGACTGAATGAACTGGTTGATCAGTTGATCGCTTTTTCGTCGCCTCTCAATTACAGGTATGATGTTACTGACGCTCTCTCCCTGATAGATGAGGCAATCGGTTTGCTCCATGAGCAGGGTAAAGGTTTGGATGTGCCGGTTAAGAAATATTTTTACCGCCACAATCCCCGGGTTAGAATTGACAGGCTAAATATGTCCAGGGCAATTTCCTACCTGCTCGGCTATCTTCTGGAAAATGTAGAGAGCAAGGAAGGACTTTTTGTTAACATGCAAGCAGATAGCGAAAATGGCGAGGGTGAGAAGGTAAACATCTTACTATCAAATGACAGCCTGAAGGTTAAAGCAGAAAAACTTGAGAGCCTTTTTAATCCACTTGAGCTTAAGCCGGACAACTCCATCTGTTTAGGTCTCCCGGTCAGCAAAAAGATTATTGAAGACCATGGAGGCTCTCTCAAGGTGGCCGGAAAAAACAGCGACTCGGTGATGTTCAAGGTTGCGCTGCCGGTGTTTGTTGAAAGAAGAACGGACAGGGGAGGAGTACATCATGTACGGCAAACCTAGAATCCTTGTTGTAGACGACGAATTAGGGCCAAGAGAATCACTGCGCATGATTTTGGCAGATGACTACGATATAGTTACCGCAGCTAACTGCAACCAGGCTTTAAACAATTTAGACCTTGGAGTTTTCGACCTGGCCATCCTTGATATCAGGATGCCCGATATCAACGGCATCGACCTGCTGGAAATTGTCAAGCAAAAGGCGCCTTCGACCGAGGTGGTAATGATTACCGCCTACGCTTCTGTCGACACAGCTACGAAAGCGCTGCGATTAGGAGCTTTTGATTACCTGATCAAACCTTTTGAACTCTCTTCCGTGAGAGATATTGTCAATAGGGGGATTAATAAAAGAAACGAAACGATGATGATCGAAAAAACGATCGATGAGCTGCAGTGCGCTAATAAAAGCCTGGAAAGCGAAATCGAAAATACCTACAGCAGCATTCAAAGCCATTACGAGGAAACTATCTGTTCCCTAGTTGCCGCAGTTGATGCCAAGGATTCTTACACAAAGGGCCACCAGGAGCGGGTTGCCCGCCTTGTTTCCGAGATTGTCGGTTATATGAGACTGCCAGAAAATGACCGGGAGTTAATGTACAGGGCTGCCACGCTGCACGATATTGGAAAAATCGGGGTGGCGGAGAACATTTTGCGTAAAAAATGCGAGTTAAGCGTCGAAGAATATGAAAGCGTTAAATAGCATTCCCAGATCGGCGCAGATAGCCTCTCGCCGGCCAAATTCCTGCAGGATTTGATCCCCATGGTGAGGCACCACCACGAGAGGATGGACGGTACCGGTTATCCGGCAGGCCTGAGAGGCGAGCAAATACCCCTGGGGGCAAGGATTATTGCCATTGCTGATGCCATCGACGCCATGCTCTGGGAGCGCCCTTACGCTAAGGCTAAAACAGTTGAAGAAGTAAAAGCAGAGCTTATCCGCGTGGCCGGAACTCAGCTTGATCCAAACCTGGTTGGTATTGTTGTCAGCAGCGAACTATTCAATACTTACAACCGTGAATTTCGGCATTGACCGGTAACTTAAAACACTAACCGGCAACAGTTCCCGCCAAACTGTCGCTACTTTGAAAATGGGAATAACCTGGATTTAATTAATGTCCCTTTGTGGTAAGATTAGTCTATTCTCTTAATACAAAGGTGGCTGTGAAGATGGAACGCGAACCCAAAAGAAAGCGCAGCTTTTTAAAATCGCTGTTTTTTCTTCTTCTCATATTACTTTTAGCCGGCCTGGCGGTGGCAGCTTTTTTCCCGGGAGTTTTATTCCTGCCCTTAGATGATCCTGCTTCAATTATCCAGGGCGGGATTTTCTCCGGCAGTACAATTAATATCGCCCTGCTCGGCTTTGACGCGTCCGCCGCTCGCGGCGAAAGCTCTCTCTACCGCCCGGATACAATATTGATTGCGGCTTTCGATTTTCGCGCCGCCGAAATCAGGATGGTCAGCATACCCCGCGACAGCTATGTGAAGATACACGGTCAGGACACCTACGACAAGATTAATCATTCCTACATGTATGGCTATTACAGCGCCCGTGAAGGAGAGGATCCCGATCAAAAGGGGATCAGTACAACTCTGCTCACAATAGGCGATTTTTTGGGCAATGTCCCCCTGCACGGTTATATCAGGGTTGACATGGATGGCGCTGCCGCAATTGTAGACAGTGTCGGCGGGGTCTGCATAGATGTTGAGGAAGATTTCCGCTCCGATTATGGCCGGGGCAGCGTGATCATAGAAGAGGGTTACCAGCGGCTTGACGGAGGCGAGTTTTTGCATTTCGTCCGCAACCGGGCCGATTACCTTGGCGGAGAAAGGGGTCGGACCATTCGCCAGCAGCGGGCCCTTGCTGCCCTGCTGGAGCAGCAAAAAAGCCTGAGGGGACTGGTCAGAACTCCCGCCCTTCTTGTGGCCGTTAATAGAAATGTCGAAACCGACCTCAACCTTCTTCAACTAACGGCGCTTGGTTTAACCGGCCTGCGGGCCGGCGCGGAAACTGCCGGGACATATGTTTTCAGCGGCCGGGGGCAGCTGTCTTATCGCGGCGGTCAAAATATTTACTACCTGGTTATTGATGAGACGAACAGGGTGGAGACCATCAAGGCTGTATTTGGTGTAGATGCAGCCAAACGCGAACAGATCAGCCTTCCCGGTCCCCAGGTTTCCGAACCCGAACAGGTAGTTGAGGAAGTTCCCGTTGACCCTGTACCGGAAGAACCTCCTGCAGAACCGGAACCCGATCCGGAACCGGAACCCGAACCAGAGCCCGAACCCGAGCCGGAACCCGAGCCGGAACCAGAACCAGAATCAGACCCCGAACCGGAGCCTGAGCCCGATCCTGAGCAGGAGCCTGAAGATGGAACATGAGTTGGTTAGGGGCAGGCCATTTCAGGGTGCAGCCAGGGCTATTTTCAGGCGCTTATCCAGAGCAAAGTTGTTTTAGTTGTTTTATGAGTTCAGCCGGGAGATATT
>SLPH01000094.1 GCA_007132095.1 Syntrophomonadaceae bacterium | reverse complement strand
GTATACCAGGCCGGGACGTTTGCCGGCAACCCCCTGTCCATGGCTGCCGGCATTGCCACTCTTAAGCTGGTTGGTAAAACCGGGTTTTACGCTGACCTGGAGCGCAAAGGCGCGAAACTGCTTGACGGTATCCGCGAAGCTGCCCGGGCGAACGGGGTAGCGGTTCAGCTTGAAGGAAAGGGTTCGCTCTTCGGTATTTTCTTTAACGAAAACAGGGTGCGTGATTATTCCGGCGCATCAAGTTCAGATGTAGAGAAATTCAACCATTTTTTCAGGGCCCTTTTAAAAAACGGGGCTTACATTGCACCGGCGCAGCTTGAAAACGGATTCATGACCGCCGCTCACAGCGATGAAGACCTGGATCAAACCATTGAGGCTTTTTCAAGGGCCTTTGAAAGCCTTAAACCGTAATATTAATTTTGCAGCGAGAGACGAGCACAGGGGGCAGCAGGCCTTTTCCGGGCACCTGTAAGCGCAGTTTTGCGAAGGCAAATTTCTCTTCAGGAGATACGCTTTCCACAGCGCTCGAGAAAAAGATGGAAAAGCCCCCTCGTGGCCGGTAGGGCCCGAAAAATGTGGACAGCTACTCCCTGACAACCAGGGAAAAGCATTATTTGTTCTCCGGGAAGGATTAATTATATGAGCGGAAGGCATCATTTTGAAGAAGATATGAGGTTGCCCGGCGCAGGAAAAAATGCCGGGTCCTGGGAACCAAGAAGCAGGCTGGTTTCCGGTGCCCTGTTTATCTTTGGCGTAATCAGCCTGGGGCAGGTTACATTATTGACTGCGGTCTTTATATTTACCCTTCTATTCAGCCTCTGTTCGGGCCTTAACTACAGGCAACTGCAGAAGAAACTGCTTCTGCTCCTTCCTTTCCTCCTGCTGATGACGGTCCCTATCCTCTTCAGCGCCGGGTATCCGCCCGCTGCTGACAGAATTGAGCTGGCCCTTTTGATTGTGCTAAAAGCGCTTACAGCAATGACATTTACCATCTATATATTTATTGATCACCCTATTGAAGAGATGCTGGAGGCGATGGAGTACTTGAAGGTCCCTGCAGTGGTGGCAACGGTAATCTACCTTACTTACCGCTATGCCTTCCTCTTCATCCAGGAAGTGCAGACGACTCTTAGAGCATTAAAATCAAGGCTGTTCAGTTTAAGCTTAAGCCATTATTCCCTGAAGGTTTACGGGGAGCTTGCCGGCGGTCTTTTTATCAGTTCCATTAATCGCTCGGAAAATGTATACAGGGCGATGGCATCGCGAGGATTTGATGGAAAAATGCCGGTTGGAAATCCGCAGCCCCTAAAGAAACGGGACTGGGCCAGGGCTTCTCTGCCCCCTCTTTTTGTATTATTCCTAATCCTTTTTGAACAGGCGGTGCTTAAATGATTGCGATAGCGATAAAAAATCTGAGCTATCATTACCCGGACAGGACACCTGCACTCCTGGATATCAACCTGCAGGTCAAGCGCGGCCTGAAAACGGCTATCCTCGGTATGAATGGAAGCGGTAAGACAACCCTGCTTTACCATTTAAACGGGGTTATCCCCGTTGAAAGCGGCGAGGTTCAAGTTTTTGGAACGCCCGTTGTGAAGGAAAGAATCACAGAAGTACGTAGAATGGTTGGCCTTCTCTTTGATAATCCCGACAACCAGCTTTTTTCTACCACCCTTAGGAACGATATTGCTTTTGGTCCGCGCAATCTTCGCCTCGAACCTGCCCTGGTTCACCGCAAGGTGGAAGAGGCGATGCAGCTTCTTTCAATAGAAGACCTTGCCGACAGGCCGCCATACTGCTTAAGCCTGGGGCAGAAAAAAAGGGCCGCTATTGCCGGGCTGATTTCCATGGAGCCGCAGGTGCTTGTTTTTGACGAGCCCTTTTCGGGGCTTGATCCTGCTCTGGGGCGCCAGTTTAGGGAGCTGCTTGACGAGCTGGTTTCCGGGGGATGCACCCTCGTTTACAGCACCCATGATGTTGACCTGGCTTATGCATGGGCTGACGAGGTTGTATTAATGCATTCGGGAAGGGTGCTTAAATCGGGCCCGGTGGACCTGCTTTGTGATGAAAAGACCATGATGCGCGCCAACCTGCCGGTTCCTTTACTGGGCCGCCTTTTCCAGGGCTGGAATGAGAAACCGCGCACCTTGGAAGAAGCGCTTAACCTAATGGGCAGTACGGGGTTAGCGAAAGGAAAAAGGCTGCAGGCTTAATAAGCGCATGATCCAGGTGAATTAGATGGTCGGCATAGTAAATGCTAAAAATAGCAAGGAGGAAGCAATCGATGAAAAAAACTTTAGTTTTAGTGGTATTCTTGCTGGCGGGGATGATGCTGCTCAGCGGCTGTGCCGAGGAAGCGCAGTCGGCGGACGATCACTACGACCAGGACCATTCACACCTGGAAGAGATCACCGCGTTTGAAATCATTGACCGCCGGGCGGAAGCAGTAACCGCTTATGTCCACGGCGACCACTGGCATGGCAGCCTGCCAGTAGTGCCGGAGGGCGAGAATATTTCACTGGGCGCCTATATTGAAGAGGATGATGAAGAGGTTTTGATCGATGGTGATCATCATGTATTGGGCGTAGTGCTGGCAGCTGGAGCAGAAGATGGCATTGTCAGCATTGATTCCCACGGTGACCATGTCCATATAAAGGGTGAACAGGAAGGCGAAACGATGGTGGTATTTCAGTTTATCCATGATGGAGAAGTAGAATATGAGACTCCGCCGATAAAAGTTATTGTTGGGCACACTCATAACCATGGTCATGCGCACGATCATGACCATGGCGAAGAACCTTACGAATGGAGCGGGCTTTTTGCTTTTGCAGTTGGGACTTACACCATGGTATTTGAAGAAAGCGGGGATCCTTCCATCGAACTGGTTTTCATGTCAGATGCAGGGGATCGTGATCACAGCGATCACATAGCATATCACATCTTAGAAGAAGAGATTAAAACCGTAAACCCCGGCGACTCTTTTGAAGCCGAGGTCAACCATGCTTACATGCTTATCCTAAATCCGGACCAGACAGAGTTCACATTTACAGTTGCAGAAGCGGGTGACTACCTGATTTATATGGAACACTTCCCCCGGGAATTTAATCTTAGGTTTTTTGATGGCAGCGGCGAGGAAATTGTTCCAACCGATATTGTCGAATATTAAGAATGAATTTGCCAGTTTGACTTACCTGTAAAGAGAGGTGTGCAAATTATGCATATAGCTGATGGAGTATTAAGCACACCGGTGGCAGTCGGAGCTTCTGCTTTAACGGCTGCCGCTATAGCTTATTCAGTAAAGGGCATGAAAGAAGAGGATATACCGAAAACCAGCCTGATGGCCGGAGTCTTCTTTGCGGTATCCCTGATCAGCATTCCGGTGGGTCCTTCAAGTATCCATCCGCTTTTTGCCGGACTGCTGGGGGTAGTCCTGGGCAGGCGGGCGCCGCTGGCTATTTTTGTCGGCCTTCTTCTGCAGGCTGTGCTTTTTCAGCACGGCGGCCTGAGTACGCTTGGGGCAAACACATTAATGCTAGCCATCCCGGCGCTGCTGTCCTATAAACTGTTTCATGCCCTGCAGGGCAGGTCAGTCTTTTTGCGCGGCGCCCTGGTTGGAGGTCTATCGGTGATGATTACGGTGGCAGTATTAATCTTGCTGCTTCTGGTTACCGATCCCCGTTTTGGAGAGGGGCTCTGGTCAGTAGCCAATATACTGCTCATAGGTCACCTGCCCCTGGCAGGCATCGAAGCGCTGGTCACCGGCTCTGCCCTGAGGCTGATCGCCGGGGCAAAACCGGAAATGCTTAAACAGGAAGCTGCCCACTGGGGCAGCGTATAATGCTAACCAGGCTAAAAACCGGGAGGTGCCGGCTTCTACTCCTTTCTCCGGCAGGCTTGCTCCAGCCTTAAATCATCTCCGGGTTATTGCCCTGAACTCCCCTTCCCGGCGACCCAGTCAAAGCCGACCTTCCGGGAAGGGGCAGGGCACATTTTTAGCCGGCAGATTAATTTAGCGAGCTTAATTGGAGATGATCACTAATGAAATTTACTAACGCCATTTTGCTTATTCTTTCTGCATCACTGATCTTCCTGCCGATGCAGTATGTTTTTGCCCATGCAATGTCGATTGAGCAGGTAGAAGTAAATGTGGTCAGG
>SLPH01000078.1 GCA_007132095.1 Syntrophomonadaceae bacterium | reverse complement strand
TTGCCGGGCAGCATCAGGTAGTAAGCTGCTACAAACCCCGCAGCGAGCGCAATCATGCCCAGGCTGAACCACTGGGCTAAAGTCAGGTTTAACCAGAGCAGCTCTCCATGGCGGAAGAACTCGATCGTAAACCTGAGCAGGCCGTACAGGCCAAAAAGGGCTGCAGAGATAAAGCCCACGAAAGGCCTGCGCGGACGCAGCCATTTCAGGACCAGGAAAAGGGCAATGCCCCCTGCTGCAGCGTAAAGTTGAACGGGATGACGCAGCACTTCGTCGGCCATGTGTACCGGCAGGGCCCAGGGAAGATCGCTTTCTTTGCCGTAACAGCAGCCGTTCAGAAAACAGCCGATTCGACCAAAAGCGTAGCCGAGAGCAAGGTAAGGGGCAAGGAGATCTATAATCTTCAGGAAGCTGATTTTTCGCCATCTGCTCCAACCGTAAAGCGCCAGCGGCCCGCAGATCAGGGCTCCATAAAAAGAGAGCCCTTCAAATTGAGTAAAAAAAGCGCTAAAAGGCCTGACGCTGTAGTAGCTCCAGTTCTGGGCCACGTAGAAAAGCCTTGAACCGAGCAGCCCGACCAGGGAGGAAGCTATAACCGCTTCCAGGACATAGTCGGGATTTAAACTCTCGCGGGGAGCCTCCCTGTAGAGAGCTATGGCCGAAATGAGAATGGCCAGGGCCAGCATGAATCCATAGGAATGGATCGCAAAATTACCGATCCGGAAAAGCTCGGGAAGCATTGCGTCAGCTCCTCTCTTCTCCCGGCCCTTGTTCGCGCCAGAAAGAGATTATAAATATGGCCACCCCTACAACAATAGCCGAATCGGCAATATTAAATACAGGAGGCCAGATTTTAAAGTCAATAAAATCGACCACGTAACCGCTCCTGAGCCGATCGATCAGGTTGCCCGCGGCTCCGCCGAGCATTAGGGCTAATCCCAGCCGCAGCCAGAAATGCTTTTCCTCCAGGATGCGGTAAAAGTAAATGATCGCTGCAGCGACGATAACCGTAACGGCGATAAAAAAAACGGTTTGGTAGGGCAGCATGCCAAAAGCGGCGCCGGGATTGCGGACATAGGTAAAGTGCAAAAAGTTTTCAATTAATGCTATTGACTGGCCCAGCTCCATTTTGGTTGATACCAGGTGTTTCGTCCACTGGTCGATTAGCACAACCAGGGTCGCTATAGCTATCAGGCGCAAGCGATCACTCCATATTCCCTAAAGTTTAGAGACAACTTCGGTGCAGCGCGGGCAGAGCTCGGTACCGCCTTCAAAATAGTTCCAGCAGCGCGGACACTTAATGCCCGGGTGTTTTTCAACCAGGATGCTGATCGGCAATTTCTGGCCTTCCGAGCGAACCAGCCCGGCAATACCGTTACCTTTTTGCAGCTTGGCCGAGGAAACGATAAAAAGGGTCGGCAGCAGTTCTTCGTATGCTTTCAGGCTTTGATAAAAATCCCCGTCAGCTCCAAGCACTATGGAAGCCTCCAGCGAACCGCCAATAACCTTATCCTTACGAGCCTGCTCAAGGGTCCAGGTTACCTCGTCCCGCAGCTCCATCAACAGTTCCCACCTTTTACCCAGGTCGCGATCGTCAAAAAGGGAATCCTTTTCCGGCCAATCAGCCAGCTGAACGCTCTGTTCGCGACTTCCTGGCAGTTTTTGCCACATCTCCTCGGAACTAAAGGTGAGAATAGGAGCCATCAGCAGGACCAGCTTCTCCAGGATCAGGTTTATTGCTGTCTGAGCAGCGCGCCTGGCCGGGTCATCTTTTGACGAACAGTAAAGTCTGTCCTTAAGCACATCAAGGTAGAAATTGCTCATATCAACCACGCAGAAGTTGTGCAGGGCATGGAAAACCTGGTGGTATTCGTACCTTTCGTAAGCTCCGGTTATTTTTTCGATTAAAGAGTTGATCCGGTAAAGAGCCCAGCGATCAAGCTCCGGCATCTGCTCATAGGGGACAGAGTCGGTTTCAGGATCAAAACCGTCCAGGCTGCCAAGCATGAAACGGACGGTATTGCGGATCTTGCGGTAAACCTCGATCAGCTGTTTTAATATGTCGGGCGAAAGGTGAATATCACTGGTAAAGTCAGCCGACGAAACCCAGAGCCTTAAGATATCGGCCCCGTATTGACGGATGATCTCCTCGGGGGCGATTACATTACCGAGCGACTTGGACATCTTCTTGCCTTCACCGTCTACAACCCAGCCATGGCTGAGCACAGCTTTATATGGCGGTTCGCCCCGGGTCGCCACAGCGGTAAGCAGGGATGAATGGAACCAGCCCCTGTACTGGTCGCTGCCCTCCAGGTACATATCAGCAGGCCAGCGCAGTTCTTCGCGGGTCTCCAAAACCGCAGCATGACTGGAACCCGAATCAAACCAGACATCCATGATATCTTTTTCTTTACGGAAACGGCCATTGTCACAGGCAGGGCACTTAAAGCCGGCCGGCAATATCTCTTCCGCCTCACGGGCAAACCAGGCGTCAGATCCTTCTTTTGCAAAAAGAGTACGGACTGCGTTAATCGTTTCTTTATTGATTATTGATTCGTTACAGGCCTCGCAGTAAAATATAGGGATCGGCACCCCCCAGACCCGCTGGCGGGAAATACACCAGTCCTGCCTTTCGGCAATCATGTTGTATATTCGCTCCTCGCCCCAGGACGGAGTCCATTTCACCTTCTTAACTGCTTCAAGCGCCTCCTTGCGGAAGCCTTCCACCGAAGCAAACCACTGCTCCGTGGCCCGGTAAAGAACAGGGCTCTTGCAGCGCCAGCAATTAGGGTACTGGTGCTCAAGAGTTTCAGCCTTGACTAAGGCCCCGCTGCTGCGCAGATCTTCTATAACCGCTTTTCCGCCGGCATCGTAGCGCATACCCGCGTAAGGCCCGGCCTCTTCGGTAAAAACCCCAAAATCGTCTATCGGGCTGAGCATGGGGAGGTTGTTTTCCTGGCCGATGGCAAAGTCCTCGTGACCGTGCCCGGGAGCAATATGAACGCAACCGGTACCCTGTTCCAGGATAACATGTTCCCCGGTTAAAACAACAGACTCCCGTTCAAAGAGGGGATGACGGCATTTAATACCGACCAGTTCGCTCCCTTTGAAACGCTTTATGATTTCCCAGCTATCCCCCCCGGCACGCCTGTTAACATCTTCCAGCAGTCCTTCCGCTAAAAGGTATTTCTCGCCGCCGGCTTTAACCAGAACATAATCAAAGTCCTGATGCACCGCAATAGCCAGGTTGGCCGGAATAGTCCAGGATGTGGTAGTCCAGATCAGGCAGTAGCATTTTTCTGCGCCGTCAAACAGACCCAGGTCGTCAATGACAGGAAACTTGACATAAATCGATTCCGAAACCTTGTTGCCATATTCTATTTCAGCCTCGGCAAGGGCGGTTTCACAGCTGGCGCACCAGTAGACGGGGCGCATGCCCTTGTAAATATATCCCTTTTCGGCCATTCCGCCAAACACATCAATCTGGCAGGCTTCAAACTGGGGGTTTAGGGTAAGGTAAGGGTTTTCCCAATCGCCGCGCACTCCGAGCCTTTTAAACTGGTTCCGCTGGATATCGACATATTTCAGGGCATAGTCACGGCACATTCTCCTAAACTCCAGGTCGGATATCTCCTTGCGGTTTACTTTTCCCGTTTTAAGAATCTGATGTTCAATAGGAAGGCCGTGCGTATCCCAACCTGGGATATAGGGGCAGTTAAACCCGCGCATGGACTTATATTTATTAATCATATCCTTAAGCACTTTGTTCAGGGCTGTGCCCATGTGGATATCGCCATTGGCATAGGGCGGCCCATCATGGAGGATATAAAGCGGTTTCTCTTCTCGGTTTTCGGAAACCAGCTCATTAATCTTCATCTCTTCCCAGAAAGCAAGCATTTCCGGTTCCCGGTTAGGCAAATTAGCCCGCATGGGAAAATCAGTTTTCGGCAGATTTAGCGTCTCTCTATAATCCAACTCTCTTCACCTCGGTTAATAATTTCTTCTATTCGCCCCCGGATACCGGAAGGGTTTCCAGGAAGACGATTGCTTTTAATTCTTCCCGCAATGGCTGCAGGGAAGGGCAACATAAAAAAAACGCCCCCTGAGGGACGAGATCTCTCCCGCGGTACCACCCTAATAGCTTCGCTGAAACCAGCTTAGGCAAAGCCTCTC
>SLPH01000080.1 GCA_007132095.1 Syntrophomonadaceae bacterium | reverse complement strand
CACCCCTACAACCGGGAACTGCTAGGGGAAGCGCTCGGGTTTTACCGCGACGTAAACGGGGTCTTCGAGATCCTGGATCTTTCTGCCCCCCAAACTCTCGACGAAGAGGTTGAAGCGCAGATTGCCGGGCGCGACCGGGCCCGGGCCGCGAAAAACTGGGCCGAATCGGACCGGATCAGGGACGAGCTGGCCGCTAAGGGGATTATCCTGGAAGACACTCCTCACGGTACCCGCTGGAAACGGAAAGGCTAAGTTGAGAGCATAAACCCAAACCCTGCCGGGGTTGCAGGATCGCATACAGCGCAGCAGGCTGTTTAAAGGGCGGGGGACTTTTTGAGCTAGGTTAAGAAAATTTTTGTGAAACGGATCCAGTGACAAAGCAAGAAATGAGCTTAACTAGCGAGGTGATGATCGTGGCTTATGTCCGTGAAAGGACAATTGAAGCGGCCTGGCGCATGACCCTCTGGAACTGCGCCCGCTACGGCTACAGCTACCGGATCAGGAAAGGAAGCTACGAGGGCCAGCTGCGCAAACAACTGGATCATCTCACCGTGATCGTCGAAGAGCCGGGCACCCGCCCGCTGGCGGTCTGGCTGCCCGAAAACTGCGGCATTCCGGCCCCCACTTCCGAAGAGAGGATCCAGGCCTATTTTTACGAATACCTGGCCACCGATACCCGTGTCGAAGGCGAAGATTATACCTATGGCCAGCATATTGCGCCCCAGCTGCCGAAAGTGATCGACCTGCTGAACAGGTCGGGCGGTGCGACCAACCAGGCCTGCATGAACATCGGGGGGCAGGAAAATGTTGACCTTGAAGACCCGCCCTGCCTGCGCGTGGTCGATTTCAAGGTGGTGGATGGCAAGCTGCACATGTCGCTCTTTTTCCGTTCATGGGATATCTTTGTCGGCTTTCCGGAAAACCTGGGCGGCCTGCAGCTCTTAAAGGAATATGTGCTAATGCATCTGAATTTCCCGGCCGAGGACGGCCCGATCAAGGCCTACTCTTCAGGGGGCCACATTTACGAGCAGTATTTTCCCATTGTTAATGTTCTGAATGCGCACAAGTGCTAATATTGTGCGGGGGCGGCCCGGCGCCGCCTTTTTTCGTGGCGTAAAAAAAGCGATGGTGCCAGTGCAGTTTTGCGGGCATTACCATCATCTACCGTAACGAAACCGCCCTGCAAAGAGGTGCGCCGCTGACGGCTAAAGGACCGGTACTGCACTTTCAACAGACAAATTTGCTCCTTTGGGCTGACAGCCGGAAGCCTCTTTACATAGAGAAAAAGAGTAAGCGTTGCTTTTAAACCGGGGCGTGTTGCGCTCCATCACTATAATGCCGGGCGTTAGCAAGCGCTCCGGTGATCATGATAATTTAGCAGGGGAGTTAAGCTGATGAAAAATAGGAAGCGGCCCGCTCCGGGCCGCCGGGAGAAGGAATCTTTCGTTAAGGCCGGGCAAAAAACTGCCAGGAATACTGCCGGAAATAGCGCCCGGCCGGCTGAGCAGGCGCGGGAGGAAGAACTGATCGGCGGCCGCCAGGCGGTGATCGAAGCGCTTCGCCACGGCAAGCCCAGGCGGATTTATGTGGCGGAAAACAGCAGGGGCGAAATTATCAGGGAACTGCAGGAACTGGCTGCCGAAAGGAAGGTGCCCCTGGCAAAGGTGTCGGCGGAAGAATTCAGCGAGCTGACCGGCGATCTGCCCGCCGCCCGCGGGGTGGCGGCGCTGGTGCCGCCTTTTGCCTACCTGGCCCTGGATGAACTGATCCGCAAAGCGCAACAGGAAAGCGAACAGCCTCTCCTGGTTATGCTTGACCATATCGAGGATCCCCAGAACCTTGGAGCGGTGATGCGTACAGCAGATGCCGCCGGCCTGCAGGGCCTGGTTATTCCCGAACGCCGGGCGGCCGGGGTGACGGCGGCGGTGCGCCGTGTTTCGGCCGGCGCTGCCGAAAGGCTGCCCGTGGCCAGGGTGGGCAACCTGAACCAGGCCGCTGAAAAGCTGAAAGGCGAAGGGTTCTGGCTTTACGGAGCCGAGGCCGACGGAACGGAACATTTCTGCCGGGCCGATTACAGCCGGCCGCTTGTTCTGGTGATGGGCGGCGAGGATAGCGGCCTCTCGCGCCTGCTGCGGGAAAACTGCGACCAGACCCTGAAGATACCAATGCCAGGGCCGGCCGGTTCGCTGAACGTGGCTGCAGCGGCCGCAGTATTGATTTACGCCGCCTTAGCCGGCCGCGGGGGGTGGTGCCGATGAGCCTGCCGGTGCTGATCGTCGACGGCTATAACATTATCGGCGCCTGGGACGACCTGAAAGCCCTGCGCGACCGGGATATGGGCAGCGCCCGCGATCAGCTTATATCGATCCTCTCTGCTTACACATGCTGGGGCTGGGAGCGGATCATTGTTGTTTTCGACGGCCGTGAATTTGCCTGGGAATACTTCGACGGAGTAGAAGTGGTCTTTACCGGCGCAAAGGAAACGGCTGACACGATGATCGAAAGGCTCGCCGCCGGTTTGACCCACTGCGGCCGGGTTGAGGTGGCTACTTCAGACAGCGCCGAATACATCGCCGCTTCCGGTTACGGGGCCACGGTGATGTCTGCCCGGGCCCTGCGCGAGCAGCTTGATCAGCGCAGCGAAGATTACAGGAGCCGCCTGGCCCGGAAGCGCGAGGGGAGAGGGCTGATGTTGAATGATTTGCTCAATAAGTCGGTCCTCGAATCGCTGGAAAAGCTTCGCCGCTCTTAAAAGTACTCAAAAAGCTTAAAAAATGGGGTTTTACGGGCAAAAACAGGGTTTTAACCTTGACCCTCATACCCCGATGCGTTATAATAACTTGGAAAGTCTGCAGAATCTCCCACCTATAGTAATCCTAACGGAGGCGATAGTAGTGAGCTTTTTAGCTCATGAGGTCCGTATCACCAACCAGGGCAACATCGGTTTTGAATACAGGAGCGACGAAGAGATCGTCATTGAAGCCAAAGACGGCAACGTCATCGCCCTGGAATACCTGATCAACAAGTATAAAAATTTTGTCAAGGCTAAAGCCCGGTCATATTTTTTGATCGGCGCCGACCGCGAAGATATCATCCAGGAGGGCATGATTGGGCTTTACAAGGCCATCCGCGATTTCAGGGGCGATAAGCTTTCCTCTTTCCGCGCCTTTGCCGAGCTCTGTATCACCAGGCAGATCATCACGGCGATCAAGACGGCCACGCGCCAGAAACATATACCCCTTAATTCGTATGTGTCCCTGAACAAGCCCATTTACGATGAGGATTCAGACCGCACCCTGCTTGATATTCTTTCCGGAACAAAGATTACCGACCCTGAAGAACTGATGATCAACAGGGAAGAGTACAACGACATCGAGTTTAAGATGGGCGAGATTCTAAGCGAACTGGAATGGAAAGTTCTGACCCTCTACCTTGAAGGGAAGTCTTACCAGGAGATTGCAGTCGACCTTGATCGTCATGTTAAGTCGATTGACAATGCCCTGCAGAGAGTTAAACGCAAGCTTGAGCGTTACCTTGAAGTGCGAAAATCTTAAAGCTGGAATCGCTAAAAGCAGTTGACTTTTAAATATTGCCAGTGTATAATCATTTACGCCTGAGCGCGGGTGTAGCTCAATGGCAGAGCCCTAGCTTCCCAAGCTAGTCGCGTGGGTTCGATTCCCATCACCCGCTCCATTGACGTCGCGGGGTGGAGCAGTCTGGTAGCTCGTCGGGCTCATAACCCGGAGGTCGCAGGTTCAAATCCTGCCCCCGCAACCAATATAAGGAAATCGCTTCCGCGGTTTCCTTATATAACTGTTTTATAACTTTTACATATGCTCACGTAGCTCAGGAGGTAGAGCGTGTCCTTGGTAAGGACAAGGTCACCGGTTCAAATCCGGTCGTGAGCTCCAAACGGCGGCGTAGCTCAGTTGGCTAGAGCACGCGGTTCATACCCGCGGAGTCCGGGGTTCGAATCCCTGCGCCGCCACCATCTATTTCAGGGCCGGAAATGCCGGCCTGTATTGCAGGAAGAGTAAGCAGTGGTCAGTGCAAGTCTGTTTTATCTCTTATGGAGGTGCATTTAAGTTGGCGAAGAAGAAGTTTGAGCGGACCAAACCGCACGTAAACGTAGGAACGATTGGTCACGTAGACCACGGCAAGACCACCTTGACCGCGGCGATGACCTACTGT
>SLPH01000145.1 GCA_007132095.1 Syntrophomonadaceae bacterium | reverse complement strand
TAGCACCGGCCACGGGAACGACAAAGCCCGCGCCGCCGTAAGTGAGGATATCCCGGATGTACAGCTTCCAGTTCTTGGGAACCCCTTTCAGGTTGGGATTGTCGGAGAGGCTCAGGTGGGTTTTCACCATGCAGGTGCCCATCTTCTGAATTTCGGGATCCCCTTCCATCCGCTTGGCCTTTTCCAGGGCATCGGGGGTATACTCCACGCCGTCGGCGCCGTATACTTCCCGGGCGATGAGATCAATGCGCTCTCGCAGCGGGGTTTCCAGTTCATAGAGGAATTTGAAGTCGTTGGGCTCGTCACAGGCTTCCGCCACAGCGTCGGCCAGTTCCAGGGCCCCGTCGCCGCCGTACTGCCAGTGCTCGGAGAGGGCCACCTTGGCGCCGGCCTGCTCGCCGATGCGGCGCACGGCATTGACCTCGTTATCCGTATCGGTGTAGAACTTGTTGATGCAGACCACCGGGTTGATGCCGGCTTTCTTGATCACGTTGATGAGGTGAACCAGGTTCTCGCAGCCTTTTTCCACCCACTCCACGTTCTCTTCCTTGTAAACGGGGTCAATGGGCTTTCCGGGAACGGGCACCGGCGCTCCACCGTGGCACTTCAGGGCACGGATCGTGGCCACCAGCACGGCGCAGTGCGGCTTCAGGCCGGACATGCGGCACTTCAGGTTCCAGAACTTTTCGAAACCGATATCGGCGGCGAAGCCGGACTCGGTAATCAGGTAGTCGGAAAGCTTGAGACCGACGCGGTCAGCCACAATAGAGGACTGGCCGATGGCGATATTGGCGAAAGGACCGGCATGGACAAAGACCGGCTGTCCTTCCAGGGACTGCATCAGGTTGGGGTTCAGCGCTTCGACCATCCAGGCCGTCATGGCGCCGTCGACTTCCAGGTCCGCCGTGGTGACGGGGTTTCCTTTCTTGTCGTAGGCCACCACGATCTTGCCCATGCGCTCGCGCATATCCTTGAGGTCCTTGGCGACGGAAAGGATCGCCATGATTTCCGAGGAAACAGCGATGGCGAAGCCAGATTGCATCATGAACCCGTCCATCTTGCCGCCCATGCCGATGATCATATTGCGCAGGGACTGGGCGCAGAAGTCGATGATCCACTTCATTTCCACGTTGTTGGGGTCGATGTTCAAACGCTTCAAGTTGCGTTTTTCCAGGAAAGCATCGCCGTAGTTAAACTCATGCTGCATCCGGGAGGTGAGGGCTACCATGGCCAGGTTGTGTGCGTTCATCACGGCGTTGATGTCGCCCGTCAACCCGAGAGAGAAAGGCGTCAGGGGGATACACTGGGACAGTCCGCCGCCGGCAGCGGAACCCTTGATGTTCATGGTGGGGCCGCCCGAGGGCTGCCGGATGGTCGCCACAACGTTTTTGCCCCGCTTGCCCATACCCTGGACCAGGCCCATGGTGGTGGTGGACTTGCCTTCGCCCAGGGGGGTAGGCGTAATGGCCGTGACGTCGATGTACTTCCCGTCAGGCTTGTCTTTTAATCGTTCCAGGACTTTCATGTAGTTCACTTTGGCAACGTAATGCCCCTGGGGAAGAAGCTCTTCCTCTTCCATGCCCATTTCTTCCGCCAGGTCAAACACCTTCTTCATGTCCTTCTCTGCTGCTTCAGCAATTTGCCAATCTGCATACTTGGTCGGGTCTAATACCATTGTCTAACCTCCTATAATTTTTCCTTTTCCTGGAAGCGCCGAAGGATCGTCGCATCAGCTCTCCCGGCTTTCCGGCATCATCTACCGCCGTACAATCCTATAATTTGCCGTCCCCTTCACTCCACACGTTGACCGTTCTTCCGCAAACCGCCTCCAGACTCCCCCCTTTCCCGGCCAGGCTGTGAAAAGGACCACGTCAAGGCCCTTCTGCCCCTGCATTATTATGTAGTTCGCCAAACAAGCTGCAAACACGTTAGAAGTATTCTACATGAAAGAATAGAATCCTGCTGCCTCTTCGTTAACTTTTTCACTTTTTCCCTGTTTTTCATGCTTCTTTTCATGCTGCGTTCCCTGCTCAGTCCGTCCCCGCGCCAGCCCAAGCCTTGCGCCCGGCTGCTTCAGTATCCACAAAATTATTCATGAAATTGCGGTCTTATTCCCCGGCCTGGATTTCTTGCCAGGAAGGAACACCCTTTAACGATGCGGACCGCTGCAAAGAGAGCACAACCGCCCGGGCCATGAGGTCCGCGGCGGTAGCGGCGATCAAGTCCGCGGCCGTAGGGCTTCCTTGCTCACCCGGCTGGGCCAGGGCAAAGACCGTGTCACCGTCCCAGCCGGTGTGCAGCGGCCGGATGGTACGTGCCAGACCGTTGTGGGCCACGGCGGCAACCCGGCTCACCTCCACCTTGGTCAAAACGGCGTTGGTGGCCACCACCCCCAGGGTGGTGTTCGACCCGCCGGGCATCCCGGGAATATCCAGGTCGCTGGGAGCCCGGCCCCGCTCTACCACGGCTTCCCCCGCCTGGAAAACCTCCAGGGTGCTGCGCATGCGCCCGCTTTCCGGGTCGCGCGGGCCGGCCAGCAGCCTGCCTTGCAGGTCCCAGATATCTCCCAGGGCGTTGACCACCACCAGCACCCCTACCACCAGCCCGCCGGGCAGGGCCTGGGAAAGGCTGGCCTGTCCCGCCTTGATCGCCCCGTAGAGGCCCAGGGACTTGGCCACCGTAGCTCCCGTGCCCGCCCCGGCGCTGCCCTGGGGAAACTCCCCCGCGGCGGCCGCGGCTGCGGCCTGGTAGCCCCAGGAGGCATTGGGACGAATGGTGCCGTCCCCGATGAAGAGGTCGAAGAGAATTGCGGCCGGGACAATGGGAATGCGGTAGGGGCCCACGGCCAAGCCGCAGCCCTTTTCCTCCAGGAATTCCATCACCCCGCCGGCCGTATCCAGGCCGAAGGCGCTGCCGCCGCTCAGGGCGATCCCGTGCACTTCCTCCACCCGGCAAAAGGGGGAGAGCAGGTCGGTCTCCCGGGTGCCCGGGGCGCCCCCCTTCACGGAAACGCCGCCCACGGCCCCGTCTTCTACAGTCACGACGGTGCAGCCGGTGGCGGCGGTTTTGTCGGTTATGACACCCACTTTAATGCCGGGAACATCGGTAATATTGTTGAAAATCGGACCGTCACCCTTTCATGATTTTAGAGGCGCCGGCAACCGCCCGGCAGCGCGCAGGGTGCTGCGCGCGCTTTTCGCCCGGGGTTAGTGCTCTTCCCGGGGTTTCCTGTGCACGTCCCCTTTATCCGGCCGAAAGATCACCCTGACCTTGCTGGTTTTCTTTTTCTTCACTTCATCCAGGGCCTCTTCCTGCTGAGCGACTTCCTGGGTTTCAACTCTTTCGCGCTCTTTTTCCTTGATCTCTTCCAGGCTCTTGCCTTCGATCAGCGCCGCGATTTCGAAAGCATCCAGGGTTTCTTTTTCCAGCAGGGCTTCGGCCAGGAGGTCCAGCTTGTCGCGGTGATTCTCGATGGTTTCCTGGGCGATGTGGTAGCATTTATCCACCGTGTGGCGGATTTCCTGGTCAATGGAACGGGCGATATCTTCGCTGAAGTCCCGGTCGCGCCCCAGGTCCCGGCCCAGGAACACCTGGGACTGTTTGCGCCCGAAGGTGATGGGGCCCAGTGCATCGCTCATCCCGTACTCCATGATCATCTGGCGCACCAGGGCCGTGGCCCGCTCCAGGTCGTTCTGTGCGCCGGTGCTGATCTCGTCAAAGACAACCTGCTCGGCGACGCGCCCGGCCATCAGGGCGCTGACGCGATCCAGCAGTTCGGAACGGGTCATGTAGTAGCGATCCTCCTCGGGGAGCATCAAGGTGTAGCCGCCGGCCCGACCCCGGGGGATAATGGAAACCTTGTGCACGGGGTCCGTGTGGGGCAGCAGGTAACCCACCAGGGCGTGGCCGCCCTCGTGGAAAGCTACGATCTTCTTCTCGAACTCGCTGATCACCCGGCTCTTTTTCTCCGTGCCGGCGATCACCCGGTCGATGGCCTCTTCCATCTCCAGCATGCCGATCTTCTTCTTGCTCCGCCGGGCGGAGAGCAGGGCCGCTTCGTTGACCATGTTTTCCAGGTCGGCGCCAGTGAAACCAGGCGTGCGGCGGGCCAGCACCTTGAGGTCTGCGTCGGTGTCGATGGGTTTGCCCTTGACATGGACTTTCAGGATCTCTTCGCGGCCCTTCACATCCGGGAAGTTGACGGTGAC
>SLPH01000051.1 GCA_007132095.1 Syntrophomonadaceae bacterium | reverse complement strand
GGGAAAGGTATTTATTGAAAGAGGCCTGATTCATGCAGAGCAGTACGGTGGGCTCGGTGACCTTTGGGTACTCTATGGTATCTACATCGATAATCACCCCGGCCATGCTGGCTCCGCCACGCGCTTCCGGTCCATATGACTGGGTTTGAACCACGTTTTTGTTGTCGCTAACCGCCGCCTCGGCGAGAACAATAGAAGCCAAAATTAAACCCTGGCCGCCGGCACCGGTTAATAAAATTTCCTGCCTGCTTCCCAAGAAAACTCCTCCGATATGTTTATTTATCTTTGAATTGCTCAATCATGCGGTAATACTCTTCGCTAAACTCAGGAGCATCATAGGCATAAATTAGGCCTGTAACATTTTTCCCTTCCAGTTCTTCGCTGCTCATTTCTGAAGCGCGCTCAACAGGCACGCTCTTATTTTTAATATCAAGCAGCATCTCCACGGGACCGCCGAGCTTATTACGCCGACCATAAGATATGGGACAGGGAGAAAGAGCTTCGATAACAGAAAACCCTTTATGCTTAGCCCCCCGAACCATTAGCTGTTCAAGCTGCCTGGGCTGGGCAGCCGTACCCCTGGCGCCAAATGTGGCGCCGGCCCCTCTGGCCAGCTCCAGGAGATCGAATGATCTTTCCAGGGTCCCCAGCGGAGCGGTGGTCGCTTTCTTACCGCTGGGGGTGAGGGGCGAGTGCTGGCCGCCGGTCATGCCGTAAATATGATTATTAACTATTACTGCATTGAGATCTATATTCCTTCTTGCCGTGTGAATAAAGTGGTTGCCGCCTATGGCGCTGCAGTCGCCATCACCCATAATTACAAAGACATGCAGCTCGGGGCGAGCCATTTTTAAGCCGGTCGCAAAAGAAAGGGCCCGGCCATGGGTAGTATGCAGCGTATTGAAATTAAGATAACCGGCCGCCCTTGAAGAACAGCCAATGCCGGATACGATCACTATATCGCGCTGTTCAAACCCTGCCCTTTTAAACGCCCTGACCATTGCGGCGGTAACAATACCGTTTCCACAACCCGGGCACCATATATGAGGCAGTTTTTTAGTTCTTAAAAAATCCTGGGTTAGCTGTTCTATGGCAGCCACCTCCCCAACACTTCCATCAATTGATCAGGCGTAATCATTTCACCGTCATAGCGGTTTACCGGCACTACTTCAGCCTGGCCGCGGGAATATCGTTCCACCTCGCGAACCAGCTGCCCCCTGTTTAATTCGGGAACAATAATGACATCTGCCTGGCGGGCAAGCGCTTCTACCTCCCGGCCCGGGAAAGGCCAAACCGTCTGCAGGCTCAGCAGGCCGACAGGCCATCGGTTCTGCCAGTAAGCCTTTTTAACGACAGCCCTGGCAGAGCGCACAGAGCAGCCGTAAGTCACAAAAGCAACCCGTGGCTCCTTGTGGCCGACATAATTAGTTAAAACAATTTCATCGCGGTATTTTTCAAGTTTATCATGAAGGCGGTCGAGCGCTCGTTTCACCACTTCGGGATCGCCCGAAGGGAAACCGTATTGATCATGAAAAAGCCCGGTTACGTGGTAGTAATGACCGAACCCGAAGGGCACAAGCGGGGTAAGGCCCTTTTCGTCATAAGGCTTCCAGTCCGCGGGAACATTGTCACTCGATTTTTCTACCATCAGCTTACCGGTGTCGGGGATAAGAACCTTTTCCCGCATATGCCCGATTACCTCATCTAGAAGCATAATTACCGGCTGCCTTAGTTTCTGGCTGAGGTTGACCGCAGCAATAGTCAGGTAGTAGGTTTCATAAACTGAGGCGGGAGAAAAAGCAATAATCGGGTGATCGCCGTGGGTTCCCCATCTGGCCTGCATAACATCACCCTGCGACGGGGCGGTGGGCACACCGGTGCTGGGTCCCATCCGCTGGACATTAACTATAACGCAGGGGATTTCAGCCATGATTGCATAACCGATATTCTCCTGTTTCAGGGAAAAACCGGGGCCGCTGGTAGCTGTAATCGCCCTTTTACCGCCGATAGAAGCGCCGATAATGGCGGCCATGCCGGCTATTTCGTCTTCCATTTGAATAAAAACGCCACCCAATTCAGGCAGCCTTCTGGCCATATGCTCGGCAACCTCAGTGGATGGCGTAATCGGGTATCCTGCGTAAAAACGAACGCCTGCACTTATCGCTCCCTCCGCACAGGCTTCATTGCCCTGCATCAGAACCGGCTTTTTTTCAGGCATCCAGAGTTGTCCTCCTGTCGATCAGCATGGAAATCATTTTTGCGGGTTTAAACATACAACCTTAACCTATAGATATTTGATATTTTTAGCAATCAGCATAAAAAGGGTGGGGAAAGCCTATGGCCCCCCCAGCCCTGTTTAATTCCAGTATAGACTGTATTTCTCAAGATTTTGGCTAAATACTACCTCTGTCAATCTTACTTGTCGCTGGTTAGCCAGCCCCGGTACTGCATGGCCTCTGCAAGACGCTGAATTGAGTACATGAACGCGCCGGTCCGCATATCTGAGCCATAGCATTTCTCACAGTAGAAGCTGTAGACCTGGGTGAAGGCTTCAACCATCTTCTCCTCCAGGCGCCTGTTCACCGTGGCCAGGTCCCAGCGGAAGCCGTAGTTGTTCTGAACCCACTCGAAATAGGAAACAGTAACACCGCCGCTGTTGGCCAGAATGTCGGGCACCACGAAGACACCGTTCTCTTTCAGGATATGGTCGCCTTCGGGAGTGGTCGGTCCGTTTGCTGCTTCTACAACGATCTTCGCTTTAACATTACCGGCCGTTTTTGATGTAAGCACGTTTTCAAGGGCAGCCGGAATGAGGATATCGCAGTCAAGAGCCAGCAGCTCCTCGTTGGAAATTTTTTCAACTCCATCAAGCTCCTTGAGCAGCTTGCCCTGCCTGACGAAGGCCATGATTTTTTCCACATCAAGGCCGGCAGCATCTTTAATGCCGGTGCTGACGTCGCTCAAGCCAACAATCTTGCAGCCTTCTTCGGCAGCCAGAAGAGCAGCGATACCGCCTACATTACCGGCGCCCTGGATCACCACCCGGGCTCCCTTGAAGGGAATACCCAGGGTGCGGGCAGCCTCCTTGGCTACGCAGACAACTCCGCGCCCGGTTGCCTCTTCCCGGCCTACACAGCCGCCGACAGCGATAGGCTTACCGGTTACAACCCCGAAAGAAGGTTCACGCATAATGGTAGAGTATTCATCAGCCATCCAGGCCATTACCTGGGCATCTGTAGCAACATCAGGCGCGGGGATATCTTTTTCCGGCCCAAGGATGTTACCCATTGCCTGGATGTAACTACGGCTCATCTTTTCTTTTTCCCGTTTCGACATGCTGTAAGGATCACAAACAATAGCGCCTTTACCGCCTCCAAAGGGTACGCCTACCAGTGAACACTTCAGGGTCATTAACACCGACAGTGCTTTAACTTCATCGGCATGAGCATCCGGGTGATAACGAATCCCTCCTTTGAAGGGCCCTAAAACATTATTGTGCTGAGAGCGGTACCCGGTGAAGACTTTCATGGTACCATCGTCCATTTCCACAGGGACTGCAACCTCCACAAACCGTGCCGGCACACTGAGGTGCTCGTAAACATCAGGAGAGAGGGACAAAAAATCTACTGCCTGCCTGATCAGGTCAAGCGTTGACTTTAAAACATTGTCTTCATTGTTATTTTTCTGCGCTTTTGCGGACATTAAAAAACCTCCATGTTTCTATAATAACCCGAGCCTTTAGCTCGCAGCCTGCAAACTTTTATAATTAGCCGGCCTTCTTTAATACGGCCCTTCCGGGGGGGGGTTTTAAAACCGCCCCCCGGAAGATGGAGAAAGAACAGATTCTCCAGGCCGGCATTTACTCGACAAATAGCAAGCCTGGGCTTGTTATTTGTTTTGGACTTTGGCAATGCCTTCTTCAAGGATATCGAGACCGCGCTCCCTGGTTTCGGCATCAATATTAACCGGCATCAGCAGGCGGATAACATTTCCGAGTACCCCTGCGCTGATAACCAGCAGCCCCTTGCTGTGACAGTAAGCGGTAATTTCCTTAACCTCATCTGCCGCAGGTTCTTTGGTCTTGCGGTCCTTCACCAGTTCAAGAGCCTGCATGGCGCCAAGGCCCCTGACATCGCCGATAAGGTCGTATTTTTCCTGCATTGCCTTGAGGCGATCATTTATTGCTTTTCCGGTTGCGGTAGCCTGATCGGCAATTTTCTCTTTCTCGGAAGCTTCAATAACGGCAAG
>SLPH01000214.1 GCA_007132095.1 Syntrophomonadaceae bacterium | reverse complement strand
GAACGATTAATATTATTCTCTCTGTTGATGCTAACCTTGCTCCCGGGGCGATGGCCAGGGCCCTGTCCCTTGCTACGGAAGCTAAAACCGCCGCCCTTCAGGAGCTTTTAGCCCCCAGCTGCTTTTCCGCCGGCCTGGCTACCGGATCAGGCACTGATGGGATCATAGTTGTTTCTAATCCCGGTTCATCAACTTTCCTAACCAATGCTGGACAGCATACGAAGCTGGGCGAACATATCGGCAGCCTGGTCGTCGCCACTGTCAAAGAGGCCCTGGTGGCTGAAAACGGTTTCGAAGCATATATAAAAGGAAACCTCTTGAAAAGAGTAAAACGTTTTGGAATTACCGCTGAAAGCCTCTGGAAATTCTGCCTGGAAAGAGGTTATTATACCAACGCAGATCACCAGGTTTTCAAAGAGCGCTTTGCTCAGGCCTCCTGTAACGAACCGCTTATTGCCAGGGTCACCATTTATACCCATCTTCTTGACCTGCTTAACTGGAGGCTTATTGAACCTGAAGATGCCATGGTGATTGCGATGGAACAGTTAAAACATCTCGTTCCCGGATGGCAATTTTCCTTTTATCCCCGACCCGGGGAAGCTGCGGAATATTGCTGCGCTGAGTTTACCTCTCTGCTGGAAGAAGCGCTCTCAATCGTTATCTCCAAAGGCAAGCATGATTTAAGCCCGCTATAGCTGCAGCGCTTAAGGCCAGGCCTGTAAGTGCTCCGGGGCCAGTGCCGGTTTAGCAGCGGCCGGTTAGCTTACAAAGAGATAGCGCTAATTTCGGGCAGCAAATATTAATTTTCGTGGGAAATATGAATACTTCCTGTAGACAGGTATAGGTTGGCTATGTTACGATAGGAAAAATTAAATAGATGCATTCAGGTGTCCTTAAGAGGACGAAGAGGGAAGCCGGTGAAAATCCGGTGCGATCCCGTCACTGTAAGCAGGAGCCGACTCCATTTATCCACTGGCCGGCAGGCCGGGAAGGAGGAGAAGGCGATGAGTGTAAGCCAGGAGACCTGCCTGATTGCCGCTACGTTCCCCTTCGAGTGAAAGGGCTGGTTGCGAGAAGAGCGCCGCTTTCTATCCTTCACGGCGCTATTATTTTTGTAGCTTAACTCCGCCTTGTTACTTTCTGGGCGGAGTTTTTGTTTTACGGCACCCTGTTTGAACCGGGCCTGGATTATTGAATACTATTGGAGCTGTGGATTATGGGAAGTATGGAACATACCTTTGAGTGCTGCCCGATCAGCATTAAACTTGCCGGAAAGCGCTGCCTGATTGTAGGGGGCGGCCCTGTTGCAGAGCGTAAGGTAACCTACCTGCTAAAGTACGGAGCAGAAGTTGTAGTTGTCAGCCCCACTGTAACCGTGGGACTGAAAAAGCTGGCCGCCGGGGGCTTGTTAACCTGCATTATGAGCAAATATAAATCCGATTTTCTTGATCGCTGCTTCTTGGCTGTTGGCGCAGCAGGCGACCGCAATGTTAACGCCGCCCTGGCATCAGACTGCAAGAAAAGAAATATCCTGGTCAACATTGCCGATAGCCCTGAAGAAAGCAGCTTTCTCATTCCTGCCGTATTACAGAGGGACCTGCTTCAGATTGCCGTATCGACAGGCGGCAGCAGCCCTGCTCTTGCCCGCCGCTTGAGAGATGAGCTTGGAAAAGAATATGGCCCCGACTACGGTCGGTTTGCCGTCGCATTATCAGAGCTGAGGCGCTTAATATTGGCTAAAATAGCCTGCCCGGTTAAACGGGCCGCTTTACTAAAAAAAATTAGCGCGCCGGCATATTTCCAGGCCTTTAAGGAGCTGCCGCCGGAGAGCTTTAAGCGCCTGGTTGAAAGTATGGTTGAAGAAAGCGGGGCTGTCCTCTCCAAACCGACCAAAGAGGTGAAGTTGTGAAAACAGTTGTCATAGGCACCAGGGGCAGCAGGCTGGCGATGGTGCAAACAGCTATTGTCCGCACTGCCCTGGAGAGACTCTTTCCGGGGGTAAGATTCACCGTGGTGAAAATTAAAACCACAGGTGACCTGATCCAGGATCTTCCCCTGGAAAAAATCGGCGATAAGGGACTCTTCATCAAAGAGCTGGAGGCCGCCCTGCTCAAGGGAGAGATTGACCTGGCTGTGCACAGCATGAAAGATATGCCCACAGCCATCCCCGACGGGTTGAACATAGGGGCAGTGCTGACCAGGGAGCTGCCCTGGGATGTTGTTGTGGGTAGCGGTAGCTATAAAACCCTGGAAGATCTGTTTGATGGCGCCCCGATAGGAAGCAGCGCTCTGCGACGAAAAGCCCAGCTGCTTCATTATTGCCCCAGGCTTGCTGTCGAACCGGTGCGCGGAAACCTGGATACCAGGTTCAGCAAATTGGAGCGGGGCGATTTTAAAGCCCTTATCCTCGCCTATGCAGGGATAAAGAGGCTTGGATGGGCCGGAAGAATTACCCAGGTGTTGCCTCCCGAAATTTGCCTGCCTGCCGTAGGACAGGGTGCGATGGGAATTGAGATCAGGGACGGTGACAGGGAAATAGGCAGGATGATTTCCCCCCTGCACTGCCATGCCGCCGGAGCCGCAGTCAGGGCCGAGAGAGCATTTTTGAAAAAGCTGGGCGGGGGCTGTCATGTTCCTGTTGGAGCGCTGGCAACCCTGGATCGGCAGAAGCTTCATCTCAAAGGAATGGTCGCTTCCAACGACGGCAGGATTATGGTCAGGGGAGCAGAGTATGGTGAGTCTTCCAATCCGGAACAGCTTGGTATCTCCCTGGCAGAAAAGCTGCTGCGACAGGGGTGCGGATTGATTTTAAGCGAAAGCAGGCAGGAGTGTAAAGCAATATGACGGCACAAAAAGAAGGTAGCGGATTAGTTTACCTGGTTGGCGCCGGTCCCGGGGCTCCGGGCCTGATTACCGTTGAAGGGTTAAGCTGTATCAAGCGCAGCGATGTTATCGTTTATGACAGGCTTATTCCCCAGCGGCTGTTGTCCTATGCCAGGCCTGGCACCGAGCTGATTTTCGCGGGAAAGAAGCCCGGGTGCCACCAGATGAAGCAGGAAGATATTAATAAACTACTGGCGGAAAAGGCCTCGCAGGGGCTGAAAGTCACCCGCCTAAAGGGCGGAGATCCCTTCGTATTTGGACGCGGGGGCGAGGAGGCTGCCCACCTGGAGGAAAGGGGGATTCCCTTTTCTATCGTTCCCGGCGTTACTGCTGCTGTTGCTGTTCCCGCATACGCCGGTATTCCGGTTACTCACCGGGGGCTGGCTTCTGAATTCACAGTAGTAACAGGCCATGAAGATCCGGCAAAGTTTGATTCAGGTATAAACTGGCGTGCTCTTGCCGGCAGCAGGGGGACCAAAATTTTTCTCATGGGTATGGGTAACCTGGCCCTGATTATGGAAAAGCTGGTTGCTGAGGGTCTTTCTCCATCAACGCCGGTAGCCCTGATCAGCCAGGGCACCACTTCAGGTCAGCAGGTTCTACAAGCCTCAGTGGAAACGGCTGCTGCACGGGCTGCAGAACACGGCTTTAAACCCCCGGCCGTAATCGTTGTGGGCGAGGTTGCCAGGCTGCGGGACAGGCTGGCCTGGGTGGAAAAAAGGCCGCTTTTCGGCAAGCGTATAGTTGTAACCAGGGCCAGGGAGCAGGCGTCTGCCTTTGCTGAAAAGCTGGAGAACCTTGGGGCAGAAGTCACCCTTTTCCCGGTTATTAAGATTGTTGCCCCCGCTGATACGGCCCCGCTCGACAGGGCTATCGGCTCTCTCCATGATTACAGCTGGGCCGTGTTTACAAGCGTGAACGGAGTTGAGTATTTTTTCGAGCGCATGAAAGTTCTTCAAAAGGATATACGCTGCTTAAAGGGGATCAAGCTTTGCGCCATCGGCCCGGTAACCGCAGAGGCTCTTACCAGGCGCGGTTTGATTCTCGATGCGGTGCCGGAGGAATATCGCGCCGAAGCGGCTGCCGAGGCGATGCGGGACAAGGTGAAAAAGGGTGACAGGATATTATTGCCCCGGGCCGAAGAGGCCCGTTCAGCCCTGCCGGAAATGCTGCAGGAAATGGGAGCGATAACAGACCAGGTCACGGCGTACCGGACCCAAAAAGGTCTTCCGGCAGGGGTTTCGCTGGGCGATATGATCGCCGCCGGTGATCTGGATATGATTACTTTTACAAGCTCTTCAACGGTACGTAATTTGAAAGAGATGCTTGAACCGGGTCTCTTCCCCCTGCCGGATGGGGTTGCTCTTGCTTCTATTGGCCCG
>SLPH01000151.1 GCA_007132095.1 Syntrophomonadaceae bacterium | reverse complement strand
GTAGGGCGAAAGAATAAGAGCAGCGCTCAATACCGCCAGGAACTGGCTGCCTCGGTAGAAGAATATTCAGCTTCGCCATTCGAAAAAGAGTTATGGGAGAAAACAGCTTCCGGCTTACATTACCACGCCATGGACGTCGAAGATAGTTCTGCATACCAGGGTTTGAAGGATACTATCGATAAGTTGAGCGCCTCGCATACCAAGGCTCAAAACATCATCTATTATCTAGCCCTTGCTCCCAGGCTCTTCGATTCGGTGGCAGCAAACTTGAAGCAACACGGGCTGAACAACTCCTCAGACGGCTGGCGAAGGATTATCATTGAAAAACCTTTTGGTAACAATCTTGCTTCCGCAGCTGCGCTTAATGAGGCGCTTACAGGCACATTTAATGAACGTGACATTTACAGGATTGATCATTACCTGGGCAAAGAGATGCTGCAAAACATCCTGGTGATTCGCTTTGCCAACTGCATTTTTGAGCCGCTTTGGAAGAACCGCTACATCGACAATATACAAATTACAGCCAGTGAAGACAGTGGAATTGGAGAACGCGGACATTATTACGATCTCTCCGGGGCGATGCGAGACATGGTTCAGAGCCATCTCTTTCAGATGCTTGCTTTAACCTCACTGGAGCCACCTTCACATGTGGATGTAGATAGCCTTTATCAGGAAAAGCTGAGGCTTTTGGAAAAAATCTCAATCTGGCCCGAGGGCAGCACGAAGGACAATGTCGTTTTCGGGCAGTATGCAGGCTACCGGGACGAACCGGATGTATCATCCGCTTCGCAAACAGAAACTTTTACCTTCCTAAAACTGGCCATAGATAACGAGAGATGGAGGGGTGTTCCTTTTTACCTGCGCACCGGCAAAATGCTTGATGAAAAGATCGCCAAAATTGTAATCCAGTTTAAGGTTCCGTTGCAGATCAGCTCTCATCTTTTACCGGAAGGTTCTTTAGCAGATAAGCGCTTCCTCCCCAACCTGCTAACCCTGAAGGTGCAACCCAGGGAAGGAGTAGTGTTTCAGTTTAACATAAAGAAGCCGGCCACCATGGCCGAAATTGTCCCTGTCGACATGGATTTCTGCCAGCCCTGTGCCTTCCTGATTAATACCCCTGAAGCTTACGAAAGGTTGCTGGCCGACGCCATGGCCGGGGATAAAACCAGGTTTTCAAGCTGGAAGGAAATTGAGTGCTCCTGGTCTATCATTGACTCTATCTATAAAGATTACCGTCTCGAAGGCGGCTGCCTGCATCCCTATCAACCGGGCAGCCGGGGTCCGGAGGCAGTTAGCAGCATCCTCGACAGGGATAAACGAAACTGGTGGAGATAAAAACATTAACCTGAAAGGAGATAATTTTAAATGACCCTTTATGATATTTCAATGACTATATCTGAAGATATGGCCGTTTATAAAAACAGGCCAGCGAAAAAACCTCTGCTAAAAAACAGCGCCAGTTTTGAAAACAGCACTGTTTATGAAACAAGGCTTGATATGGATCTGCACACTGGAACTCATATCGATATGCCCCTTCATCTCCTGCCGGGCGGAGCAACATCAGACCAGTGGCAGCATTCTGACACCATGACCTGCTGCCTGGTGCTTGACTTTTCTGCCATGACTGGTGACGCTTTAACAGCCGAACTCCTTGGGAGAGAAATGTCGAAATTAGAGGCGCAGGGGTTAGCTCTGAAAAGTGTGGAAACAGTGCTTCTGAAAACAAAAAATTCTTTTTCCGACCGTTTTGATTTTAACTTCATTTACCTCGACAGAACAGGTGCAGAATACCTGGCCGAAAAACGGTTCCGCGGGGTAGGTATAGACGCACTGGGGATAGAGCGAGACCAGCCAGGTCACGAAACTCATAAAACCCTGCTTGGGGCGGGAATATGGATTCTTGAAGGCCTGCGCCTGCAAAAGGTTCCGCCCGGGTTATATACCCTGATGCTTTTTCCGCTCAAAATTAAAGGGGTTGAGGCAATGCCGGCCAGGGCCGTTCTTCTTGAGCCCGGCTGCGAAAACTTGCCGGGAAATTAACGGGGCGCAAAATAGTTTGGCATATGCTAACATTAACCCTCCAAATTATGCGCAACCGAGATTTTTACACCTTTTTCCATGAAAGAACCATAGCTGCCTGCCTGAAAACCTGGTAGCAGAAGGCAGGAGCCTGTTAGCTTATTTACAAATCAGTTCAAGAGGGAGAGATTTTAATGCAGCTGAAAAATATACCCTGGGTACTGCTCCGGGAAGAACTGGATCGGCTGGACAGTGAAAGGGTTGTTGAACGGATCTGGAATCGTGACCACACTGTTTGGAGCCCCGATCCGGCAGAAATAAGTAACCGGCTTGGCTGGCTTCAAAGCCATGAAGAAATGAAAACCGCCCTGCCGGAAATTGAGCAGTTTGTTGAAGAAGTTCGCGCCGACGGAGTTAAGCAGGTTCTGCTGCTGGGGATGGGCGGTTCGAGCCTGGCTCCAGAGGTTTTCGGCACAATATTCGGAAGCAGAAACGGTTATCCCTCCCTTGAAGTTCTGGACACGACGGACCCGGGCGCCATTTTACATTTTGAGAGAAAGAGCGATCTTAAAAAGACTTTAATCATAGTCTCAACCAAGTCCGGCGGGACCGTGGAAACATTATCTCTGATGAAATATTTTTACAGTAAGGTCAGCGAAGAAGTGGGCGAAGAGAATGCCGGGCAGAACTTCATAGCTATAACCGATCCCGGCAGCAAGCTGGAAGAGAAGGCAGAAGCGCTGGGCTTTAGGAAAGTGTTTCTGAACAATCCGGACATCGGCGGCAGGTATTCCTCCCTCTCTTACTTCGGCCTGGTTCCGGCAGGCCTGTTGGGAATCGACTTGCAAACACTGCTGGAAAAGGCCAAAGAGATGGCTGTAGTCAGTAAAGCCGGGGGTTTTTCAGCCAAAGACGGGAATACGCCCGCCCTGCTGGGCGCAGCCTTAAGCGCGATGGGCAAAAGCGGACAGGACAAGATAACCCTGATCGCTTCGGAAAAAATTCGCCCCTTTGGGCTCTGGCTTGAGCAGCTCCTGGCTGAAAGCACCGGCAAAAAAGGTAAAGGATTATTGCCTGTTGACAGCGAGCCCCTGTTAAAGGCTGCAGAATATGGGCCTGATCGGCTATTTATTATATTCAGCCTGAATCAAGACCCTGAAATGGAGGAAACGGCCAAAACCATGGCAAATCAGGGGCTCCCCCTGATCCGGCTGGACCTGCCCGACATCTACAGCCTGGGTGGAGAAATGTTCCGCTGGATGATGGCAACAGCAATTGCCGGCTGGTCGCTTCAGATCAACCCCTTTGACCAGCCTGATGTAGAATCAGCCAAGGTTTTAGCCCGCGACCTGATCACTGAATACGAGGAAAAAGGCCGGCTTAAAGAAGCTGAGCCGGATTTTGAGCTTGATTGCTTTCAGGTTTACCTCGGCTGCCCGCGCTTTAAGGCAAACAACCTTGAAGAGGGCTGGCAGGGCTTTTTCAGCGCCCTTCAGCAAGCCTCCACCGTCAAGATGGGGGCTCTGCCGTATGTCGCTATTCAGGCTTACCTGCAGCCAGACCCTGAAACAGACCGCGCTTTACAACTGCTGCGCCAAAAAATCGGCTCTCTCTACAGAGTAGCTGTCACCGTCGGTTACGGACCGCGCTTTCTTCATTCTACCGGCCAACTGCACAAGGGCGATGCCGGTAACGGGTTCTTTATTCAGCTCACCGCTGAAGACCGGGAAGATGTGATAATTCCAGGCGGGTCCGGCAGCGGCCGCCGCTCAATTAGCTTCGGAACACTGAAGAAGGCCCAGGCGCTGGGCGACTGGCAGGCTTTACTTGATGCGGGCCGAAAGGCGATTCGTTTCCACATAGTAAGCGATGCTGCAGGGGGAATTGATAAATTAACGCAAGCCCTGCAGAAACAGGACTAATTACAAGAAGAGAGATTGCAATCGCACGCTGCCCTCAAACCGCGCGCTGCACCCGGTTAATTTACACGAGCGGTTCCTTTATCCCTTCGAGAGAGTACTTTTGCATTTTTCGCGACAGGGTTGATTGATCTATTTTAAGATGCTTTGCCGCCCTGGATCCGGAGCCATATTTATTAATCGCTGCCGTTATAAGCTCTTTTTCCAGCCGGCTAACCGCTTCTTTAAGGGGTATAACCTCTTCTTCTGACCCGTTCTGGCAGCTTTCAACGTAGTCCTGGGTAAGTATTTCCGGCAAATCATCCAGATCGATAATATCTTCCTTAGCAATTACCACCAGACGCTCAATATTGTTTT
>SLPH01000028.1 GCA_007132095.1 Syntrophomonadaceae bacterium | reverse complement strand
CTCTGCCGGCTCTAAAGCGGTTACGAGAGCTCCTTCTTTCGCAAATGCAAGGCTGAAATCGCCTGTGCCGCAGCCTATATCAATAATCCTGCTGTTTTTGAATCGAAACTTTTCCTTCTCCAGAAAATCCATGGTTCGTTTTAGTCTTTGCCTGAGCCGTTCCTGGAAAGGGTTTTGCTCAAACTGGTCCGCCATTTTCCCCCAGAAGGAAAAGATGTCGGCATCGTGGCGGCGTTTGCTGAAATGAGATTTGCTGTTTGCTGCATTCCAGGCTTTGATCCAAAAATGCCGGTCCGCAATCAGCTGCGGTTTTTCAAACAGGTTGTAATCAGGTTTCATGGTCCCCACTCCTTATTCAGCGCAGCTCAAACAGTTAGTTTTAAATTAAGAATGTGAGATCTCCGCGGCCTGCCCGGGTGGTTATGTTCCACGAATTCTCAAAATCACAATAAAGGTGCATAATTTAGAAGAAATAGCCTTGCGCTGCTTAATTATAACACTTATAATGGAAAGTGTAACACCTTTTACGGTATTATTTTTTCCAAAGTGGTGTTACGGATGTGTGAATATGTGGTACAGGGGTGCTTTTTTGTCTTATTACCTGCTTAAACGGTTTGCCACCCTCATTCCGGTCATGATCGGAGTCAGTATAATTACTTTTTTACTAGTTGAATTAGCTCCCGGCGATCCGGCTGAGATTATTTTAGCAAAGCGCGATATAGAGCTTACCCCGCAAGCCCTGGAAGAAGCGAGGCGCCTGATGGGACTTGACGGGCCCCTGTATGAGCGCTACCTGCACTGGCTGAGACGTTTATTAAGCGGCGATCTGGGAGTTTCGTACTCCAGCGGTGAACCTGTTGCCAGGGAAATTCTCAGCCGCCTGCCGGCCACCCTGGAATTGGCTGCGGGAGGGCTCCTGGCAATGCTTCTGATTGCTTTCCCCCTGGGAATTGCTGCTGCGCTGTATAATCGCACTTTCATTGATCATTTTAGCCGTTTTACTGCCCTTATCGGCGCTTCGGTGCCCTCTTTTTACCTGGGACTGTTGCTGATCAGCATGCTGGCGGTTCACCTGGATTGGCTGCCGGTGATGGGCAGGGGTACGATCAGGCACCTGCTGCTTCCTTCCCTGACCCTTGGGTTCGGTTTGGCGGCAACATATGCACGGTTGCTCAGGGCTGGCCTGCTGGAGGTGCTGCAGCTGGAATATGTCAGGGCGGCCAGGGCCCGGGGTGTCCGAGAGACGCTGGTGATCGGCCGGCATGCTCTGAAGAATGCCCTTATTCCCCTGGTGACGGTGTTTGGTCTATCACTGGGCAACCTGCTGGGCGGAACCATGGTTGTAGAGCAGGTGTTTGCCTGGCCTGGTGTAGGTCGGTTGGCCGTGCAGGCGATTTTTAACCGCGATATTCCCATTCTGCAGGGTTACGCCCTGCTGATGGCGGTAATCTATGTTCTGGTCAATCTTGCTGTCGATCTCTCTTATCGCTATCTTGATCCGAGAATCAGGTTGGGCGGAAAGGAGGTTGGCTGATGTTTAACAAATTGGTCCGCGATCCGGCAGCGCTGAGCGGCCTGTTGATTATAGCCTTAGTTTTGGCGGCAGCTATCTTCGCCCCCTTACTGGCCCCGCATAACCCGGAGCCGGTTTCGTTAACCGAACGGCTTCTTCCCCCGGGAGCTGACTATCCCCTTGGAACCGATGCTCTGGGCCGCTGCCTTTATTCCAGGGTGCTTTTTGGGGCCAGGGTAACGCTGCAGTATGCTCTTTCCATACTTATTGTTATCCTGTCGATCGGTGTTCCGGCAGGTCTCCTGGCCGGGTACAGGGGCGGTTTACTGGATACAGCTGTTATGAGGATGGTTGATACAATACTTGCTTTTCCAAACCTGATACTGGCCCTGGTCCTGATTGGCGTACTCGGGCCCGGTCTATTCAATGTAATGTTAGCCCTTGCCCTCGTATCATGGGTTGGTTATGCCAGGGTGGTCCGCGGTATGGTTTTATCGATCAAGGAAAAAGAATATATCGCAGCGGCCAGGGTCTGCGGGACCCCCGATTTAAAAGTAGTATGGCGCCACATAATGCCAAATGTTTTGCCTCCCCTGGCGGTCCTGGCGACCCTGGACCTGGGTAAACTGGTCTTATCTATAGCCACCTTGTCTTTTTTAGGGCTGGGAGCGCAACCGCCAACTCCGGAATGGGGAGCGATGATTAATGACGCCAGGCCTTATTTGCAGACCGTTCCCCGCCTGATGTTTGTTCCCGGTATCGCTATCGCCCTGACCGTGCTTGGCTTCAACCTGCTTGGCGATGGTTTACGCGATATTCTCGATCCGCGTTCTTCTGGCAGCGTGGAAGGAGAAAAAAGACATTTTGCCTGGCTTTTGCCCGGGGCAGGAAAGGCAGTGGAGAAATAGATGCAATGTAAGGAAAAGTTATCACCGGCACTAATTGTTAAAAACCTTTCTACCCGTTTTTATACCCGGTCCGGGACTATTTATGCCGTTAACGGGGTTAACTTCGAACTGCCCCGGAACCGCTGCCTGGCCCTGATAGGCGAGAGCGGTGCGGGTAAAAGCGTTACCGCCCTTTCAATATTGCGCATGATCCCTAAACCGGGGCGGATTGTCAGCGGGGAAATCCGTATGAACGGCGATGACCTCTTAGCGAAGTCGGGCAGCCAAATGAGAAAGCTGCGTGGCGAAGAACTGTCAATTCTGTTCCAGGATCCCCTCGCCGCCTTAAATCCGGTAATTACGATAGGCAACCAGATCAGGGAAACAATCCAATCGCATCGCCGGGCATCTAAATCAATGGCTGAAGAGATGGCCCTGGTCAAGCTTGATGCTCTTAAACTGCCTGCAAAAAGGGTCTACAACAGCTTCCCCTTTCAATTAAGCGGCGGGATGCGGCAGCGCGCAGCCCTGGCCCTGGCGCTGATCCTTCACCCCCAGATCCTGATCGCTGATGAACCTACTTCATTTCTTGACGTAACGCTGCAGGGGCAGATTCTGGCCCTGTTAAAAAATGAGCTCGATCGATGCTGCCTCTCCCTGCTTTTTATCACCCACGATCTTGCCGCCGCTGCCACTGTTGCCGACCGGGTAGCTGTTATGTACGGCGGTATTATTGTTGAAGAAGGATCGATGCGCGATGTTTTTGGTCACCCCTTTCATCCTTACACCAGGGCGCTGCTTCGCTCTCATCCCGCATTTTGCCGAAATGGAAGGCTTGAGCCTGTTCCGGGCAGCGCGCCGTTAATAACTGAAAGCTTTTCCGGGTGTCCTTTCCGGCAGCGCTGTAGCGAAGCGGAGACCATCTGTGCAGAAGATGTTCCCCCCCTTGCAGATCGGGGCGGGGGGAGGTTTGCCGCCTGTCACAAGCTGCCTGAACCGGCCAAACAAATTATGGATGGGAGTTGCTGATAATTTTCCTGCAGTGCCGCGATCTTAAGAAGTATTACCGGGTTAACCGGGGCCGTAAAGCTGAGGTTCTTAAAGCTTTAGACGGGGCTGCTTTGTCTCTCTCCGGGAATGAAAGCGTGGGGATAGTGGGAGAAAGCGGCTGCGGAAAGAGTACTCTGCTTAGGCTCCTGCTCAGGCTCGAAGAACCGACTGCCGGCGAAGTTGTTTTTCGCGGTCAGAGTTTAAACAGCTGCCCGGGTAAAAAGCTGCTTTTTTACCGCCGGGAAGTGCAATCAGTTTTCCAGGATGCAGCCGCATCAATTAATCCGAGAATGACAGCCGGTCAGGCGATCGCGGAACCGCTGCTAAATATAGCGGATAAATTAAATGGCGCTGCTCTAAAAGCAAGGGTTAAGGAGGCCATGGCCCAGGTAGGGTTAAACCCTGGCAGCTCGAATCGCTATCCCCATGAATTTAGCGGCGGGCAGCAGCGAAGGATCGCCCTGGCCAGGGCTATTATTGCCCGGCCTAGGCTGATCATCTGCGACGAAGCTACTTCGGGGCTCGACGTGTCGGTGCAGGCTCAGCTGTTAAACCTGCTGCAGGATATAAGAAGAGATAATGGAGTACAGTATCTTTTTGTTACCCACGACCTGGCTGCTGTTCGTTATCTTTGCTCT
Source organism: Syntrophomonadaceae bacterium (assembly GCA_007132095.1). Taxonomy (GTDB): domain Bacteria; phylum Bacillota; class Dethiobacteria; order DTU022; family DTU022; genus SLPH01. Next base: position 218 of record SLPH01000028.1, on the reverse strand, counting down.
CGCCTGGTGGTAATGTATGGCGGGCAGGTTGTGGAAGAACTGCCGGCTGCGCTGTTGTCTCAGGCCTTGCATCCCTACACCAGGGCCCTGGCCTTTTCAGAACCGGACCTGTTAAACGTTAAAAACCCGGTAGTCCTGGAAGGGGAACCGCCGGACCCGGCCGCTTTTCCAACGGGATGCCGCTTTTACCCTCGCTGCCCTGAATCCCTGGAACGCTG
>SLPH01000088.1 GCA_007132095.1 Syntrophomonadaceae bacterium | reverse complement strand
TGCCCACTGCACCGCTTTTACTGTGTCGGTAGATGTGGGATCCTGCACGACAGGAATTTCCGCTTTCGAGCGCGCAAAAACGGTGCAGGCCCTGATCGACCCTGAAACAAAGCCCTCAGACTTGCGCCGTCCGGGGCATATTTTTCCCCTTGAGGCAATGGAGGGCGGAGTGCTGCGTCGGGCCGGCCATACCGAGGCGGCGGTCGACCTGGCTACCCTGGCCGGGTTGGAACCGGCCGGAGTGATCTGCGAGATCATGAATGATGACGGCAGTATGGCCAGGCTGCCGCAGCTAATCGAGTTTTGTAAGAAACACGACCTCAAATTGGTCAGCATCGCGGACCTGATTAACTACCGGATGAAGAAGGAGAAACTGGTCTGGCGTTCGGCTACTGCAGAGATGCCGACAATTTTCGGTACTTTCAAGCTGATCGCCTACGAAAACAACATTGATAACCTTGCCCACCTGGCCCTGGTTATGGGCGATATTGATCCCGATCAAGCGGCCCTGGTAAGGGTTCATTCAGAGTGCCTTACCGGTGACGTTTTTGCCTCCCTCCGCTGCGATTGCGGCAATCAGCTTCACCAGGCAATGAAACAGATTGCGGAAAACGGCACCGGAGCCTTGATATACATGCGCCAGGAGGGTCGGGGGATCGGCCTTTTAAATAAGATCCGCGCCTATGAGCTGCAGGATCAGGGCAAAGATACCGTTGAGGCAAATGAAGCCCTCGGTTTTGCCGATGACCTGCGCGATTATGGCGTTGGCGCCCAGATCCTGGTTGACTTGGGAATCAGGAAAGTCAAGCTTTTAACAAATAACCCACGCAAGATTAAAGGCCTGGAAGGTTATGACCTCAACATTGTCGAAAGGGTTCCCCTGGAAATAGAACCGTGCCAGTATAATTGCAATTACCTGTCGACTAAAAAAGATAAGCTGGGCCATATTTTAAAGATGTCCTGATTATATTAAACGACTAACGGGGAGTGACTGATTTGAAAACCTTTGAAGGAAAACTTATTGCCCGCGACTACAAGTTCGCCATAGTTGTCAGCCGTTTTAACGAATTCATTTCCGGCCATTTGCTTGGCGGCGCGCTCGACTGCCTGAAGCGCCACGAAGCCGGCGAAGAGAATATTGAATTAATCTGGGTGCCCGGCGCTTTTGAAATACCGCTGGCGGCGCAGAAAGCGGCCCTGAGCAAGCGTTACGATGCTGTAATATGCCTGGGCGCTGTTATCCGGGGCGCCACCCCTCATTTCGATTATGTCGCCGCCGAAGTTTCCAAAGGGGTGGCAGCGGTTGGCCTGGAAACAGGGATACCGGTTATATTCGGGGTAATCACCAGCGATACTTTGGAGCAGGCCATCGAGAGGGCCGGCAGCAAGGCCGGCAACAAGGGCTGGCAGGCCGCGGCTTCAGCCATTGAAATGGCCGATTTAAACAGCCAGTTCAAACTTCCGGGCTCGTAAAGGAGCTGCTCAATTGACAGCCTCTGAAAGTGGAAAGCTCCTTGTTATAGATGGAAACAGTTTACTCTACCGGGCTTTTTACGCCCTGCCACCGATGCAGAGCCGTCGCGGCGAGCACACTAATGCCGTTTACGGTTTTACAAACATGCTCTTAAAACTACTGGAGGCGGAAGAACCGGATTATGCAGCTGTCGCTTTTGATCCTCCCCGGCCTTCATTCAGGGTTCAGATTGATCAGTCTTACAAGGCCCAGCGGGAGAAAACGCCAGACGAGCTGGCAGAACAGATCGGACGGACCCGCGCAGTTCTTGCCGCCCTCGGGGTCCCCGTCTTCGAAGTGGAAGATTTTGAAGCTGACGATGTAATCGGTACTATCTCCCGCCTGGCCGATGATAAGAGTCATCGGGTTACTGTCGTTAGCGGTGATGCCGACCTGCTTCAGCTGGTTAATGACGCAGTGACGGTGATGCTGACCAAAAAAGGGATCAGCAGCATGGAAAAATATGACCGGAAAAAGATGACTGAACAGTACGGCCTGACCCCCGAGCAATTTATCGACTACAAGGCCCTGCGGGGCGACCCTTCCGACAACATTCCCGGGGTGCCGGGAGTAGGTGAAAAAACTGCCCGCAGTCTCCTGGAACAATACGGTTCAATTGAAGGGATATACGAAAATCTGGCTGAACTTAAAGGAAGAGTGGCCGCTAACCTTGAACAATACCGGGATGATCTCCAGAGAGGCCGTAAACTGGTCCGGCTGCGCCTGGATGTTCCGCTGGACCTGGATTGGGAAGATTTGCGTTACGGCGATCCCGACCGGGAGAAACTGCTGGAGATATTTGACGAGCTTGATTTCAGGAGCCTGGCCAACAGGTTTAAAGAGAAAAGTTCCCCTGAAGGCAAGGTAAAAGAAGAGACTAACGCGATCCTCTTAAAATCACAGGATGAACTGGAATCGCTGCTCAAAAAGGCAGAATCGAAGGAGGTTTCCCTGCTCCTGCAGATGAAGCAGGGGCGACCTTACTGGAGGCAGCTCCCCCGGATAATCGGGCTCTCCATATCTTCCGGGCAGGGTTATTATATCGACCCTGAAAATTTTATCGCATCGGGCCGCAAATCGCCCCTGAAAGCGGTCATGGAATCTTTGACCGGTCATAATCTGAAAATATTAACCCATGATGCCAAGCTGTGCCACCATCTTTTTTACAGCCTTGAATTTTCAACCCCGCCAGTTACTTTCGATACCTTTCTCGGCGCATATCTGGCAGATCCCGCCCGCGGCCGTTTCGGCCTGGGCGAACTTTTCAACATTTATCTTGGGCTTGAAGCGGACAACTCCGCCCGGGGTAAGAAAAAAGAGCAAACGATCGCCGAAGCGGGCCCTTTTTTAGCTGAACAGGCCAGGCAGTTATTCGCGTTGCGTGATACCCTGTCCGAACAGTTGGCCGAGTATGAGCTGGAAAAACTTCTCTACGAGCTTGAACTGCCGCTGGCCGGCCTGTTGTCCCGCATGGAAAGGCGGGGCCTGACCGTCGACGAAGGTTACCTGCGCGATCTGTCCGCCGAAATAAGCAGCAGGCTTGAAAAGTTGGAGAAAGAGATCCATCTCCTGGCTGGCGAAGAATTTAACATTAACTCACCCCAGCAGCTGGCAAAAATATTATTTGACAAACTGGGACTGCCGGCGGCCCGTAAAACCAAGACGGGCCGCTCTACAGATGCGAAGGTCCTGGAAGAGCTGGCCCAGAAGCACGATATCGCCGGATTGCTTCTTCACTACAGGCAGCTGGCAAAGCTGGAAGGAACGTATCTATCCGGCTTAATCGATTTAATTGATCAAAAAGAAGGCAAAATCTACACTACCCTCAACCAGGCCGCCACCGCAACGGGCCGGTTGAGCAGCAGCGATCCCAACCTGCAAAACATACCGATCCGGATGGAAGAAGGGCGCCGGATCAGACGTGCTTTTGTCCCGGGGGGGAACGGCAAAATTTATTTTGCCGCCGACTATTCCCAGGTGGAGCTGCGGATCCTGGCCCACCTGTCGCAGGACCCGATCCTGGTCGAGGCATTCAAAGGCGGCGAGGACATCCACCGCCGTACTGCGGCTGAAGTAAACGGGATTGATCTTGAAGAGGTAACCCCTTTGATGCGCGAAAAGGCCAAAGCGGTTAATTTCGGGATCATTTACGGATCCAGCGATTACGGGCTGGCGCAGGGCCTGAAAATAGCGCGCAGCGAGGCAAAAGCCTATATTGACAGCTATTTCGAGCGCTACAGCGGCGTAAGGGAATACATGGACAGGATTATTGCTGAAACGCGAGATAAAGGTTATGTAACTACGATCCTCAACCGCCGCCGCTACCTGCCTGAAATTAATTCGTCTAACCACAACACCCGCAGTTTTGCCGAGCGAATGGCCCTGAATACCCCGATCCAGGGTTCTGCAGCCGATATCATCAAAATGGCGATGATTAAAATTGACGAGATCATCGAGGGCGGCGGCTTCAAAGCTGAAATGCTGCTGCAGATCCACGACGAGCTTCTATTCCAAATCGATCAAGGCGAGCTGGATTTTTTTGCGCCCCTGATCCAAAAAGAAATGGAAGAGGCTTATGATCTCACAGTGCCCCTGAAGGTAGATCTGAAATGGGGGCCAAACTGGGAAGAGCTGAAAAAACTTTAGAAGGAGCGCTTGATGCCTGAACTACCCGAAGTTGAAACGATCCGACGCGAACTAGAACCGCTTTTACCGGGTAAAACCTTTGCCCGTCCTGTTTTGCATATGCCAACCACAATTGGGCATCCTTCTCCTGAGCTTTTTGCTGCCGGCCTGGAAGGGCAAGGGGTGGAAAAGGTAAGGCGCAGGGGCAAATACCTGATCATCAACCTTAACCGGGGCATCATGGTCGTGCACCTGCGCATGACCGGCAACCTTATTTACAGTGCATCCGGATCTTTGGACGATGATCGATTTCTGCGTGTTACCATGCCTTTCTGCGACGGCAGCGCCCTTTTCTTTCTCGACATGCGCAGATTCGGGCGACTGTGGCTTCTTCGCGACGAAGAAGAGATGAACCGGATCGTGCTTCGCAACGTCGGCCCCGATTATTACACGGAGATTAGCAGGGGCGATTTTGTCGAGAAACTGGGCCAAAAGGAGCGATCGCGGCTGAAGGCGCTGCTGCTGGATCAGGGCTTTGCTGCCGGGATGGGGAATATCTATACCGACGAGTGTTTATTCCGCTGCAGCCTGCACCCTGAAACAAGGGTCTCTACCCTTTGCAGGGAAAAAAGAGGCGAGCTTTATGACGCCATTCAAGAAGTGCTTAAGCAGGGAATAGAGCATGGAGGGACAAGCTTTCGCGATTACCGCAGCGCTTCGGGCGCCCTCGGCGATTTTCAGTCCCGCCTGAAAGTATATGGCCGCAAAGACGAAAACTGCCGCTGCGGGGGCACGATCTGCAAAACTACCGTGGCCGGAAGGGGAACTTATTACTGCTCCTGCTGCCAGGCTGTTTCCGAAGAAGGGGAGGAAGATGAAGTCAAATGATCCTGATCGGTCTGACCGGCGGAATTGCCTCCGGAAAAAGTACAGTAGCCGGGATGCTTGAAGAAAAGGGAGCTTACCTCATTGATGCCGATCGCCTGGCAAAAGAAGCGGTGGAGCCGGAACAACCGGCCTGGCAGGAAATAGTCAACTGGCTGGGCGAAGATATCCTGCTGCCCGACAAAAACCTTAATCGCGAGAAGCTGGCCAACCTGGTTTTTAACGACAAGCGGATGCTGGAAAAACTGAATAAAATTGTTCACCCCTGGGTAGGTTCGCGTTTTGTAGAAAAGGCTGAAGAGATTAAAGAGGCAGACCCGGGCGGCGTTATTATTTACGACATACCGCTTCTGATTGAGGCAGGTTTACAAAAAACTGTCGATTTGGTTTTGCTGGTCTACGTGCCCCGCGAAGTGCAGGTTGAAAGACTGATCCGGCGAGACGGCCTGAGCGCCGCTGATGCAGCCAGGCGGCTGCGGGCCCAGATGCCGCTTGAAGAGAAGAAAAAATACGCCCATACCGTTATCGATAACAGCGGGAGCCTGGCCGAGACAGCCCGCCAGGTTGACTCTTTCTGGGAAAAAATGGACAAAAAGCAGGATATGATATGATTAGAGGAAGATAGATTAAAAGGAGGAGCATAATTTGTACACCATCACCCTGATTAGAGGCGACGGTATCGGTCCGGAGATATCGGAGGCAACCCTCAAAGTTATCGAAGCTACCGGCCTGGATATTAAATGGGAAGAAGTTACTGCCGGTGAAGGAGCGATTGAAGAATACGGCACTCCTTTGCCTGAGCACGTTTTAGAATCTTTGCGAAAAAACGGTATCGGCCTGAAGGGTCCGCTGACAACTCCGATCGGCTCGGGTTTCCGCAGTATCAATGTGGCCCTGCGCATGGAGCTTGATCTCTATGCCAATCTGAGACCTTCGAAAACTTTCCCCGGGGTTATATCTCGATACGAAGACATTGACCTGGTCGTGGTTCGCGAGAACACCGAAGACCTTTATTCCGGGGTTGAGCACATGGTCGGAAAGGATGCCGCCGAAAGTATAAAAATTATTACGCGCAGCGCCTCGGAGCGGATAGCCCGCTTTGCCTTCGAATACGCGGTTAATAACGACCGCAGGAAAGTTACCGCCGTACACAAGGCAAACATTCTCAAACTTTCTGACGGACTCTTCCTTGATGTGGCCGGGGAAGTAGCGAAAGAATACCCCCAGATAGAGTTCGAAGACCGCATTGTCGATAACATGGCCATGCAGTTAGTCCAGAAACCTCAGCTTTACGATGTCATGGTTATGCCCAATCTCTACGGGGATATCCTGTCCGACCTCTGTGCCGGCCTGGTAGGCGGCCTGGGGCTTGTCCCCGGTGCCAATATTGGCGCCAGGGCGGCTTTATTCGAACCGGTCCATGGAAGCGCGCCTAAGTATACCGGACAGAACAGGGTTAACCCCACCGCCATGATCATGGCCGCCGTTTTAATGCTTGATTACCTTGGCGAAAAAGAAGCGGCCAGGAGAGTTGAAAATGCCCTGGCGGCGGTTATAAAGGAAGGCAAAATGGTGACCGTCGATCTTGGCGGAACAGCGAAAACATTTGAAATGGCCGAAGCTCTCGCTGAACGTGTGCGGGGCTAATAATAATACTGGAGGTTGATGCCCTGTGCGGGTAACAGCCTTATCGCTGGCCGGGCTGAACCTGTGCGGATTGAAAGAATACCGCCTCAGCCTGGTCGGGCTATTGAAAAACGAACAGCCGGAACTGGCGGTTTTGCCCGCCCTGACCGGGCCGGCCCTCGCTTTTGGCTCGGGCGCTATACCCCATACGGCCGGGCTAAGGGAAGCTTTTACCGCCTGCATGGAGGACGAAGGCCCTTTTCGCCAGGCTTACCTTGAGCTGCACAGCAGTGTCGCCCGGGAACTGAAGCTGTACCTGGCTGCCGGAACCATTTTTGAAAAGGGCGGCGGCAGGGTTTATCATATCGCCTATATCTTCGATCCGGAAGGCTCTATCTGCGGCCGCCAGCGTCAGACCCACCTGACCCGCTTTCAGCGCGAGCTTGGTTTAAGCCGTGGCGAAGAACTGGATCTGTTTCAAATTGGCCCCTATAAAGCGGGCCTTATAATAGATAACGATGCCCGCCATCCCGAAACCGGGCGAATCCTGGCCTTAAGCGGTGCAAACCTGGTTTTGCATTGCGGCGCCCTGCAGGGAGAACTAAACTGTTGGGCCCAGGCTGCCGGTATGTGGTCGCAGGTACAGCAGAACCAGTTTTGGGCTGTAGAGGCTCAGCTTAACGCGGTGCTGGGCGGTTCGCTTTTTGGTGCGCAGTGCGCCATCATTGGCCCCTGTGAAATAACGCCCGGTTCAAGCGGTTACCTGAACCGCGGCGCCCCGGGCAAAGAGGCTGTCACAGCAGAATTAGACGAGGAAAGACGCAAAAAACTGACTTCAGCTTACCCAATATTAAAGCTCCTTAACCCGTCTGCTTATTGAAAGGTCTGTAAACCGGCCTGTTCATTGCTTATATTACATTACCGACCGGAGGATAATGATGGCTCTTGACGGTTGGAAAGAAAAACTGTTTCAACGCTACCTGGTCTGGTCCTGCCGCCCCGAAAGGGTCAGGAGCTACCTTTTGAATACCGTTAAACCCGATCTGAGAAGCGCTCAAAGGCCCCTGGACCGAAAAGTGGTCAGGGCTGCCGCTTTGCAACTGGAGCTGCAATTTTATAAAAGCCCGCTTGATTACGCCGCCGCAATGCACGACCGCCTGGCTGAAGCGGTGGAGAGGGGGGCGAACCTGGTCTCTTTCCCCGAGTATAACAGTCTTCACCTGCTTGGTCTTTTGCCCGGCTTCGAAGCGATGGAAGAGGCCTATCGCGAACAGGATGCGGGAGAAAAACCCGAAGGTTCTGCAAAAGAATCCGCCGCTGAAGATATAACGATCGATGCTCTTTTTCGCTACATGTCGCCAATCGTGAAACGCCTGGTGCCGGCTATTTATGGCACCCTGGCCCATGCTTATGGCATTTATGTGATGGCCGGCAGTTACATCCTCGCTGATGGCGGTAACCTGGTTAACCGTTCCTTTCTGTTTGGCCCTGACGGCAAGCTGGTTGGCAGTCATGATAAGGTTCATCTCATGGTCATTGAGAAGGAGTGGGACCTGGTAAGAGGTTCCAGCTTTCCTGTTTACGATACCGCGCTGGGCCGGCTGGCCCTACCTGTCTGCATGGATGCCACCTATTACGAGACTTTTCGCGCTTTCGAAGCCGGGGATGCGGATATAGCCCTGCTGCCGATAGCAAACATGGAATCGTATAACTACTGGCTGGCCCTGCGGGGGGTATGGCCGCGGGTGCAGGAAAGCCCGGTTTACGGGGTTAAAAGCGCACTTGTCGGATCGGTAGCGGGTATGCAATTCACGGGACGGGCCGGCATATTTGCGCCACTGGAGTTGACGCCGCGAGAAGATGGGATTCTTGATGAAGTCGAACCCTTCGATAAAGATGCAATCGCCCTGGCCGATCTCAACCTTGAAGCACTGCACGAGCTAAAAAGAGAACACCCCTGGCGAGATCGAAACCCTGCCCTTTACAAACGTTACTTCCCCCGGCTCTATCTTGAGACCCGGGAGCAGGAGAGCAGATAAGCCAAAACCTGCCCGCCATGGTAATACTATACCCCCCCTGTTTTCTCTTTCTGCCTTTTGTCAGCCCGGGTTAAACTTTTCTCTCAGCCAGGTTGCACATTAATAGCCTGCCGGTAAGGGTTAAGGAGCTATAAGCCGGGAAGTGACCGTGAACGTTTTTGCATGGATGCAGGCCCTGTTTCTTCAGCTCACCTAACAATAACTGCCAGCCTTATAAGCAAATAACAGTTCTTTTTCCCTTCAACAGAGCATTACAGAGCATATATTACCTTTGCCGAATATATTGGCAGATTGCTGCCGAGATTCGCTCATAGCGCAGGTATGCCCTTCTGGTCAGATATGACGCTGCCTGACCCTATTTCCCCGGGAGGCGAACATTTGTTATACTAAAATATGTAATTAAATGGTTTTACAAAATCGAAAACGGGGAGATGTAAGTTAAAAAAATGTGTGGAATATGTGGAACGATTTCCAGGGAGGGATCTGAGACCAAGGAAGACGAGCTGCGAAAGATGCTGCCCGCTCTTGCTGAGAGAGGGCCTGATCATAGAGGAATAAGGATGGGAGAAAATTATGGCTTCGGCCATTCCAGGCTGAGCATTATCGATTTAAGCGAACAGGGCAACCAGCCGATGGAAGATAAAGAGCTGGGCCTGGTGATCGTTAATAACGGTGAAGTTTACAATTACCGGGAACTGCGCGAAGAACTGAAAGGCGTGGGGTATACCTTTTTTTCCAATTCAGACACTGAAGTGCTGATGAAAGCTTACCATCACTGGGGAGAAAGGTTTGTCGAGCGGTTGAAAGGTATGTTCGCCTTCTGCCTGTATGACAGCAACCGTGATATTTTCGTCCTTGCCCGCGACCGTCTCGGTAAAAAACCGCTCTACTATACCGAAATCAACGGAGATTTTTATTTTGCATCAAACATACAGGCTCTTAACGATGCCGGCCTGTTTGATTACACAATCGATAAACAGGCCTTAAACTACTATCTCACCTTTCATGCTGTTGTCCCGGCCCCGCATACCATATACGAAAAGGTGCGAAAGCTGGAACCGGGCACGGTGATGATCATTGATCGCGAAGGAAACAAGCATTCGCGCCGCTTCTGGTCGCTGGAGATGAAGCCTCGTCACGACCTTTCGGAAGAGGAATGGATTGAAGCGGTGCTTGAAAGCCTGCGCCGCGCGGTAAAGTTGAGAATGGTGAGCGATGTTCCTGTTGGCGCCCTTTTAAGCGGAGGGGTTGATTCCAGCCTGATCGTGGCGCTCATGTCTGAACTTAAAGAAGATAACCTGCGTACATACTCAATCGGGTTCGATTCCGTTCCGGAAGAAGAAGGAAACGAGTTTCACTACAGCGATCTGGTGGCGAAAACTTTTGGTACTAATCACCAAAAGATTTATGCCGATGGAGAGGATCTCCTGCCACGGGTCCAGGATAGCCTTACAGCAATGTCCGAGCCCATGGTCAGCCATGACGCAGTAGGATTTTACCTGCTTTCGCGCGAAGTAAGTAAGGAGTCTAAAGTGGTTTTATGCGGCCAGGGGGCAGATGAAATATTTGCCGGTTATCACTGGTACCCGAAGATCATGGAAGGTGAAGGTAAAAAATCGCCCTTTGAACTATACAGGGAAAACTTCTTTGATCGCGATTATGGCGAAATGCAAGAAATGCTAAGTGAGGAATATCGGCCTGATCTTGATCACGCTTCCGATTTTGTGCGCAGGCGTTTTGCCATGCCGGGCTCAGGCAGCAGGGGGGTTGATAAGGCGCTGCACCTTGATACGACAATTATGCTGATTGACGATCCGGTAAAGAGGGTTGACAATATGACCATGGCCTGGAGCCTGGAAGCAAGGGTGCCTTTTCTCGATCACGAACTGGTTGAGCTAACTGCAACAATTCCCGCAGAATTGAAAGTTAAAGATGGCGGGAAGTATATCTTAAAAAAAGCGGCTGAAAAACTGCTGCCCCGCGAAGTTATTTACAGGCCGAAAGGGTATTTCCCCGTGCCGGCTCTTAAATACCTGCAGGGAGAATTCCTGGAGTTTGCCCGTACCGTCCTCTCTTCTGAGAAGGCTAAAGAGAGAAATCTTTTCAGGAGGGAATACCTGGACAGCCTCTTTTCTAATCCTGATCGGCAGCTGACCGCCCTCAGGGGCAACAAGATCTGGCAGGCTGCCGTTTTGGAATACTGGCTGCAAAAAATGGAGGGGTAATATCATGCAGCTTAATTCTAAGGGCAAGTCATCTCACCGCCTGGAGCGTTACAACGAACTAACCGGCGCTGTTATTAATGATCAAAACAGGCAGAAAATGGCCGACAGCGAGATAAAGAAAAATGTCGCCCTTGATTGTGGTTGGGGCAAGCTAATCTTCGGCCAGACTTTCGACGATCACGACGCGCTTGTCGATCAGTTGATCAATGAGCGTAAAAGCTGCCGGGATATTGCAATCTATATTCGCGATCATCATGTTCTTATTTCCAAGGCGCCGGAGCTTTTATTTGTAGACCCCTCAGATACCTATCGATTCTGGCTGCACCTCTACCGGCCTCCTAAAAGGCGGAGCAGGGCCTTTACCGTGCGCCTGCTTCAGGACCGCAGGGATGCGGAAGCGATTAACCGTATTTACAGGAAGTGCGGCATGTTCGAGGCTCCGGAAGATACAATCCTGGAAAACCAGCGCACCAGGATCTTTTGCTATTACCTGGCTGAAAGAGTGAGCGATGGCGAGGTTATCGGCACGATCAGCGGTATTGATCACAAGCTTGCTTTCAACGATCCAACCAACGGTTCAAGTTTCTGGTGCCTCTCTGTAGATCCCGACGCCCAGGCTAAAGGCGTGGGCAGGACCCTTGTTCGCGAGGTGGCTGAACATTTTATTGCCCGCGGGCGCGATTACCTTGACCTTTCGGTGATGCACGATAATCGCAGGGCCAAAATACTTTACCATAAAATGGGTTTTCGCCAGGTGCCGGTTTATGCTGTTAAAAGAAAAAACGAGGTTAACAGGGAGCTTTACCTGGGAGGTCCGAAACCTTGAGTAAAATGAACATGTATGCCCAGCTGCTGATTGATGAAGCGCTGAAAAGGGGCATTGAGGTGGAAGAGATAGATTATCGCTTTAATCTCTTTGCCCTTAAATATAAAGGGGAAACGGTTCACTGCCGGGAGTCTTTGACAGATAAAACCTCTGCTTACACGATGACTGTTTGCGCCAACAAGTGGCTGACCTTAAGGTTTTTACGTCAGGCCGGCATAAGCGTGCCCGATCAGGCCCTGTGGGAAAGCGGGGAACAGGGTCAAAATTTCCTGAAACAGTGTGATGGCCGCCTGGTGGTAAAACCGCTTGGCGGAGAACAGGGACTGGGTATTACCGTTGATGTGCGCAGCGATGATGAGCTGAAACTGGCGTTGGAGGAAGCTTCTAAATACGACAGCGACATTCTTCTTGAACAGTTTGTCGAGGGAAAAGATTTAAGGGTCATCGTCATTGATTACAATTTTGTCGCCGCCATTGAAAGAGTGCCGGCAGCGGTAACAGGTGATGGTAAGCACACAGCGGAAGAGTTAATTGCCAGGCGCAATAAAGAGCTTTTTAGAGAAACAGACGGGGAATCACAAATACCGGTGGATGCCGCTACTGAAACTGTATTGGAAGATCAGGGTTTCTCGCTGCAGGGAGTGCTCCCCGACGGCAAACAGGCAAGGGTTTGCCGCCTGGCTAATTTCCATTCAGGGGGAACTATCGTTGATGTTACCGACCGGGTTTCGCCTAAACTGCGCAGCGTTTCCGAACAGGCCGCTAAAGTGCTGAACATCCCTGTGACCGGTTTGGATCTGCTGGTTCCGGACGTATCAGGCGATGAATACGTGATTATCGAGGCCAACGAGCGCCCCGGGCTGGCAAACCACGAACCGCAGCCTACGGCTGAGCGATTTATCGACTTCCTCTTTCCGGAGACAGCAAGCTGAGCCGGCTGTCATTCTTTTTGCATCTCCACAATTTGCCCGCCGGTTACCTTCTGCAGCTGTTCCAGGGTAATGGGTAGCAGCGAGTGAGGGGTTCCGGCGGCGCTGAAGACTATGTCGAACCTTTCCATGGAGCGGTCGAGATATATGGCGATATTGCTGTCTATATCAAAGGGGCAGACTCCGCCGACCCGGTAACCGGTTAGCCTTTCGACTTCGTCCGGTTTTGCTATTTTTGCCCTGCCTCCGCCCAGGAGGCTCTTTACTTTTTTGTCACAAATCTTAATGTCGCCTGCCGCCACGAAAATACCGTATTTATCGCCCGATCGAAAGAGAATCGATTTAGCGATCTGCCCCAGTTCCACGTTTAGCGCTTCTGCCGCCTCCTGTGAAGTCTTCGTTGTTTTCTCTGATTCCCGCGGAACCAGGCCCATCTCAAACTGGTCCAGGTATTTTTTTGCCCTCGCCAGGGCCGGATTCTCCATCAACAAACCACTCCTGTCTCTTTATAATCTCCTTTTGAACTGTTTGCATATTATAGATTTAGGCTGCCTAAGTATAGATGATTGCTTCAACTGAAGCAGCCAGGCATTTCACATCAAAAAAGATATGCTTCAACCCTGTCTGTTCTTTCGCCCTGGCGATCTTTTTTTCCTGCCCCCTTACAGAGCAGGAATATTGTGTCTCTTTGCATAATTATAGAGCAATAGAAACTGGAAAGCGGGTGGTGCTCGTTGCAGGTAACTTCAGATGTCGTCGGAATCAAATTCAAACCCTATAGGACCGAAATAACCCAGAGGATGATCAATAATTATGCTGCCGCAGTATTCGACTCAAACCCTGTCTACCTGGATGATCGTCGAAAAGAAGGGTTGATTGCCCCGCCAACCCTGGCAGCGGCAGTGACTTGGCCGATCATCGCCAACATTTATGATTACGCCGATCTCGGTTTTCCCCCAGAGGCTCTTTTTCGAATCGTTCACTACTCTGAAAGACTGCTCATCCACCGTCATCTTGTTCCCGGGGACAGGATTACGATCGAAGGCGAGGTTGCCGCCGTTATACCGGAGAAACGCGGTACCCATGTTGTTTTCAAGCTGCCGGCGGTAGATCGGAAAGGCGAGCCCCTCTTTACCGAATATGTGGGCGGCATGATGAGAGGGGTTGAATGCGCCGATAAGGGCAGGGGAGCGGAGAATATACCTGCTCTGCCGCGGGCGCAAAAGGGTGAACCGCTCTGGGAGGTATCAATACCGGTCAGGCGGGAAGACTGCTATATCTATGAAGGCTGCGCCGATGTGCCCTTTCCGATTCACACCTCGCCGGCTTTTGCGGAAAGCGTCGGTTTGCCTGATATAATCTATTTCGGTATTGCCACCCTGGCCCGGGCGATCAGCGAGCTGGTCAACCGGGACTTAGAAGGGGATCCCTCAAAAATTTGTGAGCTTTCCTGCCTGTTCAGGGGAATGGTTCTGCCGGAAAGCGTGGTCCGGGTCCAGCTGCTGCAGAAGGAAGAGGCCGAGCCCTGCGGCAGGCTCTTGTTCCGGGTTTTAAACAAAGACGGGAAGGAGGCAGTATCGGGAGGACAGCTGCTTTTCCGTTCCGCAGGACAGCTGTAAAAGATCAAGGAAAAGGGGGATAAAAAATGAGCGTTAACAGTTTAGCCCGGTCTGATTGGAAGCTTCCACTTTTGAATTCTTATGTCGAAAAATGGGCCAAAGAGTTTCCTGATAAGCCGGCGCTGGTGCAGTATGAAGACGGTAAAACGATCACCTACAAAAAGTTTGAAAGCCTGGTCGATTTTTTTGCCCTGCGCCTCCTGGATATGGGCATCAAAAAGGGAGACAGGGTGGCAACAATGTTGGTCCTCATCCCCGAGCATGTCCTGCTCATGTATGCCTGCTTTAAAATTGGGGCGATCATTGCTCCGCTGGATGTGCGTTTAAAGGAGATGGAGGTTGTCAGGGATTTAGATAAGATTAAACCGAAAGCCTTTTTCTTTTTAGGAAAAACGCCGATTATCGATTTCCGCGAAATGGGCAAGGCAGTTCGTGACAATTGCCCTTACGTGGAACACCTGGTCCAGTTTACCCCCAACCCTGTTCCGGGCGACCTCCTGGAAGGGGCTACCTCGATAACCGATATGATGGCCAAGAGCAAGTTGATCGGCCTGAAGATCAAGAACGTCTTCACCCGGCAGCTGGAGAAAGCTTATGCTGAAATCGGGCCGCAAACTCCCGCTTTAATCATATATACCACTGGAACAACAGGATCGCCTAAACCGGCGGTCATGAGCCACGAGAATATTATTATCCAAAACGAGGTACTCAGGCGCGGCGTAGGCCTTGAAGGTAACGATCTGGTCATGCTGGTTAACCTGCCGCCCAGCCACGTAGGCTGCGTTACAGAGCAGCTGATGACGACCCTCTACATCGGTGGAACGGCTGTACTGCTGCGCATTTTTGATCCCACGCTGACCCTGGAAGCGATTGAAAAGCACAGGGTGAACATCTTTGGCCAGATCCCGACCCAGTACAGGATCGAGTGGGCCCTGCCCGAGTATAATAATTACGACCTGAGCAGCCTGAAAAGCGCCATTTATGCCGGCTCTTCTGTCGACACTGTATTCCTGCGCCAGTTATCGGAAATGGCTCCCGAATTCGGAACAGGCCTGGGCATGACCGAAACGGCCGGGTTTTACACTTATACCCCCCGTGGTATTCCCGTGGAAGAGATGGCCGGCCAGGTAGGCAGAGCCTTTGATGATCTGGCGCCGGTCAGCATACGCGAACCGATGCAGGACGATGGCAAAGCAGGGTCAGAACTGCCTGACGGCGAAGTTGGACACATATGCGTCAGCGGGCCGATCGTTTTTCAGGGCTATTTCGGCAGGCCTGAAGAGACGGGGAAGGCAATTTCCGAAGATGGCTGGCTCTACACCGGAGACCTGGGCTACTTTAAAGAC
>SLPH01000191.1 GCA_007132095.1 Syntrophomonadaceae bacterium | reverse complement strand
TTTCCGAACCCGAACAGGTAGTTGAGGAAGTTCCCGTTGACCCTGTACCGGAAGAACCTCCTGCAGAACCGGAACCCGAACCGGAACCGGAACCCGAACCTGAACTCGACCAAGAGCCTGAACCCGATCCGGAACCAGAGCCAGAATCAGACCCCGAACCGGAGCCTGAGCCCGATCCTGAGCAGGAGCCTGAAGATGGAACATGAGCCGGTTAGGGGCAGGCCATTTCAGGGTGCAGCCAGGGCTATTTTCAGGCGCTTATCCAGAGCAAAGTTGTTTTAGTTGTTTTATGAGTTCAGCCGGGAGATATTTTAAAGCTTTAGAAAGCGTTACTCCCGGTTCGGTAAAAACAGATCCTCCGCTTAAGGAGGCAGAGCTTTCTTTTTCCTGCAATGGCTTGACGCTATCGCGGCGCTCTGTTGCTGTTGACAGTGCCGGTTGCTGATGATAAGCTTCTAATCAATAGAGCACCCTTTAAGCAAGTCCTGTGAGGCTGACAAGGGGGCGTCAGGATAAATGTATACACTACCGCCCACTTGCCGAAAAATGGGCGGTATTTCTGTACTTCAAGGGCCCAATTACCCGGGGGAGGAGGTGAAAAGATGGCGCTAATTCATAAGGCGACCGTAATGGACGAAAAAGCGATGCAGCAGGCTCTGCGCCGTATTGCCCACGAAATCATTGAACACAACAAGGGGACAGAGAACCTAGTCTTAGTCGGCGTTCGCAGGCGCGGTGTGCCCCTGGCCAGGAGACTGCAGGCTTACCTGAACGAGATTGAAAACACAAGCATCCCCCTGGGTATTCTTGACATAACCCTTTATCGCGATGACCTTACCCAGAGAACGGATCAACCCGAAGTGCGGACAACGGATGTTCCTTTCTCCCTGGAAAACAAGGATGTTGTTCTTGTCGATGATGTGCTGTATACCGGCCGGACAATTCGTTCCGCCCTTGATGCCCTGATGGATCTCGGTCGTCCGGCCACGATTCAGCTGGCTGTTCTTGTTGACCGCGGGCATCGTGAATTGCCGATCAGGGCTGATTTTGTGGGAAAAAATATCCCTACTTCAAAAACCGAGCTGGTTGAAGTAAGGGTAACAGAGTTTGATGATGCTGAGCAGGTTGACATATTGGAAAATTCTGTCCAGTGAAAACCTGCCTTGAAAAGGAGGAACCAAACAGGTGCAAGCTTTAAGGCGTAAAGATATTCTCGGCCTTGAAGAGATGTCTGCCGAAGAAATTACCCTGGTCCTGGACACAGCCCGCTCGATGCGGGAGATCATCCAGCGCAAAATCAAGAAAGTCCCGACCCTGCGCGGCCGGACTGTCTTGAACCTCTTCTATGAACCGAGCACCAGGACGAAGGCCAGCTTTGAGCTGGCGCAAAAATATATGAGCGCAGATTCGGTCAGCGTGGCCGGTACTTCATCAAGCCTGGTCAAGGGTGAAACCCTCAAAGACACAGTTCGCAATGTTGAAGTGATGGGAGTAGAATGCGTGATCATGCGGCACCCGGTTTCAGGCGCAGCGCACTACCTCGCCCGCAGCATTGAAGCATCGGTAATCAATGCCGGTGACGGTATGCATGAGCATCCTACCCAGGGTTTGCTCGACATGTTCACAATTTGGGAAAAGAAAGGCCGGATTGAAGGCCTGAAAGTGGTGATCGTGGGCGATGTCCGCCATAGCAGGGTAGCCCGTTCCAACATCTGGGGCCTGAAAAAAATGGGAGCCCGGGTTGTCATTTCCGGTCCGCCGACCCTGATGCCTCCCGACAGGGCTGAGCTCGGGGTTGATTACTGCCCCGTGGTGGAGGAAGCGGTTGAAGGGGCTGATGTGATAATGGCCCTGCGCCTGCAGAAAGAGCGCCAGGAAAGCGGGCTTTTTCCCAGCCTGCGCGAATATGCAGAACTCTACGGCCTCAATGCCCGCCGGTTGGCCGGGGCCAACGAAGATTTATTAATCATGCATCCGGGGCCGGTAAACCGGGGCATTGAAATCAGTTCCGAACTTGCCGACGGGCCGCATTCAGTTATCCTTGAGCAGGTAACCTCAGGCGTTGCCGTGCGGATGGCCCTGCTCTACCTGCTGCTGGGAGGGGTGAAAGAAGAATGAAAACGCTGTATATAAAAGGCGGAAGAATAGTAGACCCCGCTGAAGGGCTCGATAAAATTGCGGACTTGCTGGTCAAAAATGGTTTGGTCTATAAGGTTGCTCCCGGACTTAGGCCGCCTCCCGGATCTGAAGTAGTTGACGCAACCGACCTGATCGTCGCCCCCGGTCTGATTGATATCCATGTTCACCTGCGCGATCCCGGCCAGGAATACAAGGAAGATATTTTTAGCGGGGGCCGGGCTGCTGCCGCGGGAGGATTCACCGCCCTGGCATCCATGCCCAATACCGACCCCATTGCCGACGACCCTGCCGTGATTCGCTACATTAGGAGCAAAGTTGAACAGGCAGTGGTTCGTGTTTACCCGATCGGAGCGATCACCGCGGGTCTGAAAGGTGAGATGATCGCTGAAATGGGGCGTATGAAAAAGGCCGGCGCGGTGGCTTTTTCCGACGACGGCAAAGGGGTGATGAACGGCAACCTGATGCGCAATGCTTTGTCCTATGCATCCGGTATCGATGCCCTTTTGATTGTCCACGAAGAAGACAGCCTGCTTGCTGCCGGCGGTGTTATGCACGAAGGCCCGGTATCTTCGGTCCTGGGCCTGCGCGGCATGCCCGCCGCGGCCGAGGAAGCGATGTTGGCCCGGGATATCATGCTCCTTGAACTCACGGGCGGACGCCTTCACGCAGCCCACCTTTCTACCGCAGGGTCGGTTGAACTGGTTCGCCGGGCCAAGGCGAAAGGCCTGCAAATAACCGCCGAGGTAACCCCTCATCACCTGCTTCTTACCGACCGCGCCGTCAAAAACAGCGGTTATCATACCGATACCAAGGTTAATCCCCCCTTGCGCTCTGAAGAAGATCGCCAGGCGCTTTGGGAAGGGTTGCTGGACGGGACTATCGATGCTATCGCTTCTGATCATGCCCCGCACAGCAGCGATGATAAAGATGTGGAGTACGATTTTGCTCCCTTCGGTATCGCCGGCCTTGAATCGACCCTGCCCCTCATGCTTGACGAAATTAACTCCGGCCGCAGGAAAGAATTTAACATAGCCATGCTGGTTGACAAGCTGAGCGCCGCTCCGGCCCGCATTTTGGGGCTGCCCGGCGGCAGGCTGTCGGTGGGAAGTCCGGCAGATGTGACCATCATAGACCCGCAGCGCAGCCATGTCATTGATACCGCAAAGTGGTATTCAAAATCGAAAAACACTCCCCTCAATGGGCGCCGGCTGACCGGGGCGCCGGTTTATACTATCGTAGGCGGAGAAATTGTGATGAAAGAAGGTGTGGTGCCTGAATAGAGAAGAGAGCAGGGTGGAACTCAGCACCGTGATCGAGAAAAGTATTCCGGCTGCCGGTTATTGCCGTTTGGTCCTGGAAGCGCCTTATATCGCCGGCCGGGCCAGGCCGGGCCAGTTTGCCCTTTTCTATCTCCCGGGCGAACACCGCTATCACCTGCCCCGCCCGTTTAGTTTTTTTAAAACCGATCCGGACAGGGGCAGGTTCTCTGTCTTTTTTCAGATCAAAGGTTTAGGCACCGACCTGCTGGCAAAAGCTGAACCGGGAGAGAAGTGGAAGCTGCTCGGCCCCCTGGGAAGCGGTTTCCCGCCCCTTAATACGGGGGCCCTGCTGGTGGCGGGCGGCATCGGTATTGCCCCCCTGGCTTTCCTGGCCGCTTCATCTGCAGTGCCCCGCACCCTTGTTTACGGGGCCCGCACGGCTGTTGACCTGTCCTGCCCGGCTAAAGAACTCGATTTGCCCGGCCTGACAGTTGTTGAAACCACCGATGATGGAAGCAGGGGCAGGAAAGGCACCGCAACCGAACAAATGGCCGCTTTTCTGCCTGCCTGCAGCGCCGTTTTTGCCTGTGGTCCGCGACCCATGCTTGCCGCTGTTGCTGCTTCCTGCCGGGAAGCTTCGGTAGAGGTCTGGTTATCTCTGGAAGAGCAGATGGCCTGCGGCATCGGCGCCTGTGTCTGCTGCGCGGTGGAAACAAGTTTCGGCTTTAAAAGGGTCTGCCACGATGGGCCTGTTTTTTCAGCCGGGGAGGTGTTCTTCAGATGACAGGCAGGAATATCAATGTAAACCTGGCCGGGATCGAACTGCAGACACCTGTCCTGGCGGCATCGGGCCCCTTCGGTTACGGGCACGAATATCGACGTCTGCTTGATATGTCTGCCTTGGGCGGGATCATTGTCAAAGGCA
>SLPH01000006.1 GCA_007132095.1 Syntrophomonadaceae bacterium | reverse complement strand
TGATCGATTTACCGGAAAGACCTACCCGCTTAAGATGGCGGTCCATTACAACAGCCACCCTGGCCATGTAACCGCTGTCTTCAAGCAGGGCGAGCATAAAAAAGAGGACCATAATCAGGGGCAGAAAACCCATTACAGCGCCAACCCCACCGATAATGCCATCCAATAACAGGGAGCTTAGAACCGGCGACACTTCACTGCCAAACAGGCCGGCGACCAGACCATAAAGATTATCAATCCAGCCAACCAAAATATCTGCCAGTGGCGGGCCAATGTAGGTTTGAGAAAGGGAAAATATAAGGTAAATTACCGCTGCGAAGATCGGTATCCCTAAAAACTTATTGGCGATAACCCGGTCTGCGGCATCCTGCCTGGTCTGCTTATCACTGGCCACTTTGCGGATTTCAACTGCTTCAACCATCTTATCGACAAAACCAAACCGCTGCCGGTCAACCTGCTCAATTGCATCCCGGTTTAAGGTTTCCGGTTTTTCAGCGCTATCCGCTTTAAAAGGGGCAGCCTGCTTTTGCCCCTTAATCTTGAAAGCTTCTTTAACAAGCTCGGTCAGGCCGCTGCCATCAATTGAAGCGGTTTTCACGACCGGGCAGCCTAATTTTCCGGCAAGCTCCGCTATATTGACCTGAATCTCCTTTTTATCCAATAGGTCGCCTTTATTAAGGGCAACCACCAGTGGGATACCAAGTTCCAGGAGCTGAGTGGTAAAGAAGAGGCTCCGGCGCAGGTTAGTGGCATCGACAATATTAATAATCACA
The DNA here is from genome assembly GCA_007132095.1 of Syntrophomonadaceae bacterium. Taxonomy (GTDB): domain Bacteria; phylum Bacillota; class Dethiobacteria; order DTU022; family DTU022; genus SLPH01. Next base: position 3,573 of record SLPH01000006.1, on the reverse strand, counting down.
TCGGGTTGATCTGTTAGGATAAATTCGCTGGTTATGCTTTCTTCGGAGCTAAAGGGCGACAAAGAGTAAGCGCCCGGCAGGTCAACTACCCTGATCTTATCTTTCCCGGGATTTAGCGCTTTTTTGATGTCACCTTCCTTTTTGGCAATCGTAACACCGGGCCAGTTGCCTACGTGCTCAACCTTCCCGGTGATGTTGTTAAACAAAGTAGTTTTTCCACTGTTTGGATTTCCTGCCAGTGCAATGCGCATCTTTTTCCTCCTAAAAATAAAATTGATATAAGGCTAAATGTTAGCCACGGTTAACTTGTAGGTCAAAAAAAACCCGCTGGCTAAATAAGAATTGCCCGGGCCAAATCTTCGTCTATGCTATATCTTGCATCCTTAACATGAATCACAACATTCTGCGCTAAAACGGATATAACCGTTACCTTTTCCCCTTCATAACAGCCTAAGGTAAATAAAAACTCTTTCATGCCCTCTTCCCGGGCATTGATTCCCTTGACAATGTAGGGGGTATTAAGATCTGCATCAGTTAAGTTAAGCGCTTTAGTCCCCTGTTCCATGGTGCTTTCTCTTTTTAACCTGCCCTTGAATAGCTTGTTTGCAATAGCCAGTTCCATAACGACCTCCTTGTGCTGTAATCTTTTTAGTTGTTAGTTGCTTATATACTTTTTGATTGCCTCCAGCATTGCATCGGTGATTATATGCTCCATGCGGCAGGCATTTAGTTCTGCTTCATCAGGGGAAAGGCCTAAAGATTGCTCCAAAAAACGAATAATCAACTGATGCTTATTATATATTTCTTCAGATATGGATCGCCCTTTGCTTGTAAGGGTAATTGGTTTATAAGCTTCATTAACGATTAATTCCTGCTTCTCCAGCTGATTCATTGCCTTTGTAACGCTTGGCATACTTACCCCTAAATGCCTGGCAATATCAACAACATGGGCATGGCCATGCCGTTTTTCGAGGATATAAACTGCTTCTAAGTACATCTCGTTTGATTCATTATATTCCAAATCAACGCCACCCTGAACAGTTTCGGTTTTAAAATGTTAGCTATGGTTAACTTGCATGGCAATTATATTATCCCCCCTTATAGATGTCAAGCCCTTATTTGACTTTTTTGTGGTTAGTACGTGATAATGTCACCTTGTTAATGATCATCATAATATGGCGGCCAGGCAGGGGGAAAAATGAAAGCTGCAGATCAGCCCGCCGGGACCGAACTGCAGCCTGAGATAATTCAGCGGCTCAATCTTCTAAAATACTGCCCCTGCACCGGGTTGATTATGCATTTAATATCCGGTGCGGTTTAAGATACCACCTTATTTATGCTTCCATATCATCGCACACAACTTCTTCTCCGTCACATTCCCGCTTCTCATCGCGCTTCTTTTCTTCCAACCGTTCTTCTTCAGCCGTCTTTTTGCCTCCGACCCAGCGGTCCATAACCAGGCAGGCGGTTAAATCTCCCGTTACGTTGACCGCTGTCCGGCTCATGTCGAGGATGCGGTCTACACCGATAATCAGGGCCACGCCTGAAGCGGGGATACCGACGCTGCTGAGTACCATGGCCAGGATAACGATACCGACCCCGGGGGTAGCAGGCGAACCGATTGATGCCCCTACCGTGGTTACCAGGATCAGCAGCAAGGCAGGCAGGCCGAGTTCCACGTTATAGACCTGGGCTAAGAAGACGGTCGCCGCAGCCTGGTAGAGCGCCGTTCCATCCATGTTGATGCTGGCCCCAAGAGGAATCAGGAATTGGGAAATTGAGGGGCGGACCCCCAGTTTTTCTTCTGCCGTCTGCATCGATAAAGGCATCACTGCGGCAGAGCTGGAGGTGGAAAAAGCCAGCAGCTGCACTTCCCTTACTGATGAAAGGAATTGCAGCGGGTTATGGCGGGCAATAAAACCGACAATCATGAGGTAAACAAGAATCATCAGCAGAAGCCCCAGGATAACAGTACCCACATATACGGCCATACCAAGCAGGGCGTCCAACCCGACTGTAATGGTTATTTGGGCAAGCAGGCCGAATACAGCCAGGGGCGCAATATACATCGCCCAGCGCACAACTGTCATGCACACTTCCTGCAGCGAACCCATCAGGCTTAAAATAGGCTGGGCCTGTTTCGGGGGCATGGCGACCAGCGCCAGCCCGATAAAAATAGCAAAGAGGACTACCTGAAGCATTTCACGCTCTACCATTGAACCGAGCGGATTTTGCGGGATCAGGCTGACCACTATCTCCGGAATGACGGCTGCTTCGGGCACATCAGGCGCATCTTCCCCGTTTGCGATCAGATCATCGGCATCGATCTGCGCCTCGGCAAAGCCGGTATCAATATAGTTGCCGGGCTGGATAATCATACTCACGCTTAAACCGATCATGATCGCCACAGAGGTGGTCAGTATAAAGTAGAACACCAACCTGATCCCGATTTTTTTGAGTTGATCCAGGTCATCAGAGGAAGCGAGCCCGCGAATTACAGAAGCGAAGATTAGCGGGACAACGATCATCTGAATCAACCCAAGAAAGATATTGCCGGGAATGGCCAGCCAGCTGCCAAGCAGCTCGGCTGTTCCTCTTTCAACAAGGCCTGTCTGCGGAGAAAGGATGATTCCGGTTACCAGGCCGGCAATCATGGCAATTATTATTTTCAGCCATAACCTGCCCTTGATCATCCCCTGCAGGTAACCTACAAGCCCGGTCAGCGGCTTTGGGTGAACTTTTTCCAAGTATTGATTCATCAATCAGTCTCCTTCCATAAGAAAAGCAGTTCCGACCTACCCAAACTAAAGGGGCAGAGTTGTTAACGCTCCGCCCCTTTAGCAATCAAGCTTACCTTTAACTATTATTTAAGTTTAGAAGATGCTTCTTCAAACCCCGACTTGATCGAGCTCCATGCAGATTCAAATCCGCTTTTTAAAGGCTTCCAGGCTTCGTCACCGGCAGCTTTCAGCTCATCAAGCTTTTCCTGTCCATCATTAATCTTGCCTTCAAGCTTCTTGATTTTCTTATCCGCTTCAATCTTCGAATCCGCTTCAGCTTTCTTTGCTTTAGCTTTCATCTTCTCGAGATCTGCTTTCCATTCATCCAACTGTGCTTGCATCTTCTGACTGTAAAGTTCCTTTTCACTCATTCTTATTACCACCTTCAATATATATTAATCGCCGCATATACAAACATAGCAGTAGCCGGCGAAGCTTATAAAAATCTACCCGGGGTTGCTGATGCTAAAGGTTAATGTGAGCGGGGCTATTTGGTTATAATGCGCTACTGCATGTCCATATTGCGTGATATTCATAATTATACATTATAATAAACCCAATGTCCAATTTGGCGGTTTAGACCGCAGGCAAAAAAGTCTGCCAGGCTATTATTCTTCACTGACCGGTCTGGTGCTTTTGTGGGCACTGGCAGGCCCCTTCGCTTGGGCCCGTTTCACTCAACGGCATTCATGATAGTAATACTGAGCTGCAGGGCAGACGCGAACAAAACCCAGAGAAGATAGGGGATGTTAATGTATGTAATCCAGGGTGAATACGTATAGATGCTAGTTAG
>SLPH01000185.1 GCA_007132095.1 Syntrophomonadaceae bacterium | reverse complement strand
TGTAGGTCATGGCCAGGATAACGGGGAAAAGATCTTTGTCAGGGTCGAGCTCACCCGGCGCAAAGTTTTCCAGGGTATTCATGATCTGAACCAGCGTTCTGCCGGCGCCCGGCGGTGGAAATGTAATCAGGTTCAATTTACGGTAAGAACTTTTCAGCACTTCCCTTTCAACCGGGTAGGGGATCTGCTGCAGATCTGCTTTACTGATCAGGCCGCCTCGCTTTTTCATGTCAGCGACTATCTTTTCGCCGATCTCGCCGATATAAAAATCCTTCCACCCGGATTCTGCCATTGTGCTCAGGCATTTAGCCAGGTTTTCCTGATGCACAGCGGCTCCTGTATAAAGGGGCGCGCCATCTTTTGTAAAAATGGATTTAAACTGGCTGTCACTGATCCGATCGCATTCTCTGGCCAGCAGCTTACGCTGCAGGGAGGTAATCTTCAAGCCCTTTTCAGCATAATTAATGGCCGGCTTTAATACTTCTCCCAGTGGCATAGTGCCGTACTTATCTAAAAAGTACCCGAGAACTGCAGGTGTAGATGGAACTGTAGTTGCCATGATCCCAAGTTTTAAGGGCTTATCGGGCAGCCGGTTTGGGTTAATGCCAAAGGGCGCCCTGGAAGAACCGTCCAGTGCTTTCGAAAAAGACTTTTTTTTGCCGCCCTGATGGATAAGAATCATGCTCTGGCCGCCAAGGCCGGATGACTGAAATTCTGTCACGCCAAGGCAAAAAGCCGCGGCCACCGCAGCATCAACAGCGTTACCGCCCTTTTCAAGCATTTTGACACCGGCCCCGGTTGCCTGGGCTGAAGCAGTAGATACCATCCCGTGGGGGCTCACAGCTGTTCTTACTTTTCTTTTTTGAGAAGCTTCAAGATCAGACAAATTCACCAGTCCTCTAACAAGAGGTGATGATAATCCCTGGCTTTCCCGGGCCACCAGATCAGTAGCCGGATTAAGATTGGCCTTGCTGCCAGCGATGCCCTAAATCTATACTGCAGGCGGATCGGAAATCCTGGCTGAAAGATTACTCTATGTTCACTTTCCCGCCAGGCCCTCCGGCGGAGCCTTCTTTCCACTCGATCTCAATCTCGAACTGGTGCTTGCTCTCTTTTTTTACTTCATATTTAAGTTCTAGCTTTGTTGCACCGCCCGGCCTTATTTCTATCTGCTGTTCATCCTGGGTAAGGGTGAAGAAACCCTGCTCTTTAAGTTTTTGGCCGGCCTGAATCAGGAATTCTCCTATTTCTTCCACGCTTCTCGGTTCCTCTGATGAAAATATGATATTTTCACGATGACCTGACATTTTATGAATACCTCCCAGCTTGTTCTAGTATTTTTAGGCAGTTGATTACTGTTTTTAAACGCCTATTCGGCTGCTGATCCGGACATTATGAGAAATGGCTCCAGTTTATCTATTCTACGTCATACCCCTATAAACCCTGCAACTCGTGTGTTGCAATTAAGATATCTCTGGAGATATTTCATTTAAGCGAAAGCTCACAGGAGAGTTGCGCCTCGGCCAATCCTGTAGAGGAAATTCAAAGTACAGCTATCGCCATGTTCGGGTAAATCATTAAAAAAGGCTTTCGGTAATGTTTTACATCACCAAAAGCCCTTAAATTACTGGTGCGAGCGAGAGGACTTGAACCTCCACGGGCGTTAAGCCCACTAGGTCCTGAACCTAGCGCGTCTGCCATTCCGCCACGCTCGCAAAATTTCCTTGCCTTAGCTATTATAGCTGAGAAAAACTAGACAATCAATAGGGAAAGACAATTTTATACTGCAGGGGTTGGAGCCAGAACCCGCAAAACCTGTTTTTTAATGCTTATTCTTAAAGGAAGAGAACCGATTAGGTCTCCATCAACATGAACCGGAATTTCTTTTGGCGCAACTATCTGCAGCATTTTAACGGTTTCAGACAGAATTGAGCTGTGGGTCAGGTCTCTCTGCATAAGCGCCTTGACTGCCAGCATGGTTGTCTCCGGCGGGTTAATGCTGCCGACCAGGCATAAATCCAGCAGACCGTCATCAATAACAGCCCTTGGAGCAATGCACATCCTGCCGCCATAATACGAACCGTTGGCAACAGCAATTAGCATGGTATCTTCACGGTGCAACTGACTTCCATTATAGCCAACTGTCGATTCAAATGGCTGGAACGAAGTCAACTCTTCCAAAAAAGCGGCCAGGTAGGAAAAATACCCTCTTAAGTTCTGATATTTTCCCGAAGCCATCTTTTCGACAGCGGCATCAAATCCGACACCGACCACGTTAAGAAAATAATCCCCGTTTACAACGCCTACATCGATGCGGCGGGGTTTCCACCGCGCCATATTCAACAGGGCGGTTTCAACATCGCCGGGTATGAGGAGAGAACGCCTGAAACCGTTACCGGTACCGGCCGGGATCACTCCAAATATATGACGGTCAAAATCTATCCCATTAACTACTTCTCGCAGTGTTCCATCCCCGCCGACAGCTACTATCAGCTCGGCCCCTTCTTTTCCGGCGATATGGGCCAACCGGGTTCCATCGCCCCTGCTTTTGGTAAAATAAGCCCGATATTGCTGCCCAATCGATTTAAGTAATTTTTCCAACCTAATCCAGGCGGCGGAAGCGCTGCCTCCGCCGCCTGCGGGGTTTACAACAAAAGCGGTCTTGTAAGGAAGCGCTTTTACCGACTCCCTTCTATCTCAACCTTTCAAGCATTATCTTTTGTGATTATTCATTTGCCTTCAGCTTTCCCGGATCGGGAAGCAAGTGTCTGAACTCAACCGGCAGCGGAAAAGCAATAATTGATCCCTGCTGGCCTGCAATTTCAGGTAATGTTCTAAGGAGACGCACGTAAAAACCGCCTTCCTCGGAGCTCAGTATTTTTGCCGCTTCGGCAATCTTGCCTGCCGCAGCTTTTTCACCTTCGGCCTGAACAATAACAGCGCGGCGTTCGCGTTCTGCCGTCGCCTGCCGGGAAATAGCTTTTTGCAGCGCTTCCGGAATAACAACATCCTTGATTTCAACTGCCGTAACCTTAATGCCCCAGGGATCTGTAGCGTCATCAAGGATTCCCTGTATTTTCTGGTTAAGCTTCTCGCGTTCCGATAACAGTTCGTCCAGTTCAGCCTGGCCGGCCACGCTGCGCAGGGTAGTCTGCGCCAGCTGGGCGGTTGCCATCTTGAACTCTTCGACATTATTGACAGCCCTGTTCGGGTCAACTACCCGATAATAAACTACAGCATTTACGCTGGTTGTAACGTTATCACGAGTGATCACTTCCTGCGTGGGAACGTCCAATGTGATAATTCTCAGCGATATCCTTTCGATCCGGTCAACTACTGGAATAACAAAAACCAGTCCCGGGCCTTTTTCGCCAATCAGGCGGCCAAGCCTGAAAACAACCAGCCTTTCATACTCGCGGACGATTTTAATTGCAGCGCTGATAAAAAATAAAACAACAACCACTATAGGTATTAGCAGGTTACCTCCAGCCAGAATTTCCAAAATTCCCATTACCATCATCCCTCCAATTATAATTTAGACATACAAATTTGCCCTAAATCTCAGCGAAACAAATTCTCTACTGGGAGCATTCGGTTTACCAGGCCCGATCAAGCATTATTTCCATTTCTCTCTTCCGGAAGTTCAGACGCCCCCCCCTGCTCAAGCGGCTTAACCCATAGCATCAGGGTTTCCGCCCTGACAACTTCAACTTCTGTATCGGCCGGTATGGTCGAGTTATCTTCGCTGCGGGCCCGCCAGAGCTCTCCCCGGGCTTTAAGCATACCTTCGGGGTCAAGCTCAGTAACCGTAATTCCTGTTGTTGGAGCGCTAAAATATGAACTGCCTCCCTGGTAAGTACGGCGACTGTGAATGATCCGCTGCACGATAAAAATGATTACCAGCAGTAACCCGGCTACAGTGCCGACAACGGTTACCAGGAAAGTGGCATACCAATCCCTGGCCATCAACGGTTCCATTGGCAGTAAAATAGCTCCAGCCACCATGGCAAAAGCGCCTCCTATACCCATAATCCCAAATCCCGCCGTTAAAAGTTCCGCAATAATCAGGCCCGTTCCAAGCAGCAGCAGCACTATTCCGGTTGTATTGGTATCAAAAAGCCCGATCCCGTATATTCCAAGCACCAGCAGAATGGCTCCTGAAACCTCTGGAACAATAGTGCCCGGGGCGCTAAGCCCGAAGTAAATTCCCAGTAACCCAAGCATGAGAATCAAAAAAGATATCTGCGGATCACTTAGCCAGTTTTGCATCCTCTCCCTAAGGTTCATTTCTTCCTGGTAAATCATTGCGTTTGACGTATTGATAGGGTAAAGCTCGCCATTTTTTTCAATTACCTG
>SLPH01000202.1 GCA_007132095.1 Syntrophomonadaceae bacterium | reverse complement strand
CCTTTACCCATAACTACGGCCTGGCCGGGAATTGTCCAGTCGACCAGGAGGATCCCGTAACGGCGGACTACCGGGTCGCCCAGGAAGCCTGTCCAGGGCGCAACGTGGGGCTGAGCGCCGTCTAAGTAACGCAGCGCCTCGATAATTTCCGCGGAGTAAGCTGCCGCTTCGCCGCAGAGGCGGGCGTTTTCGAAATTCAAATCTTCCCTGATCTGGTTGCGCATGCGGTTTAAAATCGGGGGCAGATCGCCCAGCTTTTCAACCGCTTCGCCGCTAAGAGCCCTGATTACGGGCAGGTAGTAACCGGTGTCGGGGTAACCAACCTTTTTGTCGGCGCCAAAGCGCTTTATAGCCTGGTTGAGCAGAATTTCAGCATAGCTGGTGGCAATTACAGCCCCTTCGTATGCTTTTTCAAACAGTTTTATCGGTGGGTTGGATTCATCAACGGCACCGTCGAATATTTCTTCGAACGAATCTTGCCAATCTCTTGTCAGAACACCATCTGAACTCATTTATTCGTGCCTCCTTTTTAGCGAGTAGTTTACCATCCTTTGGACAGTTCAGTTTCGTATTTTTCAGCAGTTTGCTTGTGAATTCTCAGTTTCCAGGCCCTTTCATCCAGTGCGGCCAGGATTTTTACCGCCGCCTTTTCGGGATCTTCCTCCCACATGAACTTGCCGCCATAAACATCTTCAGCAATCTGCAGGGCTACCCCGTCGACAAGAGCGCTGCCTGTAACTTCAGGCACAACCCCGACGTGGGTCGGGATACCGAGAGCTACACACCAACTGCCGATGGAAACCGCCTTTTCACTCATCGCTTCCGGTGCGGAGGCAACGAAAGGCACCTTGGGAACATCTACTTGCCACTGGCGGGCTAACGCAGTGGTGAAATCGTAAGCCCTGGTGTTATCCACGCAGGAACCCATGTGGAAGACCAGGGGCAGGTTTTCTTTCAGTTTGTCCTTATTGGCTTCGTTTAAGGTGTGGATGAAAGCCTTTAAACCATCGCCGGCATACTTTTCAACGGCTTCGGCATTCATCAGGCCCAGTTTTGCCGCTGTTCCGGCGGCGCAGCCGGTGGCAACGATTAAAACATTGTTTTTGGCCATTTCCTTAATCAGGTAAGCGCCGCTGGCGTCATGAGGGACGCGCAGGTTGTTGCAGCCGGCAAAAAGAACCACGCCGCGCAGCTGGCCGGAATCGACAGCATCGGTAACCGCTTTGATAGGAGCATCCGGGCTTACTGCGCCGAGAATATCTTCCATCGCTTCCATGCTGAAACCGGCAGTAACCTTGTGCTTGATGTCCGGAATATCGACCCCTTTATCTTTGCGCTCTTTGAACGCTTCGATTGCCAGGTTGATAACCTCTTTCGCCTTTGCAACAGCATGTTCTTCAGTGAACTCAACATGGTAGGTGCCGGGGATCTTCGAGTGCGACATGGTGGTGACAATGCGGGTGTGGTAGCACTCTGAAACCGCCTTGACGCCGGGCATGATGCACTGAACATCGACAACCATCAGGTCGAGAGCGCCGGTCATGATCGGCAGTTCCTGGGATAAGAAGTTGGTCAGAACGGGAACGCCCTGGCGCATCAGAACTTCGTTTCCGGTACAACAGATACCCATGCACTTGACACCCTTGGCGCCGGCGGCTTCTGCTTCAGCAGTCATTTCGCGGGCCTGGCGGACTATCATTTCGCTCAGGAGCGGGTTGTGACCGTGCACAGCGATATTGACCATTTCGGGGTCGATTACGCCGAAGTTAGCTTCTGTGTAAACCGGCTTGGGAGTGCCGAAAAGAATATCGGAAAGGTCGGTGCCGATGTGCATTCCGATATAGTCGCAGAGTGATGTTTTCAGGCCCTGGAAAATCAGGTTGACCGGGTCTGCATCAACGCCCATGTGGGTCTGGCCCATCGTTTCAGCAATAGTAGTATGAATGGAGCGCGGCTGAATGTTACACTTGTCAAACACTTCCATCCGTTCGGGAACAACCGTGGTTTCAAGCCACTTGCACGGCTCAGAAGTGATTTTCGAAAAATCGGAAATCGCCTGCTGAAGCACCTCTTCAAGAAGCTCATTGTCTTCCTTGCCCTCAATGCTCATACCGAGCTTGGTGGCAACACGTCTCAGTTTATCAGGATCTTCGACGCTGTAATCAGGAGCCTTGCCTTCGAGCACTTCCATCAGGGCATAAAGCATGTGGCGGCTGTGGTCGGCGTGGGCGCCGGTACCGCCGCTGATTGCCCGGATCAGGTTGCGGGCGACAATGGTGTAACCATGGGCGCCACAGATACCTTTCGAAGCTTTCTTGGTAATACGGCAGGGTCCCTGGAGACAGATACGGCAACATACACCGGTGCGTCCGAAATTACACTGGGGCTGCATTTTCACGTAACGATCGTAAGCTGTTTCGATCTGGCCATTGCCTGCATTATGATCTATAACGGCAAGGGCCGCCGGGTCAATTGTCCTTCTATTGTCTATCTTCTTTTTCTTTTCATCGGACATTATTGCTTCTAACCTCCTTTAGGTTATATGGGGTATTAAATAAAACGCTATAAATCGACGATGCATTTTCGGTCTACATCACCTCCCGGAAATCTTTTCATAAATTTTTTCCATACCGGGAAGCAGGTCGTCGAGGGTGGAAACCAGGGGGACTCCCCGGCGGGCTTTTTCCAATACCTGCTCTGAAAAAGCTAACATGCCGACAAATCGTTCCGCGGGCAGGGACTCTTCGAGAAAAGCGCTATCTTCTGGAGTGCGGATCTTGTTGCCGACAAAATAAATCTCCGGTATTTCAAGGTCGCGGGAAAGGCGGTCGACGGCCAGGGCCGTGCTGACGCCTACCCGGGAAGGCTCAACCACGACAAGCATCACCTTGATGCCGCGCGCGGTGCCGCGGGTAAGATGCTCGATGCCGGCGCTCATGTCCAGCACGACCGCCTCGGAACGATCGAGGAGCATCGTAGTGAGAATCGAATTCAGAAAGGAATTTTCCTTGCAGTAGCAGGCTGTTCCGCCCTGCTTTAAAGCGCCCATCTTCAGAAAGCGCACGATTCCGTCTTGTAGGGTATAGCTTTCAAGAACATCGCTGACATCGGGGTTCAGGTCGACCAGCGCTCCGCCGCCAGCGTTTTTGGCTGCAATTACTTCCTCCAGTTCGATCAGGGGCCGCAGTTGTTCCAGTTTTTGCGGATCAAGCCCCAGAACCAAACCAAGGTTTGCGTCGGGATCGGCATCAACTGCAAATACCGGCACACCGTGAAGGGCAAATGAGCGCACCAACTGAGCGGACACAGTAGACTTACCGGCGCCGCCCTTGCCGGATACAGCTATCTTCATAATTCACATCCCTAAAAGGGGCAAAAAAATATTGGCCCTTATGTAGTTTTTCCTGCTTCCTATTCGACGAAAGCAGGCATAAATCCTTTACCTGTCTTAAAGTTGGTACTTTCATAATATTTAACAAATTCCCTCCCCCGGCGGGGGAGGGAACAGCCCTGCTATTTCTTTTCGAAGATGTAATCTTCGCCTTCGTTTACCGTTACCTTAATCGTATCGCCGGGGGCGATTTTCCCCTGCAGGAGCTCTTCAGAAATACCGTCTTCAAGGCGGCGCTGAATAACTCGCCTTAAGGGGCGGGCTCCGAAAGTGGGATCATAGCCTTCCTTGAGCAGCCTGCCCCGGGCTTCGTCGGAAACCTCGATATGGAGGCTGTACTCCTCGATGCGGCGATTCAGTTCATCGAGCATAATATCGACGATCTGACGGATATGTTCTTCATTCAGGGAATGGAAGACTATCAGGTCATCAACCCGGTTAATAAATTCGGGCCGGAAAGTCTTCTTCAGCTCTTCCATAATCCGGTCTTTCATTTCACCATAGTCGGACTCTTCGGTCGAAGCGCTGAAACCGACCGTAGTCCGTTTCAGGAAGGAGGCCCCTACGTTCGAGGTCATAATCACAACCGTGTTCCTGAAGTCGACCGTGCGGCCCTTGCCGTCTGTCAGACGCCCATCCTCGAGGATCTGGAGCAGGATGTTGAAAACGTCAGGGTGGGCCTTCTCCATCTCGTCAAGCAGGATTACCGAGTAGGGATTGCGCCGCACCTTTTCGGTAAGCTGCCCGCCTTCTTCATAACCAATGTAACCCGGAGGAGCGCCAATCAGGCGGGCCGCCGTGTGTTTCTCCATGTATTCCGACATGTCGAGACGGATGACCGCTTTTTCGTCGCCAAAAAGCGCTTCTGCCAGGGCCCGGCCAAGCTCGGTTTTACCGACTCCCGTTGGGCCGAGGAAGACAAATGATCCGATCGGCCGTTTCGGGTCTTTCAGGCCGGCGCGGGCCCGGCGAACAGCGCGGGCCACTGAACGGACCGCTTCATCCTGTCCGACGACGCGCTTGTGCAGGATCTCTTCCAGCTTCATCAAACGCTCCGACTCTTCTTCGGCCAGCCTTTTCACCGGCACCCCGGTCCAGCTGGAGACGATATAGGCCACATCTTCCTCGCTGACCAGGGAGAGGTCGGAAGTGCCCATCTGCTGCTCCCACTCTTTTTTCTGCTCTTCAAGCTCTTCCTTGAGCTTGTGCTCCTGGTCGCGCAGCTTGGCCGCTTTTTCGAATTCCTGGTTGCGCACGGCTGCCTCTTTTTCGCTGCGCAGCCCGGCCAGTTTATCTTCAACTTCCCTTAAATCAGGCGGCACAGTGTAGTTGCGGATACGGACCCTCGAGGCCGCTTCGTCTATCAGGTCGATCGCCTTATCAGGCAGGTAGCGGTCGGAGATGTAGCGGTCACCGAGCTTCACTGCCGCTTCCAGGGCATCATCGGTAATTTTAACCTTGTGGTGGGCTTCGTAGCGGTCACGCAGCCCTTTTAATATTTCCAGGGCCTCTTCGCGGGTCGGTTCACCCACGTTGATCGGCTGGAAACGCCGCTCCAGGGCGGGATCTTTCTCGATATGCTTGCGGTATTCGTCAAGAGTGGTCGCCCCGATGCACTGCATCTCGCCGCGGGCCAGGGCCGGTTTAAGAATATTTGAGGCGTCAATAGCCCCTTCAGCCGCCCCGGCACCAATAATGGTGTGCAGCTCGTCGATAAAGACCATCACATTGCCGGCCTGGCGCAGCTCGTTCATCAGCTTGCGCAGGCGCTCTTCAAATTCGCCGCGGTACTTGGTGCCGGCCACCACTGCGGCCAGTTCAATCGTTACCAGGCGTTTATCGCGCAGGATCTCGGGCACTTTGCCCTCAACGATGCGCTGAGCCAGACCTTCGGCGATAGCGGTTTTACCTACGCCGGGCTCGCCGATCAGGCAGGGGTTGTTCTTGGTGCGGCGGCTTAGAATCTGGATTACACGCTCAATTTCCCTGTCACGGCCGATGACCGGGTCAAGTTTGCCCTCCTTGGCCATGCGGGTCAGATCGCGCCCGAACGCGTCAACGGTCGGGGTCTGGGGGCCGCCCTTCTCCCCTTCAGCCACACGCTTGGCTCCCTCTTCTCCGCCGAGCATCTGGATTACTTCTTTACGCGCTTTCTTCAAATCGATGCCCATGTTGGCCAGCACCTGGGCGGCAATACCTTCGCCCTCGCGGATTAAACCAAGCATGATATGCTCGGTGCCCACGTAGTTGTGGCCCAGGTTTTGGCTCTCTTCAATGGCCAGTTCAACAACCCGCTTGGCGCGGGGAGTGTAGCTGATCCCCTGCTGGATAATTTTCTCGCCCTTGGGGGTGATCCTTTCCACTTCCTGGCGAACGCGGTCCAGATCCACATCCATATTCTGAAGCGCCTTCGAGGCAATGCCCGATCCTTCCCGCGCCAAACCTAACAGCAGGTGTTCGGTACCGATAAAGTTGTGGTTCAGGCGCCGCGCTTCTTCCTGGGCCAGGACCAGAACCTGCTGAGCTCTTTCTGTAAATCGTCCAAACATGAACATAACGTTCACCTCTTTCCAGTCTCTTTTATCTATTTTTAAACAAGTTAGCTTTTATTTTCCTCTTTGCTGCCGGGCGATACTTTTTCTTCTCCTTCGTCCCGGTAGCGTTCAAGCGCTTTTCTAAGCTGGACAGGGCGCTCCAAATCGCGCTCTGATTCGTTCAAACTTTTCCCGGCCAGGTTTTGCAGGTAGCCGGGCCGGATTAAAACCAGCAGTTCGTTTAAAAGCCGGTGATTAATTGATTTGATCAGACCAAGGTCGTAGCCGAGGCGCAGATCTGATATCAGGCTGACCGCTTCCTTGATCGACATTACCTGGGCATACTGCAAAAGCCCCAGGGCGCGCCAGGCAGAATCAGCAAGGGCTGCCCTGTTTTTATCGAGCAGCGACTGGCGGGCAGCCTGCTCCTGTTCGATCACCCGGCAGGTTACGCTGTGCAGGTTGGCAATGATTTCTTCTTCGGTGAGGCCCAGGGTGACCTGGTTGGAAACCTGGACCAGGCTGCCGGTAATTTCAGTACCCTCGCCGTAGAGGCCGCGCACTGTAAGGCCGACCTGTGAAAGGGCGCCGAGGATACGGTTGAGCTGCCTGGTCCTGATCAGCGCAGGCAGGTGTAGCATCACCGATGCCCGCAGGCCTGTTCCCATATTGGTCGGGCAGGCTGTCAGGTAGCCATATTGCTCGTGAAAAGCGTAGGGCATGCTTTTCTCTATTATATCATCAATGCGGTCGGCCTCGCCAAGGGCCTCTTCCAACTGCAGCCCGGGCAAAATGGCCTGGATGCGCAGGTGGTCTTCTTCGTTAACCATAATCGAGATTGCTTCGTCGGCGCTGACCAAAATTGCTCCCTGTTCGGCCTCGCGGGCCATGTAGGGACTGATTAAATGCTTTTCCATCAGGGTTTGCTTATCAAGGGCCGACAGTTCTTCCACCCGCAGGCGGCTGAAGCTTTTCAGGGCGGGATCGTTTTCAGCGCTTGTGATGACCCGGTCGATTACAGCCCGGTTTTGAGGACCGGCCGCAAGGCAGGGGAAAGCCTCGCCCATCAGGTTACGCGCCAGGCGCACCCTTGAGCTGACGACTATTTCAATTTCCGGGCCGCCACCTTGCATCCAGCGGCTTTTAGTCAACATCGCCTCTGTCAATTTTCTTCTCCTTTGGTTTCCCCCGGGCCGCTTTCCTTGCTTTCTGCAGCCGGGTCATCGTCCGGTCTTTGCGGGCAGGGTTCTTCTCCATCCCCGCCGGCAACCCGGGAACCATCACCAGGTTGAGCAGGCTCTTCTTCTGCGGCTATCTCTTTCTTCATGGTGCGGATACGGTCGCGCAGCAGGGCCGCCTCTTCAAACTCTTCATCTACAACTTTCGCCTGCAGCTCTTCCTGCAGTTTTTTAAGCTCCCGGCGTAGTATAATCCTGCTGCGCAGGCTTGCCGGGATTTTCCCGGTATGTAAAGGGCCGGCATGGATGCGGGCCAGCAGGGAGTTTAGCTTTCCGCCAAATGTATCGATACAGCAGCTGCAGCCCAGCCGCCCCACCTGCCCAAACTGGGCAAAAGTGAGGCCGCACCCGGGACACTGCAGACGGGTCGCCAGCGCCGCTTCGCGACTGCTGCGCAGTTTTTGATCGATCAGGCTGCTGAATAGTTTGTGAAGCGAAAACTGGGGCTCGAAAGAAAAGGCAATTTCTTTTTTCTCCCTGGCACAGTCTTCACAGAGATTGATCTCGCTTTTTTCACCATCGGCCATTTGAACGATATGAACAGTAGCCTCTTTTTGCCTGCAGTTGTCGCAAAGCATTCTTTTAATCACCCGGTTTCCTGGATCTCTTAAAATCTTTCCTTCAACAACTCTTCTAAAGCAGCGGTCAGAATCTTTTTCTGCAGCATGCGGGCGCTTTTTTCGGCAATTCCTTCGGCGACATAATGTGAATCGTCGATGATCGCTTCAAGAATGCGGCTTTCGCGCCTCGACATCAGCTTATCTTCAGCCAGCCTTTTCAGCCAGTGGCGAACCTTGAGCGGGTCGATTTCCTCTTCCATGGCGGCTGAGACCAGTTCCTGCCAGGGTTTGAGCCGGGCCGGTTCAACCCGGTAAATCCGGATCCAGCCGCCCCCGCCACGCCTGCTTTCGACAAGATAACCGCGTTCGATGGAAAACCGGCGCTCCAAAACGTAGTTGATCTGCGATGGAACGCAATCAAATTTTTTAGCCAGTTCGCGCCGCTGGATCTCAACCGGGCTGCCCGAACTCAGGGCAAGCAGTTTTTTCAAATATTCTTCAATGTAATCTGTTAAATTTGGCATAGCCCGTTTGGCTCCTGAAAATAGCGGGCCTTAAATGGCCCGCATGTCTGACCTTATCTGACCTTCATAGCTAATATCTCATTTTTAGCCGTGACTGGCAAGTGCTGGAGGAGGAGTAAATGGACGCTGTAGGGTTGCCTGGAGTGTTATGTGGACTATTGCTGAAGCATACGCGAATATGCTCCCATTATCGTGTTATTACACGTAGTCGCCGTAATCTTCCGCCCTGATTGGCTCGCCCTGCCATTGAATTTCACGGACCCCCTTGAGGTTGTAGAGGCGGCTGAAAAGCCTGTTCAGCTTGAGATCGAGCGGAACTTCAAGCAGGTGATCGATCGTGATCAG
This sequence comes from Syntrophomonadaceae bacterium, assembly GCA_007132095.1. Taxonomy (GTDB): domain Bacteria; phylum Bacillota; class Dethiobacteria; order DTU022; family DTU022; genus SLPH01. Next base: position 7,202 of record SLPH01000202.1, on the reverse strand, counting down.
GTCAACATTTTCGAGTTCCTGGTGTTCGGGATCACCCAGCTCAACTTTACGGATGTTAATCCTCAAGTCTCCGAGCAGGGCGCCGATCCGCCCCAGTAACCCGGGCTGGTCAACAGCAGTAACTACAAGCTGTTTCAGGCGGCGCCGGGAAAAGTATGTCTTCTCAACCCGGCCCAGGAGCAGCAGGCTGATCAGGACGAAGACCGTTGCAACCACGGCACCCAGGTAAAACCCGATGCCCACAGCCAGGCCGACCCCGGAGACAACCCAGATCGAAGCGGCAGTGGTAAGGCCGCGCACCAGCCCTCCCCGCTGCTGCAGGATCGTGCCGGCGCCGAGAAAGCCGATTCCAGTTACCACCCCGGCCGCAATCCGCCCCGGGTCGGCTTCAAATCCTTCTCCAATCTGACCGCTAAAGCCGTAGGCGGAAACCATCATGATCAGGGCGGAACCGGTGCAGACCAGGATATGGGTCCGAAACCCGGCCGGGCGGTTATGACTTTCGCGCTCAAAACCGACCAGGCCTCCGAGAAAGACAGCCAGGAGCAGGCGCAGCGCTATTTCCCAGTAAGGGATCATGGGCTAAAAATGCCTCCTTCTCCGGTAATTAGTAGGCATAGAGGTATTGCGAAACGGCGGTGGCGGCAATTGCCCCGTCTGCGGCTGCCGTAACCACCTGGCGCAGGAATTTCTGACGAATATCGCCGGCGGCGTAAACCCCTTCGACAGAGGTTTCCATCTTCGGGTTTGTAATGATATAGCCGCGTTCGTCACGCTCCATTTCGATTCCCTTCAGATAATCGGCGTTGGGCAGGCGTCCGGTATAGATAAAGATGCCCTGCACATCAAGATGGCGCTCCTTACCGCCCTGGCTGATAACCAGGCCGCTGACCCTGTCTTTTCCATCAATTTTGCTGACCGTGGTATTCCAGAGCACTTCCACCGAAGGCAGTTCAAGCACTTTTTGCTGCAGCCAACTGCAGCCGCGAAACTTGTCGCGGCGGTGGATAAGGTAAACTTTTTCGGCAAAACGGGTTAAGAAGATCGTTTCCTCAAGGGCGGCATCGCCCCCGCCGACAACGACTATATCTTTGCCGCGGAAGAATGCGGCATCGCAGGTGGCGCAGTATGAAACGCCGCGTCCGCGCAGTTCGGTTTCGCCTTCCACCCCAAGGAGATTTGGCACGGTGCCGGTGGCAATCAGAGCCGTTTTCCCGCTGTATTCCTGGCCGGAAAAAGTCACTTTTTTGACCTTGCCGGTTAAATTTGCTGTTTCTATCTCACCGTAAAAGACTGGAACTTCAAGTTTATCGAGATGCTTCTGGAGCAGCTCGCCAAACTCGGGGCCGCTGATCCCGTCAGGTAGGCCAGGCCAATTATCAAGGTGTGCGGTAGAAACAATTTCCCCGCCAAGCATCATTTTTTCCAGCACTGCTACCGATAACCCGGCACGGGCGCCGTAAAGGGCTGCGGTCGCGCCGGCCGGCCCGCCACCAAGAATGAGCATGTCATAGAGCTTATCTTTATCCATATTAGTCCTCCTCAAGAGCATTGCTTGATCTAGCTGTTGCAGGTTGAAATAGATTTATAATCGAACATAAACTGTTAGTAATCATTATGAGCGATTGAAGACTTAGTGTCAATAAATACAGGCCCGGGGGCAAACAGCCGGTTTGCGGCAAAACTTCCTTATACAGGCTTTCTACCTGCCCGACCTGGCAGAAGATGTGTGATCAGCCCTTGCCCCTTATGTTATAATGAAACCACAGCATGACGGCGCTGCAACTCTTGACCGTAAGCTGAGAAAGCATAAGGAGGATTTATTCGATGAGAGAACAGGTAGAAAAAGCGCTGGAAAAAATTCGCCCGGCCCTGCAACGAGACGGCGGCGGGGTTGAACTGGTTGATGTAGGAGAAGATGGCATTGTTAAGGTAAAGCTGACCGGTGCATGCGGCGGTTGCCCCATGTCCCAGGTAACCCTGAAGCAGGGGATTGAGCGTGTATTAATGAAAGAGGTGCCGTCGGTTAAAGAGGTAGTATCAGTTTAAACTTAACCAGGCCAAAACCCGGGGGTTATCCCCGGGTTTTTTTATGCCCATCCAGGCTGCCCGGTTTTGATATAATTAAGTAAATGACAGTTAAATCGCCCGTTCAGCTTTGAAGCTCATATTCCAAGGAGGCCGAAAAGGCCATTGAAACCGATCTACCTTGATAACAGCGCCACCACGCGCCCCCACCCGGAAGTGATTACCCTGATGAGCAGGGTTCAGGAGGAGAATTACGGCAACCCTTCTTCAACCCACGCCATGGGTATGGAAGGGGAAAAACTGCTCACCCTGGCGCGCAAACAGGTTAACGCCCTTTTCCGGAGCGAGGCGGGCCGGGTTATTTTTACCTCGGGCGGCACGGAAGCGAACAACCTGGCCCTTAAGGGAGCAGCCCGGCGGTTAAAAAAACGGGGGCGTAAAATTATAACCTCGGCAATTGAGCATTCTTCCGTCCTTGACTGCTGCCGGAGCCTGGCCGAAGAAGGGTTCGAGCTTAAGATCCTGCCGGTCGACTCTAAGGGGCAGGTTGACCTTCAAAGCCTGGAAAAGGAGCTGAACAGGGAAACTGTCCTGCTTTCGCTCATTCATGTCAGCAACGAGATCGGGACCGTGCAGCCGCTAACCGAAGCGGGACAACTAATGAAGAAAAGCAAGGCACCGGCCCTTTTCCATATCGATGCAGTCCAGTCTTTCGGCAAGCTGCCGCTTGAGGTTGACTCCTGGGGAGCTGACCTGGTCAGCGCCAGCGCTCACAAAACCCACGGCCCCAAAGGTACAGGCTGCCTGTGGCTGCGTAACGGGGTAATGCTTGACGCCCTTATTCAGGGGGGCGATCAGGAAGAGAAGCTGCGCCCGGGAACAGAAAACTGCCCCGGCATCGCCGGCTTCGGGCTGGCCGCTCAAATAGCCGCCGACAGAAGCTTAGGGACTGCCGATAAAGTGCGCCGCCTGAAGGAGATTTTTCTCCTTAAACTGCAGGAGGAAGGCGCAGCCGCAATCGTTAACGGGCCTGCCTTGGAAGAAGCGGCTCCGCATATCCTGAACCTTTCCTTTCCGGGGATCAAAGCCGAAGTTCTGCTTAACGCCCTTTCCGGGGCGGGAATCTATGTTTCCGCCGGCTCTGCCTGCCACTCGCGCCACCCCGAACCGAGCCACGTTTTAGAAGCAATCGGACTTGAAAGGATGCGCTTGGAGAGCGCGTTAAGGTTCAGCTTTTCCATTTTAAACACTGAAGAGGAAGCCCTGCGGGCTGCCGAGAGCTGCGCCGGCCTGATCAAGAACCTGAAAAATTTCCTGGGCAGTTAGGCGGCCCATTTCGGAGGAGATAGACTTGAAGTCAACGATCCTGGTGCGTTACGGTGAAATAGCCCTGAAAGGACGCAACCGCAATGTTTTCGAACAGCAGCTGCAGCAGAATCTGAAGGGCGCCCTGAGCATGGTGGAAGAAACAGCGGTTGAACGCCTTCATGGCCGACTGCTTGTTACAGGACCGCAGGAGAAGCACGACCAGATGCTATCCAGGCTAAAACGTGTTTTTGGCGTTGTCTCCCTGAGCTCGGTGCAGCGCACCCCGCTGGAACTGGACAAGATAAAAGCCGGGGTAGGGGAACTGGTTGCCGCAGCCCTTCCCGGGAACAAGAGCTTTAAAGTTGATTCAAGACGGTCCAACAAGGATTTCCCCTACACCTCCCCCCAGCTAAACAGCGAGATAGGCTCTTTCCTGCAGCAAACCTACCCGGACCTGGAAGTAGACCTGCATAACCCCGGCTTTACCCTCTTCCTTGAAATTGGCTATGAAGAGGCTTTTATCTACCTGGACCGCGTTGCCGGGCCGGGCGGTCTGCCGGTCGGCGTTAGCGGCAAGGCGCTGCTGCTTTTATCCGGCGGTATCGACAGCCCGGTAGCCGGGTGGTTGGCCCTGAAAAGGGGGCTGGAGCTGGAAGCGCTCCATTTTCACAGCTTTCCGTTCACCGGGCAGCGATCGCTACAGAAAGCAGAAGATCTCTGCCGCAGGCTGGCCCTGTTCGGACGGCGGGTTCCGCTGCATGAGATCAACGTTGCGGCGATCCAGAAAGAAATAAAAGATAAATGCCCCCAGCAGCTGGCAATTACCCTGCTCAGGCGGATGATGTTCCGCCTGGCCGAAGCGCTCTCCGTAGAGAGAGGCCTGGGAGCGCTAGTTACCGGTGAAAGCCTGGGCCAGGTTGCCAGCCAAACCATGGAAAGCCTGCAGGCGATAGATGCTTCAACAGGCATGCTCGTCCTAAGACCGCTGATAACAATGGATAAACTGGAGATTATCGCCCGCTCTGAAGAGATCGGCACCTACGATATATCTATACGCCCTTTCGAGGACTGCTGCACCCTGTTCGTTCCGCAGAACCCGGCCACAAAACCTAAAATGGCCGCCCTGTTAAAAGCGGAAAGCGAACTGGAGATCGATACGCTGGTCCGGGAAGGGCTGGAAAGCTTAAAGAGCAGGGTAATCCGTCCCTGAGAACAGTTTTAATCAAAATGAACCGGGAGGTTGCAATTCCTGGAAATAATTATAACTTGTATTTGAGCTTGTCCCGGCTTTGAGGCAGAACCGGAGTTATTAAGAGTTGCTATTCTTCTTCCGCTTATGCTTCTCATCGTAACGTTCTGCCGCTTCAAGCAGGATTTCCGGTCCCGGGAAACGGGCTTTGCCCTGGGTGGTTGGTGAAAAATAGAGTGCGTTAGTGGGGCACCAGTTCAGGCAGCGCAGGCAATACATGCAATGGTAGTAACGAATGGGATAGTCGTCTTTGTCAAGTTCGATCAGCCCCTGGGGGCACTGGCGAACGCAGGTCATGCACTGGACACAGTCTTCCTTGTTTATTCCAAAACCGAAAAGGGTGTAGTTGAGCATAAAGTCAATTCCATAAGAATAAAAGAAGCGGTAGGGGATACCGATTATTTTGCTTAAAATGTCGCGGGCGCGAAAAGGAACCACCCTGCCAACAGGGTCAGATTCGATTCTTTCTATGAAATGGGCGATTTTGTTCCTGGCCGCCTCGCTTTTTTTGATCAGCAGCTTGCCGCTTTTGACGTGATTCATCTTGCTGCGCATCACGGCAGCGGCCGAATAGATAAAGGACTGGTCGAGATGGCCGATATGGTTAAGGCCTTTTTTGGCCAGGGACAGCTTCATGAAAGCTTCGAAATCGCCCTGGGCGCCGTCATGGGTGGCAAAAGAAAAAACGGGGATCTCTTTTTCAAACCGGGGCAGGTCAAGCATAAAGCGGATCATCACCGGGGCCGGCCTGAAAGCATAGACAGGGGAACCGAAACCGATTAAGTCATAACGGCTCCAGTCGCTCTTCAATATGTTAAACTCCGGTATTTCCCGGGCGTATTTCAAAGCCATGGGCAGATCATAATAGGGCCAGGGGAACTTGCTTAAGGGACGCCTGCTCTCGGCCCTGATCGTGTAACTGAGGGCAACCGGGCGTCTCTGCCAGAGCAAGGGCAGATCGGTAAGTTCTTCGATATCAAGTGTTTGGCAATTATGCCCGCGTTTTTTGAACTCTTCCTCGATTAGCGAGGAGTAATAACGGGTGATGCCTGTACCGGAAAAGTAAAGCAATAGAACATTCACTGCTAATCAGCCCCTTTCTCATTATACCTGATGGCTCATCGCATTGGTAGGGTGTGCAAGCAAAGGAGTAGGAAATAGTCCGGGAACGTGATATTCTGGTACTGGGGGTGGAATAACATTGCCTTATCTTTTAAAGTCAAAAATGTGGCTTGAAAAGGATGGCCGAAAAGTTTTCGGTGACGGGCCCCTGGATATTCTGGAACGGATTGAGAAAAGCGGTTCGCTGCGCCAGGCAGCGGCCCAGATCAACATGTCGTACAGCCAGGCCTGGCGATTGATCCGGATGCTTGAAAGGAACCTCGGTTTTAAGATCCTTTTAAAACAGGCCGGAGGGGCGGGCGGGGGTTATTCTTCCCTTACCCCGGAAGCAAAAAGACTAACTGCCGCCTACGGGGCTTTCCGCCGCGAAGCAGATTCGGCCCTGGCTGAGCTGCATCAAAAGTATTTCATGTAAATATGCTCTTTTTTATGGGCGGAACCGGTATAACCTGCAGGTTGTCTAATCTTATATTGATCCTGAAAGGTGGTGCGCAGCTTGGCTAAAAGCTGGGATGTTAAAAGCCTCTATTTTTACCTGGTCTGCCTGGTTACCCTGTTCCTCATCGTTGGCGGAGCAATCGGCGCCGTAAACAGCGCTATGCAGATTGCCCTGCCCGATCAACCGAACGTGCCCCTGATCCACGTGTATTACCGCGATTATCGGGGGGAACTGGCTCAGCCCGTATTTGATCCGCCGCCTTTGGCTGAACTGGAAAAGATGAGGGCGGAAATGGAAGAGCGTGACCAGTACTTTCAATCCTGGGCACTGCAGAGGCTGTTAAACTCTATTGCCCTTTTCCTGATCCCTATTCCTTTCTACCTTTATCACTGGAAGAAGATCAAGCCTGCTGCCGGAGGTGTCCGTAATGAAGCTTAAATGGAGCCTGGAACAATTTTATTTTTACCTGGTCAGCTTTATCGCCCTGATCCTGATTATTGTCGGTGCGGTGAACCTGACCCGCACAGCAATCGCCTATGTCGCCCCCGTTTACCAGGATTACAACCCCTTCCTTTATGAAGACCTGACCTCCTGGGAAGAGGAATTCGGGCCCGGGTTAATCGAACAGGAGAAGGCCCGCTTCGATGCAATCAGCAGGGAAAACTACAGGCGCAGGCTGATGCGCGACCTGTTTGGCAGCGCCGCTTTCCTGGTAGTAGCCCTGCCCGTATACATTTATCACTGGCGCAAAATACCGAGCCTGGAAGATAACAGTTAGCATCGGTAAAAAAACACTTAAAGCAAGCTAAAGAACTGCATGCCCGGCCGCACACACCTGTTACTGTGATGCGGCTGCTTTTTTCTCTGCAGCAGTGGATCATGTTTGCAATAAATGCTATAGTAATAATTAAGATTGATTCTCAGAAAGGTGATAGCCATGCTGATAAAGAGTAAGATAGCGGCAATCAGTTTGCTTGCCCTTCTTCTAATCATCTCCGCCGGTTTTGCCCTCTCCGGCTGTAATGGAGAACCGGAAAGGGCAGCTGAAGCCGAAGG
>SLPH01000030.1 GCA_007132095.1 Syntrophomonadaceae bacterium | reverse complement strand
TATTCCAGCTATAACGCTTCAGATCGGACAAATGTCAGCAGCAGGCCCAAGGTAATGATTTTGGGCGGCGGGCCCAACCGGATCGGACAGGGGATTGAGTTCGACTACTGCTGCGTGCATGCCGCTTTTGCCCTTCGAGATCTCGGTTATGAAACGGTAATGGTCAACTGTAACCCGGAAACGGTATCCACAGATTACGATACTTCGGATAAGCTTTACTTTGAGCCCCTTACAGTCGAAGACGTTTTAAGTATTTATGAAAAGGAGAAGCCGCTCGGGGTGATTGTCCAGTTTGGCGGGCAGACCCCTCTAAACATCGCCAGGGAACTGGAGGAGGCAGGGGTGAGAATCCTGGGTACATCCCAGGATACGATCGACCTATCCGAAGACAGAGATCGTTTCGGTAAGATGATGAAAAAATTAAATATTCCCATGCCAGAATCGGGAATGGCTTATACTGCGGCAGAAGCGGCTGATATAGCGGATAAGATTGGCTACCCCGTTATTGTGCGCCCTTCTTATGTCTTAGGCGGTCGGGGCATGGAGATTATCCATGACCAGGTTATGCTCAATAAATACATGGCCCTGGCAACGGAGATATCTCCTGAAAGACCCCTTTTGGTAGATCGCTTTCTCGGTTCAGCCCTGGAGGTAGAGGCTGATGCTATCGCTAACGGAACTGATGCTTTTGTGCCTGCCGTCATGGAGCATATCGAGTACGCCGGAGTGCACTCGGGCGATTCGGCCTGCGTAATACCGCCAATCAGCCTTACCGACGACCAGCTAAAGACGATCATCGAGTATACAAAAAAGATCGCAAATGAGATGAAGGTTATCGGTTTAATGAACATGCAGTATGCCATTGAAAGCGACAAAATTTATGTCCTCGAGGCTAACCCCCGTGCTTCCAGGACGGTGCCTCTCGTATCAAAAGTATGCAATATTGCCATGGCAAAAATTGCCACAGAAATTATTATGGCTCATGCTTCGGGCCTGCGTTATGAGTTAGGGGTTCTAAAAAACAGGGAAATACCCCACTTTGGAGTCAAAGAAGCGGTTCTTCCTTTTAATATGTTTCCTGAAGTTGATCCCGTCCTGGGACCGGAGATGAAATCGACGGGGGAAGTCCTGGGCTTGGCCGATACATTTGAGCTGGCCTATATCAAAGCCCAGGAATCAACCAGCCTGCCTTACCCCACTTCCGGCACAGTATTGATCAGCGTCAACGACAATGACAAGCGGGAAGCGCTTGAAGCTGCAAGGATTTTTAAAGAGGCGGGATTTAAGATCAAGGCCACGAGGGGAACCTGCAGTTATTTGCAAAATTCCGGCCTTAGCTGTGAAGAAATTAAAAAAATCTTTGAGGGAAGGCCCAATATTGCCGACAGTATATCGAACGGCGAAATAGACCTGATAGTTAATACACCCCGGACCAAAGCCAGCGAATTTGACGATTCATATATTCGCAAGCTGGCTATAAAGAATAAGATCCCCTATATCACAACGATGACGGCGGCCCTGGTCAGCGCCCGGGGGATTTTGGCCTTCATTGAAAACGGACTGGTTAAATCGGAGTTAAAATCTTTGCAGGAATATCATGCCGGGATCAGGTAAGCCCTTGTAGATTGGAAAAAGAGAGATTCGGTAATAGTCCGGCATCGTTTATAAAGGGGCGCTTTATAAAGCGCCCCCTGAAAAGCTTAAATATCAATTATTCGTCAATAACCTTTCATTCCTATTCATGTTAACTTAATATACCAATTTTATAAAACTATAGCTCTCCTCTCAGGTCCAGTTCGTCAGCTGCCTCCTGCATTGCTTTAATTGTTTCGCCCACCACTTCATTTAGTTCCAGGCCCAACATTGCCGCTCCTTCTTCAATAACCTGGCGGTTTACACCGGCTGCGAAGTTCTTGTTCTTATATTTTTTCATCACCGAACTAACCTTTAAATCGAGAACGCTTTTGCTGGGGCGCATTAAGACTGTGGCGACAATCAACCCCGTTAATTCGTCTATAGTATATAAGACCTTTTCCATTCTCTCCCGGGGTTCGACATCAGAGCAGATTTTCCAGCCATGGCTGATTATAGCCCTGATGTAATCTTCGGGCCATCCTTCTTCTTCCAGGATTTCCTTGGTCTTGGCACAATGTTCTTCAGGGTATTTTTCATAATCAAGGTCATGGGCAAGACCAATGGTTCGCCATTTTTCTACATCTTCATCATATTTCTCCGCAAAATACTTCATGACCGCTTCGACGGCCAGGGCGTGCTTGATCAAAGCATCATTTTGGTTGTATTTCTTTAAAAGCGCCATTGCGTCTTCACGCTTTGGTGTGTTCTCCATCTCTCCAGTCACTTCTTTCTTTAGTGTTATGATTCTAAATTCATACCTTCCATCCCGGCATTTAAAAATCCTGCTTTAAGCCTGTAGCGCTTAAATATCATTGCACAATATGGGAATGGATGAGATTTGAGTAATTCGGAGGCCTTTCCGGAGACAAAAAAGCAGGCCGCAAACTAAGGCCGGCCTGCTGTAATGCACTGGCATTTTCTACTTATATCATCAATTCAATCTCGCTGCTGCCGCGCAGTTCTTCAAGGTGTTCTGAAAAAATGCGCTGCCTTTTTTCTTCCCTCAGCTGGTTGGTCATGAAGGCCTGAAATTCTTTGCGCAGCTCATCTTTGAGCGCTTCCGGATCATCGCTTTCGATCAGGTCTCCATATTCCATTTCAAGCTGCATTAAATACATTTCCAGCTGCTCCAGCTGATCGGCGGGAATTTCCTGATCCGGGCTTTCAAGAAGCTCTTTGAGCTGGGAGTACTCCTGAAGAATCTGGGTATAATATGCTTCTACCTCAGCTTCTTCTACCTCTATTTCTGATTCTACAATTCGCTCGGCAGGGTTATTGGCAAAATATATTTCCATGTAGTGATCCAGGTAAAGCTCTATCGTCAGCTCCCTGTAAATATCTTTCTCGAACGCTTCCATGCTAATATTGACAGACTCCATCTGCTGCTGAAGTGCTTCTTCTCCACCAAAAGCGATAACATATTCCTGGTAACGTTCTTGCAATTCATTTTCACTTGCAGTAATACCTTCTGCTTCAGCTTCTTGAACTAACAGGGTGGGCACAATGAAATAGTTGTCAATAACATATTGCTCTAACTGGGCTAAAGTTTCGGCCATCTCAGGTTGATCCAGGTCCATTCCCTGCATCAGAAATTGCATCTTTTCCAGCTCCAGGGCATTTTCAAATTCTTCCATGGTTATTACTTCACCATTAACTGTAGCGGCGATTTCCTCATCAGGTACAGCTTGATTTTCCTCACATCCTGCCAGAAAAGCGATGCAAGCCAGGCCGGTAAGCAAGAAAAGGGCTATAATTACCCTGCGCAGTTTTTTTGAAATATCCGGGGAACCGTTCTTATTGTTTAAAACCATATCGTCCTCCAAAAATTGATAAACAAACGTTTATCATTATTTTACCCGGTGCCCATGATAACAGAAATCAGCATTCTATTCAAGCCGGCTAAGAAGTGAGAATAATCGTTATAGGTATGATAATATATAAAGTAATGCAGGCAACACCTGAGAATTTTCGCTGCCTGATTATAGTCACAGAATAGGGCGGAATCGTTGAAAACTGAAGGATTTTCAGGCAGTAACAGAACTAAAAATTTTAAACGGGGTGAGTAAATGCTCGATTTGATGCTTTCTGTTGCTTTAGTGGTTTTTATTTATTTTTTTATTTTTTTCCTGGTTGCTCAGGTTATAAAGAATAACTCTATCGTCGATATGGGGTGGGGCGCCGGGTTTGTAGTAATTGCCCTTTACGCTATTATTGCCCAGAACGCTCTTGTTGAACGAAATATCATACTGACAGTTTTGGTCGCAGTCTGGGGAGGCAGACTTACTTATTACATTCTAAAGCGCAACTGGGGCAAACCGGAAGATTTTCGCTATGCCAAATGGCGCCGCGAGTGGGGGCGCTGGCTGGTGCCGCGCGCTTTCTTCCAGGTATTCATGCTGCAGGGGTTTTTAATGCTGGTTATTGGATATCCGATAATTGTCGTTAATGCCAGCCCTGTTCCGGGCTTAAACTTATTGGATATTATGGGTCTGCTGGTTTGGGTTACCGGGTTCTTTTTTGAATCGGTAGCAGACAAACAGATGGCTGAATTTAAAAAAGATCCATCTAACAAGGGTCGTATTATCAGGGTCGGCCTCTGGAAGTATTCCCGGCACCCAAACTACTTTGGAGAAGCGACAATGTGGTGGGGGATATTTCTTCTATCTTTATCGGTGCCTCTTGGCTGGAGCGCTATCATCAGTCCGTTGAGTATCACCCTGTTACTTCTCTATGTTTCAGGCGTGCCCATGCTTGAGAAGAAATATAAGGACAATCCCGAGTTTCAGGAATACGC
>SLPH01000113.1 GCA_007132095.1 Syntrophomonadaceae bacterium | reverse complement strand
TTCCTTGATCTAAAGGAAGAAGGAAACAGCAAATGACAGACTTAAATTCAACAAAGTTCAAGCATCTGACCCTTGAAAACCGGATTGAGATCCAAATGTGCTTAGACCGCAGAGCAGAAAGCAGTTCGCCCGCAATAACAGCCAAATAACCTTATTCCGTTAACTACACCCCGGCCCTGGCTTTAAGAAGCAACGGCTATTGGGACACCGGTAACAACCATGAAGAGATCTAACTTTTTAGCGCGCCGCTTCTTTTACACCTCCTTTTGCACGCTAAACCCAGAAACCCTTAAACCGAAGAACCGGTTAACAAAGCTCCAGCCCGCGGTTAAGCGGGACCGGAGCTCATATAGCAAAACCAATTAAAGCTTTACAATCGCTGCCTGCTCCTGCCCGGTCTCCGGGCAGGAGCAGGCAGGTAAAGTGTCCTGCTTACTCACCCTGTTTCGGCTTGAGAGTCGGGAAGAGGACCACGTCGCGGATCGAGATGTTGTCTGTCAGCAGCATGATCAGGCGGTCAACACCGATACCAAGGCCCCCTGCCGGAGGCATACCGTATTCGAGGGCGTTGATGAAGTCTTCATCCATGGCATGGGCTTCATCGTCTCCCGCTTCCCGCTTGGCAAGCTGCTGCTCGAAGCGTTCGCGCTGGTCGATCGGGTCATTGAGCTCGGTAAAAGCGTTGGCAATCTCCCACCCGGAAATGAAAGCTTCAAAACGCAGGGTCAGCCTTGGGTCGGAAGGCATTTTAGTGGCCAGGGGAGAGACTTCCATGGGGAACCCGGTCACAAAGATGGGATCCTGCATCTGCTCCTCGCAGAATTCATCAAAGAAGAGATAAAGGATTTCGCCCCAGGGCGTGCCCTGATCAAGTTCCAGGCCTGCGCTGCGGGCTGCTTCAAAGGCAGCCTTGTCATCGCTTATTTCGTTAAAATCGACGCCCGTATATTTGCGTACAATATCGATCATCGATTCCCGGGGCCAGGGCGGTGTGAGGTCAAGCTCCTTGCCCCTGAAGCTAAGCTTAGAGGTGCCAAATACTTTCCGGGCAATTTCGGATATCAGGTTTTCGGTCAGCGCCATCATATCTTCATAATCAGCATAGTTTTGATAAATTTCAACAGAAGTGAACTCAGGGTTGTGAATCGTTGATATCCCTTCGTTCCTGAAAATACGGCCTATTTCAAAAACCCTGTCCAGACCGCCGACCAGGAGCCTTTTCAGGTGCAGCTCGGTGGCAATTCGCAAATACAGTTTCATATCAAGCGCATTGTGGTGGGTCACGAAAGGGCGGGCCAGGGCGCCGCCGGCAACCGTCTGCATGATCGGGGTTTCCACTTCTATGAAGCCCCAACCGTTCAGGGTTTCACGCATGGTCTGGATAATGCGACTGCGGTTAATAAATGTTTCGCGTACTTCCCGGTTCACGATCAAATCGACGTAGCGCTGCCTGTAGCGCAGCTCAACGTCTTTTAATCCATGCCACTTTTCAGGTAAGGGGCGCAGGGCTTTGGCCAGGTAGGTATATTCTTTCACTTCAACAGTTACTTCACCTTTACGGGTGCGGAAAACATCACCGCGGACACCGATGAAATCACCGATGTCAACCAGATCGAAGAGCTCATATTCTTTCTCGCCAACCCGGTCTTCGCGGATGTAGATCTGGATCTGTCCGCCGTAATCCTGCAGGTGGGCAAAGGTAGCTTTACCGTGTGAACGGATACTCATTAACCGTCCGGCAACGATTACTTCTTTTCCTTCGAGGCTGGAAAAGTTATCAATAACTTCATTTGAATAGTGATCGGTCTCAAATTTCCGCCCGAAGGGCTCGATTCCGGCCTCTTTTAGCTGTTCAAGCTTACGGCGCCTGGCCAACAATAAGTCATTTAATTGCTCCTGCTCCATTTGTCTTGTCCCTCCATGCTGCTTTATTCTACTTCTTCGATTTTGTAGCGGACCAGCCCAACAGGGGCCTTAATCTCGACTTCATCGCCTGCCGCATGACCGATCAGGGCTTTTCCAACCGGCGATTCGTTAGAAATCTTTTTTTCAGAAGGGTCTGCTTCAGCGGTGCTTACCATGGTATATTCAAAAACTTCCCCCGAATCGAGATCTTTCAGCTTAACCAGTGACCCGAGGCCGATAGAGTGATCGGACTTATCATCCTTCTCCAGCAGCCTGGCCCGCCTGAGCAGCTTTTCCAGGGTAATAATCCGTCCTTCTATGAAGGCCTGCTCATTTTTAGCATCTTCATACTCGGAGTTGTCAGTAATATCACCGAAGGATATCGCCTGCTTGATTCGCGCAGCAACCTCCTTGCGTTTCACCGTGCGCAGGTGGGACAGCTCTTTCTCCAGTTTTTCCAAACCATCCTTTGTCAGTAACAGCTCTTCTGTATGATCCATATTCAGTCTCTCCTTTGCCCGGGTTTTTCCAAGCCGGAACTCACCGGGCAGGCATTGTATATTATGTTTATTTCCTGTTGTCATTGTTATCGGCCCGGCAAGCATAAAATAAGGGCCCCCGAAAACGAAGCCAATTAAAGAATAAATATAGTGTCAGGCATATGCCGACACTTATCTGCTCGGAACTGCGAATTTTGCTATATTATAAGGCCGATCCGACCCCGTTGTCAAGCATAAGGACCTTTAGAGGCTGATAATGCGCGGTTTGAAGTCCAGTTCGCGTAAGAGCCTGCTGTACTGTTCTTCATCCAGCTCGTTTTTTCCTCCAACCATACTGACCAGCAGCGCCTCCATCACGTTGGTGCCAAAAGAGCGCCCGTCCATTTCAGGCGTGGTGGTTACAAGGGTCTTTACCCCGCTCTTGCGCAGGAAATCGACATCGCCCGCTGTGACGGTATTGGTAACGATTGTTTTACCGGGCAGCTCGGGAGGCATGTAGCGGTGGATAAAGTGATAATCGCCGGCAATAATGTCGTTTTCGAGGAAATAGCCGGTAAAGCGCGGTTTATTAATCGTTTGTTTTTCGCCGGTAGGATAGATCATTGTGAAAGGCAGCTGGCAGACGATAGGAGCAAGAAAACGGGCGATCAGGGCCAGGGTTTTTAAAGATGTAAGCTTTATCGGCAGGCCAAGGATATAGAGCAAATCGCCGTAAGTCATCTGGCAGCCGGCCTGCTCGAAAGCCTGGGCCATCCCAAGGCGATCCATGGCGCTCATCAGCAAAACCTTCTTCCGGGGCTGCAAAAGGTCCGTTTCCGCGGCCAGGTATTCGATAGCGCGCCTCTCTAACGTGTTTTTAAGACCTGAACCGTCAACGATCGGGGTTTTGCGGGCGGCTTTAACGATCCGGCGGGCATCCCTGATCACGTATCGCTTGTCTACAGCGTAGATATAAAGATCCATTCCGCCCAGGCCAAAAGCGTCTGCTTTACCGTCCAGCTCGCTGATCATTTGGACCATTTTCCGCATGTCGCCATCTGTTCCGATCCGCTCGATCTTATATCGCTTCCCCAGGAGTTCAACCGTTACAACATGATTCCTGGAAGAAGAGCCGAGGCTGATGCCAACTATATGTTTCAAGCGCCTTTACTCCCTTCAGAACGGGGCATTATATGTTCCAGTACTTCTTCCAGCCGACCCGGGTCAAGAATACGGTCATCGCTGATCGGGGTAGGCCCCAGGTCGATATGCATGACCTGGATATCAAGCAGCGCTTCAGCAAGCTTAGACCATTTCTCTGAGGAGATCATCAACAGGGTGTTAAACTCGCGCAGGCGGGTTAACAGGTCGGTCACACTGTTGAAGAATTCTAAGGCTTGCTTACCCTGCACCATTTCCCAGCGCTCGCTGTTGCTGAGCAGCAGGTAGAAATCAAGCCCCCTGTCGCGGCAGATAGAGGCCAGCTGATCCCTGTTGGCCAGGGGAAACCCGATTACCGCCACGCGACGGCCCTTGCGGATCTCCCCCGCCGCTTCCAGGCGGGAGATGAAGCTTCGGTCCAGCCCTAACCTCTGGCCGGCTTCCTGCTGAGACAGACCCTTTTCACGCATCTCAAGGGCCCGTTCAATAAGGCGGGTTGTTTTGTCGAGGCTGATCAGTTTTTCGCCGACCCTGAAAACCCTGTCAGGCTGCATTGTGCCCACCTTTCACCCGGCTTTTCGTGCACAATAATGTGAACACCGGGATCGCTAACATTTTAGCATTTTTAGCTCACCCTGACAATTGGTTTAAATATTACTATCCGAAGCGGGCAGGCTTTCCAGAAGGGCCTGTGCTTCCGTATAGCTGCTGATCAGGGCTAACTGCTTTCTGAGCGCCGCTGCGCCGGGAAACCCTTTCAGGTACCAGGCAATATGGCTGCGCATTTCACGTGCGGCGGCAGCTTCACCCTTAAAGTCAATAAGCAGTTTAAAATGCCTTAAGATCATCTTTTTTATTTCCGGCAGCGCAGGTGGCGCAGGCGGCGCCTTTCCGAGCTGACGAGCCAGGACATCCCTGAAGATCCAGGGGTTGCCGCGCGCAGCGCGACCAATCATGACAGCATCGACCCCGCTCTGCCGGATCAGCTCTTCTGCCGCCAGGGGTGAATCAACATCGCCGTTACCTATTACAGGAATGGTTAGCGCGCTTTTTACCACTGCTATAACAGACCAATCTGCCCGGCCGCTGTAACCCTGCGCCACTGTGCGGCCGTGCACGGTAACAGCGCTGATTCCTTCCTCCTCGGCGATGGAAGCGATTTCGACAGCATTAACCGATTCTTCGTCCCAGCCTTTTCTTATCTTTACGGTAACCGGGATGGGCACGGATGCAACTATGGCCCTGAAAATCCTGCGGCAGAGTTCGGGGCTGCGCAAAAGGGCGCCTCCATCGCCGTTACAGGTAATTTTACGAGTGGGACATCCGAAGTTGAGATCGATGAAATCGGGCTTTTCCGCTACTAAAATAGAAGCCGCTTCAGCGATGATTCCCGGGTCGGAACCGAAAAGCTGCAAGCCGATCGGCCTTTCCCTTTCACTGAACTGCAGCAGCTCCCTGCTGCGGCGGCCCTTATAGACAAGTCCTTTGGCGCTGACCATTTCCGAAAAAACAAGAGGACAGCCCTGTTCCCTGGCGAGCAGGCGAAAGGGGCTGCCGGTTACGCCGGCCATCGGGGCGAGCGCCGCCCCGGGGCCAATCTCGATTGTCCCTATTTTAAACGGCATAAGATGCTGTGCTGCGGCGCTGCTGCATCAGGTCGACGAAAGCTTCCAACCTGGTTTGAATTCCGGCAGCCCCGGTCTGTTCGTCGATAAACAGGGTCAGCACGGGGATACCATATTCCCTGCTCAGATGGGGAACGAGGCTTTTAGCAACAATTTCCGGGATACAGGAGAATGGTGCAAGCTGGACTACACCGTTAAAACCCTCCTGAGCATAGCGGATAATATCTCCGACGCTGTTCTGGCCATGGCCGCCGATTTTTTGGCCCAGGTAGGGCATAGCCAGGCTGCGGCTGCCCATGTCTCCCCTGGTGGAATAAATATCGTGACGCGTAAAACTGGTCAGGTAGATGCTGCGCCTCACCTCTACACCCATGTGGCCGAGCTGCTCTTCGAGGTAAAAATTGGCAAATGGTTCCAGCTGAACATAGATTTCCCCGATTATGCCAACCTTGAGCGGCTCTGTCTGCTCGTCAACAGCTACTGATTGCAACATCCGGCGGGCCTCAATTCCCGCCTCTTCGATTGCCCCTGTCGTTTTTGCCTTACCGAGGAGCTCGTAAGCCTGGTTGAAAGCGCGCGTCGTAGCACCTTTCTCCGCCTCCCTGGCCCTGATACTCTGGGCTAGCAGCTCCAGCTCATCGTATATGGCCAGTTTGGCCAGGCCTTTCCTGATCACCCGGTAGAGGCTGAACCAGGAGTTTTTATCCTTGAGGATCTTCATCTGGCGGGCAAAATGCATCGGTTTGCGTAAAGGTGGCCAGAAAAAAAGGAAATCATGGTCATAGCCGAGATCTTTTAAAATTCTGCCGTGCAGTTCGCCGTAGAGGCCGGCCCGGCATGGTCCGTAACCGCCGCCGCTAATCAGGGTGTCGGCCCCTGATTCCAGGCATTCCAGGTAGGTGCCGAGTACTATTTTGAAAGGGATGCAGGCAAATTCAGGCGCATACTTGGCTCCGAGCATCAGGGTCTGGCGGGTCGGCCGTTTTGGTGTAATCGGCTCGTGGCCCAGGTCTTCGAGAATCATCTCTATTACCGGGGTCAATGTGCCCATGTGTCCGTACCCGACTTTCACAATATCCGCCTCCAGGTTCATTGTTTTCTGATTATGTTCTGCTTTCCTTCTTAATCTTATCAGGCCAGGTATCTCTTGGCCAGTTCCTTGAGGAAAGCCGTTTTCAGGCGGACACTTTTTACGTCCGTTCTTTCGTTGCGGCCGTGAATGGTGGTGCGGGCAGACTGGTCGAAATCTTTGTCCATATGCCCGATACCGTACGACGGGATTCCGGCCCCGCGCAGGTATTTCGAGTCGGTCGAGCCGGACGAAATTGAAGGTAAACAGATTGCGTCGGACCCGACAAGATCAAGGGTTACTTCTTCCATCAGCTTATACAAAGGCTCTTCAGAGCTGGAAAAGGTGGGGGGGCGGTATTCGGTGAATTCAATCTCCACCCCTTCTCCGAGTAGCGGCTTCAACTCATTTTCGACATAAGCGCGATCCTGGCCGGGAAGGATCCTGATATCCACTTCAGCTTCGCAGTAGTCGGGAACAATATTCGTCTTGGTGCCGCCCTGAATCGTGTTGGGCGAAACGGTCATCCTGGTCATGGAGCGGAGCGATTCGGTAAAAGCGCGATCCAAACCCAACTGCCCCAGGAGGAGATCAATGTTGCCGGGCGAGGGAGCATCTTTACAATTCTCGCTCATGGCTGCCAGGGCCGCTAAGAGTTTTTCAACTTCGGGCACCAGTACTATCTCCGGCTTATAATCGTGCAGCCTGCTGACAGCCCGGGCCAGTTTGACGATAGCGTTGTCGGCCAGGAAAGGAATAGAGCCGTGGCCGGCAACGCCCCTGGCTTTCAATTTACACCAGGAAGTGCCTTTTTCGCCAACCTGGAAAAAGTAAACCATTTTGCCGGCATGAAAAATCGGTTGGTCAGCGCCTTCGTTAATGGCAAAATCGGCCATTATTTTTTCCGGACAGTTTTTAACCAGGTAACCTGCGCCAAGATTGCCGCCTTTTTCCTCGTCGGCCATGGCGGCAATAATCAGCTCACCGTTCAGCTTGACACCTTCGCTGATCAGCTCGAGGGCGGCCACTACCTGCGCCGCCAATAAATCCTTGCAATCGATGGCGCCGCGCCCGTAGATCACACCGTCCTTAATATCGCCGCAGAAAGGCTCGAAGTCCCAGTCGTCTCCGGCAGGGACAACATCAGCATGGGATACATAGAGTAATTTTTTTGAACCTGAGCCGATGCGGGCGATAAAGGTGCCCCTTCCCTCTTCGGGTTCGATTATCTCGCCTTCCACGCCGGCTGCTTTGAATAAGCCCTGCAGGTAGCGGGCTACGGCAGTTTCATTGCCGGGTGGGTTAACACTGTTGATGCAAATCAGTTCACTGAGTATTTTTTCAGGATCAGGGGTCATCAATATCACATCCCGGTTCAGGTTATATTAAAACAGTTTGGTCTTTCTAACTGCGTCAAGACCGGCAGCAAAATACCGCCTGTTGTATCTTACCGGCTTTTGATTTTTAGCGGCCAAGCTTTTGCTGGCTCTGCAGGCGAACCTTCCAGGCATGCATGGCCAGGGTGAGCCCGATGACGCCGTAAGCAACAAAAACCCTGAAATATTCACCTATCTGGGCATCGCCGAAAGTTTCGCGGCCGGCAGCAGGGGCGACAATAAAGAGGGTGTGGAAAAGAAAGACACCCAGCAGGGCCTGACCAATGGTAGCCTTTGTTACGGTTGCGCCCCCGATTAGAATCGCCGCAATAGCATAGAATCCGATCTGTTCATAGCTGCCGTAGGTGCTGAATGCGCCCATGTTTTGTAAAAAGATTATGTGTCCCCAGCCGGCCAATACCGTGGACATGATAATCGCTATGATCCTGATTTTGTCAACCGGTATCCCTGATACTGCGGCGACATGGCGGTCCTGTCCGACTGAGCGCATATCCTGCCCCATCTTGGTTCGGGTGAAGAAATTGATAAACAGGCAGAGCAACCCAATGGCGATCCAGGTGCCGGCCGGAACGGTAATGTTATTAATCAGGGAGCCGCTGCCGATCAGGAAGATACCGCCGGCTGCAGCTGCCAGGGCAATAACTATCCCGTAATAAAACCGGCTTTTCGATTCCCCCTGGCGCTCAGATTTAAGATAGCTGAACCCCTGGATTGAAGCAAATATAGCTCCAAATAATAACATTACAACAGGAAGAGAGAGCCGCCAGACATCATCAAGACCGTAGCGCAATCCGCCGGAAAGGTCAACGGTGGTCCGAATACCGACGCCGGAGCTTAATACCAGGACCTCGTTGTCCATTGGTATAAAGCCGCCCACGAGCTGCAGGAAAATAAACCAGTAAATCCCGGCTGCGAAAAAGCCCAGAATCAGGCCGGTAATCATTTCCTGGCCCTTGGTCCGGTTCAGCAGTTTGCCGGTCAGGTAGCCGAGGAAAATGCCCAAAGGCGTAACCAGGGCCATCGAAAGCAGGATACCGGCAAAACCGCCCACTCCCCAGTGGGTAACAAAAATGATCACTGCCTGGGCTGCCATAGCACCCAGGACAATGGCAAAATTCAGGCCCATCCCGGCAACAACCGGAATAATAAGGGCCAATACGAGGAAGGAATTTCGGGAAACCCGGGAGATAATATCGTTTAAATATAAGGTGGCATTCATCCCGGACAGGTAAAGCGCGAGCAAGCTTAAAAGCACAAACATGATCGTAACCATGTGGGCGGTTAAAAAACCAATCAGCGCTTGCTTAAATTTTCCTCCCGGCTTCTGGGCAACTTTTTCTACTGTTTCGCTGCTCATATTAATCCCTCCCCGATACGACTTGTGTCAGCGCGTATAGGATAATTCCGTTCTGGATAATAACCCTCGATATCTCGGCCATGCTGGCCATATCCTGGGTGAAAATATTAAAAACAGGCATCGCCACAACCAGGATGCCCTGGAAAAGGATCACCCCGATAATTACATTGGCAATAGAAGCTTTCTTGATTGAAGCCCCTCCGATCAGGATTGCCGCCACAGCAATCATGGGCATAAAATGAGGGCCTTCGTAAAGTTGGAAAAAGCCAAAACTTTGAGCATAGACAAGGATCCCGACTGCGCCCAGCATGGTAGAAATAATTGTGCCGTAGATCCGCTGGCGATCAACATTGATTCCGGCTGCCTCGGCAAATCTCGGATTATCGCCGGCCGCCAGCATGGCGATTCCTGTCTTCGAGCGCATGAACAACCAAACCAGGAAGCAGCAAAATAGAAAGAAAAGGATTAAACCGGTGGGAAAAGTGATCCCGGCTACGCTAAAAGACCAGGTCTGGTTTAATAACTGGGCCAGTTCACGGTTTACAAGCGAAATGGTAACCCGGACCCCGCTGCCAATGGGCCAGGCCATTTCGGGGTTATCAAAAGGAGCTACCAGCCAGAATATCTTCATCAGCGATACAGCCGACCAGCCGATAAAAAGGGCAAACATCATCTCCGAGCCCTTGACCTTGTTCATCAGCCAGCCGTAACCGAGGCCAACGGCAACCGCAAAAGGCATGGAGAAAACGATCGCCATGAAAAAGTTAGTATATCCATCCAGGCGCAGTTCCATGGCAATCAAGCCGCCGACGAGGCCGCAAAGGATACCCAGCGAGACCCCAAAGTTAGGCCCGGTGCCGCAGGCAATCGAAGGAAGGATGGCGAGAACAAGAACTCCGTTCATAGCGATTCGGACCATGCTGGCAGAGACCAGCTCAGGGAAGTTTACTTCCAATACTATGGCCATAATGTTGAGGATGATGAAAAAACCGAGAATGATTAGCCTTGGCAGGCCAAAACTGGCATAAAACCTTTTCAACAGTTCAAGCATCCTTAAGCCCCCTTCCTGCGTTTTTGACCGGCCATCATCAGACCGTAATCCGCATCTGAATCATCGGGCTTGAGAATGCCGGCAACAGTACCGTCTGTAACGATAGCGATACGGTCGCACACGCTGCGCAGCTCGGCCAGTTCGCTTGAAGTCATAATGATAGTAATACCGGTCTCTTCATTCAGCTTGACCAGGGTTTCGAGAACAAGGCGCTTTGCACCGACATCAATACCCCTGGTGGGTTCTGAAACAAGCAGTATTTCGGGGTTTAAAGTGAGAGCCCGGGCGATACAGACTTTTTGCTGGTTGCCACCGCTCAGGCGGCGCACCAGCTGGTTCGGCCCCGTGCAGCGAATATCAAGCTCTTTAATCATTTTCAGGGCATGCTCGCGAATAGCTGAATTGTCAATCTGGGTAAAGGGGCCCAGCCTCCTGATGAAACGGTTCTGGTTCTCAATTGCGGTAACAACAATGTTCAATTCAATAGAGGAATCGAGCAGCAGGCCAACTCCGCGCCGGTCTTCAGAAAGAAAAGCGATTTTTCTTTTCATCGATTCGCGGGGATTGTTCAGCTGGAGCGGCTTTCCATTAATCTCAACAGATCCCTTTGTGGGATATAAGCCCATTATTCCGTTTGCCACGCCAATTTTGCCCTGCCCGGCCAAGCCTCCGATTCCCAATATTTCGCCTTTGAAGACTTCGAGGTCCAGGGTTTTGACATACTCGCCCGGCATTCTTACGGTAAGGTTTTTGATAGCAGCAACCACCTGGCCCTCTTTAAGCTGATCTTTGCGGCGAGTGATGGTTTCAATTTTACGCCCGACCATCAACTCTGCCATCTCGACGATATTTGTTTCTTTTTTTGGCTTGGTAGCCACAAGGCGCCCGTCACGCAGAACGGTAATAGTATCGGCAACCTCCATCACCTCGTCAAGACGGTGGGTAATAAAGAGAATGGCGATGCCCTGCCCGGCAATTTTTTGCATGGCCCGTAAAAGGTTCGAAGCTTCACTTTCCGCCAATACGGCGGTAGGTTCATCAAAAACCATCACCTTAAGGTTGGCCTTGTCAATCTCCCTGGCAATCTCGGTAAACTGCATATGCCCGACAGGAAGACCGGCTACTTTGACATACTCCTCAATATCCATATCCAGGGTATCCAGTGCCTTGCGGGCATCTTTATTCATCGTTTTAAAGTCAAGCGATTTCATTTTGGGCCCAAAAATTCTACTAAAAAGATTATCTTTTAAAATTTCACGGTTCAGCTTAATATTTTCTGTAATTGAATAGTTCGGCAGCAGCATGAACTCCTGGTGGACCATACCGATACCTGCCTCCATGGCCTGCTGCGGAGAAGTAATATCGACTTGGTTGCCTTCAATCAGGACTTTCCCCAGATAACCCCCAGTAGCATGGATTACCGGCATGCCGAATAGTATATTCATCAGGGTTGATTTACCGGCGCCGTTTTCGCCAACAACGGCATGGATCTCCCCGGGCTTAAGGGCCAGCTGGATATCCTGCAGCACGACGGTGCCGTAATAGCTTTTACCGACATCCTGCATTTGCAGCAAATATTGCTGCTCTGGCATGCGCCCACCTCCTAGCAAACTTTTATTCAAATGCAGGGTTGCCCGCTAAGGGCAACCCTGCAGTAAAGCTATACTGGTAAATTTAGAAAATGTAGTGATCGGACAGGTAGAGGAAGAAGTTGTCGGTACCGGGCCATTCGGTCAGAACTACGCCACCGCCGGCGATATCTTCCATAACTGCAGTCAAGACAGCCTTGTCAACGTCGCCATCAGTTTCACCATTAATCCATTTAATGGCGTATTCAACTCCGGCTTCGATAAACATCATGTTAACCGGCACGGGCCAGGAAGCGACTCTTCCGGTTGCACCTGCCTCAGCGCATTTCTCGCTGATCTGATCGAGCATCCAGGGCACATCGCCCTTCTTGTCTTCAGGCACTTCAATCCCGAGAGCGGCCGGCATCGCATGGTAAGGCGAGGGGCAGCACTGAACCGGGAATATTCCGCCATAGTCAACTGCCTGGCGAATCAGGGGCTCCATCATGGCACAGTTGGTGCCGAATACAGCCGTGTTTACGCCGTACTGGTCGATCTTGCGGGGAACGTCTTCCATGATGAACTGCTGGGTTCCGGGAACGCCGGCATCGCCGGTGGGATCGGGAGCATCTTCATCGACGAAAAGAAGGCCCAGTTCCTCAGCCCTATCTTTCATCAGAGTGCGACGCTCAGCCAGCACTTCAATGGACATGTGGCGCGGGAAAGAGTAGTGGACCAGCACTTCAGCGCCCATGGCAGCAGCGTGCTCGGCAATCTGGTCACCACGTCCGAGGTCGTCAACCATGAATACAAGGTCGCCCTTTTCGGCAATGATGTCCGGGTCTTCCTGGGGCTGACCAAGGATAATCAGCATGTCGGGGCGAATTTCCCTCACTTTATCCGACGCAGCGACAGCGCCGGGAACTGCCTGAACCATGACGATCGCTTTAACAGCCGGATCGGAAGCCATTTCAAGCATGTTTGTTATGGTGGTTTCCTGTTCCTGCATGAAGCGGTCGGGGTAGGTGGCAATCATGATGTGTTCCTCGCCGTATTTTTCCTGCATCCTCATCGCTTCACGGTACTCTTCTTCGTTCTGGGTAACGGTTCCGGTCATAATCCCGATTTTCCATTCCACTTCACCTGCATCGTCGGGAGCAGCATCGTCGGGAGCAGCATCGTCGCCGCAGCCGAAGAGACCAAATACCATTACCAGAGCCAACAATAGAAACAGACTTTTTTTAAGCATTTTCACCCTCCTATTTTTTTACATTCATAGAGCGCTTTCTTCTTACACTGCCGTTTTTATAGGCTCCGCATCACCCCTCCGAAATAATATCTTTATAGCTCAATTTGAAATATAAATCAAGATAGATACATTCGCCATAAAGTTCAAATTACCTCTAGTTCGCGCTATAGTTCAATCAGCCCTCGCTCATATGATGTAAGCCTTTCAGGTCCGGCCCCGGTAATCACGGCTACATCTTCAATTCGCACCCCAAACCGGCCGGGCAGGTAGATACCCGGTTCGATTGTAAATGCATTGCCCTGCCGGAGCGGTTCCCTGTTGCCTTCAACGATGTAGGGCTCTTCATGCACTTCAAGGCCGATGCCATGACCGGTGCGATGGATGAAATACTGACCATAGCCTGCTTCTGTAATAACCAGGCGGGCAGCGGCATCAAGCTCTTCGCCGCTTAAGGAGCCTCTTTCCTCCAGGGCCCGGAAAGCAGCGGCATTTGCTTCCTGAACCACGCTGTATACTTTTTTCATTTCCGGGTCGGCTTTACCGAGGCAGAAGGTGCGGGTAATATCGGAACAGTAGCCGCGGTAAAGGGCTCCGCAGTCAACAACTATTAAATCTCCCACTTCGAAACGGCGGCTGCCGGTGGAATGGTGCGGCTGGGCCGCATGCGGTCCCGAGGCCACGATCGGCTTGAAAGAAATGTCATCAGCCTGCTGCCTGTATTCTATTTCGATCAGCAGGGACAGCTCACTTTCGCTCATACCGGGTTTAACTTCTTCCCGAACCTTTTCCATAACCCGGTCGGCAGCCCTGCCAGCCTCACGCATCAGTTCAACCTCGCTATTATCTTTATAGGCGCGCAGAGAACTGACCACCAGGCTTGCCGGTTCAAATTCGGCTTCGCCCAGGGCTTTCCCGAGGCCAATCAGGTGATCGGAGCGCATGGTATCATCAATAAGAATGCGCATCCTGCCATTATTCCCGATCAGATCGCCGGCCATTGCAAAAGGATCGGCGTTGTCGGGCCAGGCATGGAGCGAGTAGGTGCTTGCAATTACTTCTTTCGCTTTCTGCAGGTACATTTCGGGCAGCAGAGCAGCAGGATGCTTTTCGGCCGAAGCAGGGATGATCAGCAGCTGCAGGCGTTCATCGGGAGAGGTGTTCAGGCCGGAAAAATAGTACATGTTGGCCGATGGGCCGATTAGAAGATAATCAAAAGACTGGCGGCGCATCAGGTCGCGGGCGGCATTAATTCTTTCACCATAAATGTCCAAACAGTTCAGCTCCTTTTCCTGTAGCGATTAAAAGTTTTCATGAGCAGTGCGCTCGATTATTTCGTCTTGCAGCTTTTCACCCAGGTTATTAAAGTAGTCGCTGTAGCCGGCCACGCGAACGATCAGGTCGGCATAATCCTGCGGGTTTTCCTGGGCTTTGCGCAGCGTTTCGGCATCAACTACATTGAACTGGATGTGATGTCCGTCATAGCGAAAATAGGCGCGGATCAGGTGGACCAGGGCATCGATACCGGTCTGGCCGGCCAGTACGCGGGGAGTGAATTTCAAGTTAAGGAGCGTTCCTCCTGTCAGGATATGATCCATTTTTGCCGCAGAACGGACAACCGCGGTCGGACCGCTGCGGTCGGCTCCCTGGACCGGCGATATTCCTTCAGACAGCGGCATGCCGGCTTTGCGGCCGTCAGGCGTGGCCCCGATCACCGAGCCAAAGTAAACATGGCAGGTTGTGGGCAGCATATTGATACGATAGCGGCCTCCGCGCACTGTTTCCCGCCCATCTACCAGGCGCTGAAAGCGGTAGAAAATATCGCGCATGATTTGATCAGCCCTGTCATCATCGTTGCCGTAACGGGGAGTGCGATTGATCAGGAACTGCCGCACGTCCTCTTTGCCCTTAAAGTTGCGGGCCAGCGCCTCAAGCAGCTCCCCGAAAGTGTAGCGGCCGCTATCAAAAACGTGGGTCTTGATCGCTGAAAGGCTGTCGGTTATAGTGCCGATCCCGACACCCTGGATGTAGTTGGAGTTGTAACGGGCTCCGCCGGCGTTGTAATCTTTGCCCTTCCTGATGCAGTCGTCTACCAGCAGGGAAAGAAACGGGGCCGGCATCTGTTCGGCATAAAGCCTTTCAATAATATTGTTGCCCTCAATTTTGATCTCGAGAAAGTGCTTTAGCTGTTGTTCGAAAGCATCGACCAGGTCTGTAAAGTTTTCAAAGCTGCGCGGGTCGGCAGCTGGCAGCCCGATTTGCTTTCCGCTGCGCGGGTCAATCCCGCTGTTCAGGGTGACTTCAAGGATTTTGACCAGGTTGAAGTAGCCGGTCAGGATGTAGGCTTCCTTGCCAAAAGCGCCCACCTCGACACAACCGCTGGTTCCCCCGCAGCGAGCATCGGCCAGAGATTTGCCCTGGCGCAGAAGCTCCTGGACTATAGCTTCCACATTGAAGACCGAGGGTTGGCCCCAGCCTTTGCGGATCAACCCGGCAGCGCGGGCCAGAAAAAGGTCGGGGCTTTTCTTGCTCACCTGCACGTTGGTGCTGGGCTGCAGGAGGCGCATTTCATCAATAATTTCCAGGAGCAGGTAGGTTACATCGTTAACACCGTCAGACCCATCGGGCCTGACTCCGCCTAAATTTATATTGCAAAAATCGGTATATGTGCCGCTTTCCTGCAGGGTCACCCCCACTTTGGGGGGAGCAGGCTGGTTGTTAAACTTGATCCAGAAACACTGCAGCAGTTCGCGGGCCTGCTCGCGAGTTAACTCTCCGCTGGAAAGGCCTGATGCATAGAAAGGATAGAGATGCTGATCAAGCCTGCCCGGGCAATATGCATCCCAGGTGTTGAGCTCACTGATCACGCCAAGGTGGGTAAACCAGTAGGCCTGCAGCGCTTCCCTGAAAGTACGGGGTGCACGGGCGGGAACGCGCCCGCAAACTTCTGCTATTGCCAGCAGTTCTCCTTTGCGCACCGGATCTGCCTCGCCGGCTGCCATTTCCCGCGCTTTTTCAGCGTGCCTTTCAGCATAATTAACCAGGGCATCGGCACAGATAGCCATCGCTTTTAGCTGTTCCCTTTGCGCCCCGGCTTCGACCCCGGCAGCGCCTTCCATATTTTTCAGCTCTACCTCGATTTCTGCTTTCAGGTCGAGCATCCCTTTACGGTAAATCTTGTCATCGCCAACAGTATGGCCCGGAGCGCGCTGTTCCATGAATTCGGTAAAGATGCCGGCTTCGTAACAATCATGCCAGGCAGGGCTCATTTTA
>SLPH01000208.1 GCA_007132095.1 Syntrophomonadaceae bacterium | reverse complement strand
GGTTGCAAATACATAATCCTCAACAATATGCTCACCGGTTTCTAAAGACACCGGGGTGACCGGGGTACTTGCATTAAATGTTACCGAAACCCAGCCGTATTGACCAAGGTAATTATCATCACCCTGATCTCCAGCTTCAATTGCTTTTAAGGCGATCGTTTGCTCGCTGTTAATCGTTTCCCAAAAAGCAGTCCAGCCAGAACCAACATCTTCTCCAATTGAAGAGCTAACTGTTAATCCTGTATCTGAACCTGCTTCATAATCACCATAATCGAGATCATCGTTTAGATATATTCGGGCTGAACCGAGCGGTGTATCTTCCCCAAGCTCGGTGAAGGTTACCGTCAGCTCAACATCCTGGTTCATGCCTGCGGTTGCATCGCCGCCATCTACAGATATTTCCGCTTTGTAGGAGTTTCCTTCGCTGGATTGGTGAGTTTCGTCATGCGAAGGTTTTGCCTCATCGGCTTCTTCGGCTACCAAGGCTGATTCTTGCTCGTTACCTTCTAACGACTGAGCATCCATTCCAGGATCAAGGCTCTCTGTTGTTTCAGCTCCATTGCTGGCGCTATTTTCATCTACGTTTTCGGTTTCTTGATTTAACTGATCGTAAGATGTGGAGTCATCCATTTCCTGTGGCTGGTTATCTTGCATTCCGGCTTCAATGTTTTCGGAAAGTTCTCCTTCAATCGCCTCATCATCAACTGGCTGTTCTGGTATCGACTTTTCTTCCTCTGGTTCAGGGGTTGTAGCCAAATTCTCATTTAAAACATCAGCTGAAGCTTCGTTTTCCAGGTTATGCTCTGGCTCCACTGTTGCAGAACTTTCCGGATTGGTCTCAGAATTGTTTGGGGCATTGCTTTCAGGTGATGTTTCTGTGGTATCTGTTGCTTCATCTAAAGGTTCCCGGCTATCATCCTGACCGGCATAAACGATACCTGGTAAGCTTAGAAGCACGATCAGGCAAACCCCGAAAACTAAAATAGAAAAAGCATGTTTAATTACTGCTGCTTTCATTTTGTTGTCACCTCCTTTCCTAAGCTTCAATTATAACAACTACTATCAATATAGTCAAACTTTAAATGGCAAGAAGGATTAATCTGAATTGGAAAAAATATGCTTTTTTCAGGCATTTGTTTTTTGAAGGCATAATTTAACTGTGTAGACTTCAAAAAGCCTAATGTATAAAGTGATGGTTAAATCGAAGCTAAGTAATTTAAAAAGAAAATATTAATGGGAGCTCATGTGAACCGTCAATTTATAGATAGAGCACTGTTTTGGTTTGATCTGCCTGGTGAAATTGCGGGAATGTCTTGCGGAAGTAGTGCAAAAAAACCCATGTTACGGCCTTCAAAATGAAGAACAGAATAATCTCTAAATTCCGGTTGTTTTCTTGACTTGGTTGAACTGCTGTTATATGCTTATAATATGAGAAAAAACTATATGTATAAGGAGGTAGCCAAATGTCGAACTATATAGAACCAACGGATCAACTCAGCGACGGAGCGAAAGATTTAGTGCGCGCGCTCCATAGCCTCAAAGAAGAAGTAGAAGCAGTGATCTGGTATCACCAGAGGATCGACACCTCTGATGACGATGCCCTCAAAGAAATCCTGAAACATAACCGTGATGAAGAGATTGAACATGTCTGTGTGGTTTTGGAATGGCTTAGAAGGAATATGCCCGTTTGGGACGAGGAATTGAAAGAAAACCTTTTTAAAGAAGGACCTATCGGCCACCCGGAAGAGGTCAACCAGGCTGATGGAGAAAATCCAGCCACACCGGGAAGCCTGAGACTTGGCAGTATGAAAAAATAACTGGAGGGATTACGATGGATTATTTAAAACGCCAACTGGCCCCCTTGACAGAAGACGCCTGGGGTGGAATAGATGAAAGAGCAACAGAGGTTTTTAAGAGTATTCTTACCGCTCGCAAGGTGGTGCATGTAGAAGGGCCCAGGGGGTTGAATCACACGGTAATACCCGAAGGTCGGCTGACCATCCTTGAGGAAAACTCGGAAGAAGTTTGCACCGGCCTGTTCAAAGTCAAACCTTTGGTTGAAACCAGAACCGGCTTTACCCTGAACCGCTGGGAAATGGACAACTTGACCCGGGGCGCACGTGATGTAGATCTGGGACCGCTTGAAGAAGCAGCCCGGAAAGCAGCGCTGTTTGAAGAAAATGCTATATTTAACGGTTATGCAAAAGGCAATATCGAAGGCCTTGCGCAGAGCGCCGGCAAGGCCTTGGAATTCGGCCGGGACGCTTCTTCAATCATGGATGCCCTAACAGATGGCGTTCTCACTCTCAAGGATAACTTTGTCACAACACCTCTCACCCTGGTTACCGGGGAAAAAGTATGGCATCAGATCAACCATGAAGCTGGTGTTTACCCTCTTTATAAGCAGATCAAGGAATTGATCGAAGGAGATATACTGTTTTCGCCTGTTTTGGAGGGAGCACTGCTTCTGCCCTATGACCACGAAGACCTGGAATTAAACTTAGGCATCGACTTTTCGATCGGCTACCAGAACCATGACAGCAAGAATGTCAGACTGTTTATCGCTGAATCTTTCACTTTCAGGGTTCTTGATTCGGCCCTGATAGTTAAATTTTCTTTCTAAGCACGATAAGGCTGCCGGCAAAAAACGGCAGCCTTATCCTTAACTTTGCGTATTCCCGTACTTTCAACTGCTTCCGGATTTAGTCGGATCAACATTTCAGGCTCCGATTCAAGGTGCTGCCCTCAATTATATAATGTGAACTTTCAGCTTTACGGAAAATACCACTGAGTCGTTCTTCCGGTGGCATAGCAACCATTATCCAGGCAGGTCCAGCATGGTGCCGCTCCGGTTATCCTTTTACACCTTACAAAAAGCTTTGATCCAGAACTCCTGGTATTTAGATGCCCTTACAGGGAAGCGGTGTTAAACGTACAAAAAGATAAGCAATATATTAATAAAAATTGAGCACTTTTCTAATAAATTTATGAGTGCCCCTTACTATAGGATCAAGATAGAGTGTTTCTGCCTTAAACTCCTGATTTACCCTGCATAACACATGGGATTTACAATACTCAACGCTGAAGGGAGTGAGAGAGTTATGCTAAGATGGGCTTTAATTTTTTTCATTGTCGCTATTATTTCCGGTTTATTGGGTTTTATCAACGATAGCAGGAGCTGCTATGGAAATTGCAACAATTATCTTCTACATCTTTTTGATTCTTTTTATCATTTCACTTTTTATCGGATTGTTTTCTGGCAGAAGAGTCCGACAGTGATTTAAATATGGGCCGCTTGCGGTACATGCATTTAGAATGGATGATGTTGTCAAAATATATAAATATGGCTCGCGTAAAAGTGCGATGTGCCTGTGGCAGCTATTGTTTGTTTATTAATTAATATTGAAGGAGGAATTTCAATGAATGTTGTTAATTATTTCCAAAACTGGTTCACTACCCAACTACCCGGTATAATTACGGCAATCTTAATCCTAGTTGTTGGCTGGATAGTGGCTCTGATTATTGCTTCTATCGCCCGCGGAGCATTTAGGAGAACCGGAATGAGTGAAAGGATTGCCCGCTTCATTAAGGCTGAAGAGGATGTTACCGGTGCAGAAGTTACGAAGTGGGTTGGCAGGATATTCTTCTACCTGGCCATGTTTTTTGTGCTGGTTGCTTTTTTCCAGAACATTGGCCTAACCTTTGTAGCTGAACCTTTAAATGTTTTCCTGATGAATGTTTTTGCCAGTGCCCCTCTTCTCTTTGGCGCTATTGCAATTTTGCTTATAGCCTGGCTTTTGGCCACAGTGCTGAGAATTATTGTAATGCGTGTTTTAGAAAAGGTTAAATTTGACGAGCGTTTAAGTGAGCAGGTTGACGATGAAGATGATAAAAAAACCTCATTGACGCAGCAAATTGGAAATATTGTATATTGGATCACCTTCCTGTTCTTTATCCCCGCTGTTTTAAGTACGCTCAGACTGGAAGGGCTTCTTGTTCCGGTTCAAAATATGGTTGAAGTTGTTTTAACATATTTACCAAACATAATTGGAGCCGGACTAATTCTAGTGCTGGGGTGGTTTGGTGCAAAGATACTTAAACGGTTCCTGATCGGCCTTTTCTCTTCGTTGGGAGTGGATCGGGTTACAGAAAGAGATGATGTTGCTTCTTATTTTGGCAAAAACAAACCTTCAGAGATTATCGGTATTTTTGTCTATGCCCTGGTAATGCTTTTTGTAATTATCGGAGCACTTAATGCTCTCTCGGTAGAGGCAATTACAGCGCCGGCCAGTGCCATGCTGGAAATGATTCTTACCGCTCTTCCCGCTATATTTGCTGCTCTGCTCATTTTAACCATTGCTTTTCTGGTTGGAAGGATTCTTGTTGGCATTATTGCCGGACTGCTGTCGACGACAGGCTTTGACCAACTGCTAATACGTCTTGGTCTTGCCCGAGAGGTTGTTGAAGGCAAACGAACCCCCTCGGAAATCGTTGGCTATCTCGTCCTGGTTGCGATAATGCTTTTTGCCTCAATAGAAGCGGCCGGAGTGCTAGGCTTTACCGTGCTTTCCAATCTTATAGCCGCATTAACAGTTCTGCTCGGCAGAGTTGTCGTTTCCGTTGTTATCTTTGGCATCGGCCTTTATTTGGCTGGTGTGGCTAAAGAGGTTGCTCAATCCAGCGGCAGTCCCCATGCTGAGCTGCTTTCCAAGCTGGCCCGGCTTGCCGTGCTTGTTCTTGCAGGTGCCATCGCACTGCAGCAGCTGGGAGTAGCTGATGAAATAATAGTAATCGCTTTTGGTGTTTTTATAGGCGCTATCGCTTTGACCGGGGTGATCGCTTTTGGTCTTGGCGGAAGAGAAGTTGCTTCTCGAGAGCTATCCAACTGGATCGACGATTTGAAGAAGAAAGAGTAGATCCTGGAAAACAGTTGTCCTTAGAAAACAATTTATTTACTCAGGCCCCGTAGTTTTTAGCTCGGGGCCTTCATCTTAGTGCGCCCGGCATGGGCGTGAGCCCGGCAACGGGAACCATTGTCTGAGCCCTTGAATTCGATGGCACAGCAATATTTTACTGCGGTTGCTTGTTGGGTCCGGTTTTGATGCTGAAAAAAGCTGGCCAGGCAGATGATGGCGGAAAATGCGGCTTAAGACTATAAACAAGGATAGCGCATGTTTTTGGTTATTATTTTTCCTGCTTCATGATATTATCAGCTAAGAGTCATAGGCAATTCTAAGGCTTGGTTTAAATATGGTTTTTCGCGGGCTGTTGATGATTTTAATTCCAGGGGGGGCGGCCCTTGTTCGATAACCTCGAAATGAACCCTCAGTTTGAAAAAGCTCTGCAGCTGATGGAGGCGGGCGATAACCTGTTCGTTACCGGAAAAGCGGGGACGGGAAAATCGACCCTTCTTGCCTATTATCGCTCGATCACGAGGAAAAATATTGCCGTCCTGGCACCAACCGGTGTAGCGGCCGTTAATATTTCAGGGCAAACGATTCACTCGTTTTTTGGTTTCCGACCCGACGTGACTGTGGAAAAGGCAAGGCGCGGCGCGAGGAAAAAAGCCGATCCCCTTTACAGCAACCTGGACATGATCATTATTGACGAGATATCGATGGTGCGGGCCGATCTTTTGGACTGTGTCGACCAGTTTTTAAGAATCAACGGCAAAGTGACCGGACAGCCTTTCGGGGGAACGCAGATGGTTTTTATCGGCGATCTCTACCAGATCCCCCCGGTGGTGACCGGTCAGGAGCGCTCTATATTTAACGAATATTACGATAGTGAGTATTTTTTTCATTCCCGGGTTTACAGTGAACTGGAGGTTGAAGTCCTGGAGCTGGAAGCAATTTACCGCCAGACTGACCAGGATTTTATTGACCTGCTCAATAAAATCCGTAATAAAACTGCCCTGGCTGAAGACATCAGGGCTTTAAACAGCCGGGTTGTTGACGAGAGTGTTTCTCTTCCGGAAGACCTGGTTTACCTGACGACCACTAATGCCATGGCAGACAAGATTAACCGCGCTGAACTGGATAAGTTGCCGGGTGAACCTCATCTCCTGAGAGCAGAAACCAGCGGTGATGTTGACCAGAAAAGTTTTCCAGCTGACGAAGTATTGGAAATCAGGGAGGGCGCCCAGGTGATGTTGTTGAACAATGATGCGGCAGGGCGCTGGATAAACGGAACGGTTGGAAAAGTCACAGGCGTTTGGAAAGACGGCCTCGGGGTCAGGTTAAGCGATGGGACCGAATATGAGGTGTATCCCCATAAATGGAATCTCTACCGCTATTATTGGGATGACGAAGCTGGAGCGATAGCTGCCGACAGCGCGGGATCGTTTAAACAGTACCCCTTGAAACTGGCCTGGGCGGTTACGATCCACAAAAGCCAGGGGAAAACCTTCAACCAGGTGCTGATCGACTTAGGCCGCGGAACCTTTGCCACCGGTCAGCTATACGTGGCCTTATCGCGCTGCCGGAATTACGAAGGAATCTATTTAAAAAGAGCGATCAGGGAATCGGATGTCCTGGTTGATTACCGGGTGGTTAACTATCTAACCGGCAGGCAGTATGATCTTTCTGAAGAGAAGCTGCCCCTGGATGACAAGGTCAGGATTTTGAATGAGGCGGCCATCAATGAAGCTGAGCTGGAAATAGTTTACCTGAAGAACACGGACGAGAAAACCCGCCGCCTGATCAGGCCTGAACGGGTGGGGATGATGGACTACCGCGGCAGGGAGTTTCTTGGGATGAGAGCTTTTTGCCTGATGCGCGGAGAGATGCGCACCTTCAGGGTTGACCGGATTTTAGAGATCAGGAAGGTTGCCACCGGTTTGGTTTTTGACAGCTGAAACTGGCGGCGTTTTTGAAACGCTCGTGGTTAACTAAAATGCAGAAAGGGGTTTGATAAAGTGCAGAAATGGTACTTACACAGAAATGGCCAGCAGCACGGTCCTTACAGGTTTGAGCAGCTGCAGTCTTATGCCGAAACGGGGCAATGTTTGCCAGACGATCTACTTTCGCCCTTCCTGCCTTCCGTCACTCGGAGGTTTAGCCATTTTCAAAAGCGCGAATTACCCGGCAGCCACTTTTTGCAAAGAGGTATGATAAAAGATAAAAGTCGGAATTAATGCTATAATTTGTATATAACCTTTTACAGGCATGGGTGGAAACAATATGGACCAGGCTGTTCTGACTGTCTTAATCATCCTCGGAGTTACGGTTGTTCTAATGGTTTTTGAGATTTTGCGCATCGATATGGTTGCGCTTATTTGCATGTTGGCCCTGGGTTGGACCGGGATATTAACTCCCCAGGAAACTTTATCAGGGTTCTCCAGTAACGCTGTTATTGCTATCCTGGCGATAATGATCCTGGGGCAGGGAATTGCTAAAACGGGGTTGATGGATCGATATTCCCAATTTATCCTGAAAAATGTTGGGACGGAAAGGTCAAGGGTTATTACGGTTTTGTCCCTGTCGGCAGGCCTGCTCTCGGCATTTGTGCAAAACATAGGGTCGGCCGCTCTTTTCCTGCCCGGAACGATTCATCTATCGCGTCGCGCTAAAATAGCGGTATCTGCATTAATCATGCCCCTTGGATTTGCATGTATACTGGGGGGCACTCTTAGCATGGTAGGTTCCAGTTCGTTGATTGTCGTTAACGACCTGCTGCGCAATGCAGAAATGGAGCCGTACGGTTTGTTTAGTGTCACGCCGGTAGGGTTCTTGCTGCTGCTATCAGGGGTAGCTTTATTCTTTTTTTTCGGCAAGTGGATCCTGCCTGAGCGACCATATCAGGGCAAGCTGACTTCTGACCAGGAAAACCTGGTTAAGTTCCTTAATCTTCCCGATAAGATCTGGCATTACAAGATCCCCGCAGATAGTTCTCTGATCGGTTTAACAACCGAGCAGTCCGGGGTCTGGGATAAGTATAACCTGCATATACTGGGGCTTTCCAGGGGCGATGATCTATCTTACGCTCCCTGGCGCGAAACCCACTTTCAAGCAGGCCACGAGCTTGCCCTGTTGGGGGATAAGGAACCGGTTCAGAGGTTTGCCGCCAATTACGGCCTGGTTTTGCAGGAGGGGGTCAAGCGGTTGGAGAGCCTTAAAGACCCTGAAAAGGCCGGCTTTGCCGAGATAGTGATCCCGCCACGCTCTGAACTGGTGGGCCAGACGATACGCCAGTATGCCTTGCGTAAACGCGATGTTGTGGAGCCGGTCATACTTTTCAGTAAGGGAGAGCGGGTTAGCGGAGACTTTTCCGATCACCTGATCCTGCCCGGCGATATATTTATCGTTCACGGGCTCTGGGAAAATATTAGCGCTCTAAAAAATAGCGCAAACTTTGTAGTAGCAACACCCTTCAAATACGAAGGCAAAGAACTATCGAAAGCGTGGATTGCCGCCTCCTGTTTTTTAATCGCTATTGCCCTGGCTATGACCGGATCACCGCTGGCGCTATCTTTTTTCACCGGCGCTGTTGTGATGATACTTGTTCGTGTTTTGACAATCCAGGAAGCGTATAGGGCAATTGACTGGAAAGTAATCTTTTTACTGGCCGGGCTGATCCCTCTCGGCAGCGCCATGCAGAAGTCAGGAGCTGCCGCTTACCTGGCCGATAAGATGATGCTGCTGGTCCAGGGTGGACATCCCATCATCCTGATTATATCCATAGCTGTATTGTCGACGCTGCTTTCGCTGGTTATATCAAATGTTGGTACCGTTGTAGTCCTGACGCCGCTGATTATGAACATGGCCGTTATCGGCGGTCTCGACCCCCGCCCGCTGGCGCTGATGGCTGCGCTATGCGCTACAAATTCCTTTATTTTGCCAACCCACCAGGTCAATGCCATGCTGATGTCCGCAGGCGGCTACCGGAACGTTGATTATTTAAAAGCAGGCAGCTTGATGACCCTTATTTTTCTGGTCGTGGTGGTTACTGTATTCTACTTTTTTTACCTTTAGTTAGTGATTGGACTTATTCTGAAAGAAAGAGTTTGAGTTCTACCCTACTTAACTGGACAGGCTGGAATCGAACAACCATATTAAACCTGGAGGTAATACTATGTTACTGAAACATTTTTTCCTCGGCAAGATTGCTCACAGTTCTTACATCTTGGCCGGAAAGAAATCCTGTGCCGTAATTGATCCCCAGCGCGATATAGATCAGTATATTGATGAAGCGCGGGCCCTGGGGGTGGACATTACCCACATTATGCAGACCCATCTCCACGCCGATTTTATCTCAGGGCATATGGATCTGGCTGAGAAGACGGGGGCAAAAATCTACGTGGCCAAATCGGCCCGGTGCACTTTTGAACATGTTGC
The DNA here is from genome assembly GCA_007132095.1 of Syntrophomonadaceae bacterium. GTDB lineage: Bacteria > Bacillota > Dethiobacteria > DTU022 > DTU022 > SLPH01. The sequence goes on along the minus strand of SLPH01000208.1, from coordinate 6,922 downwards.
CCTGGAGGAAGGGGATAAAGTTGAGCTGGAGGACATGGTATTGGAAGTGCTTGAGACACCAGGCCACACCCCGGAGCATCTCAGTTATGTAGTGATTGATAAATCGAGGGCAGAAAGCCCCATTGGCGTATTTGTCGGCGATACCCTTTTTGTCGGCGATGTGGGCAGGCCGGATCTATTTCCCGACATGGCTGAAGAGCTGGCCGGTAAGCTCTATCACAGCCTGCATGATAAGCTGATGAAGCTGCCGGATTACGTTGAAGTCTACCCGGCTCACGGGGCAGGATCGCTCTGCGGCCGGGCGATGGGCGCTAAATGGTTGAGCACTATCGGTTACGAACGTCTTTTTAACAACGCTCTTTTAATAAAAGATAAGGCTGAGTTTATTAAATCGCTGACCCACGATATGCCCCCGGCGCCGGACCATTTCAGCCGCTGCAGCGATATTAATCGCCAGGGGCCGGCTAAGGTCAACGATTTGCCGGATCTGAAGGAGTTGAGCCCGACCGTCTTCAAAGAGATGTTGAAGGAATCTAATGCGGTAGTTCTCGATTCCCGCAGCTACCATGCTTTTGCCGGGCAGCATATTGATGGAGCCTGGCACCTGGATTTAAATGGTAATTTTCCCACTTTTACCGGCTGGGTTATTCCAACCGACCAAGATGTTCTGCTGGTTGCCGATGATTATAAGAAAGCGCTCGAGGCTAATACATGGGCCCGCCGGGTGGGAATGGATAGAATTGTGGGCTACCTGGACGGCGGCATGGCAGCCTGGGCGGCAACCGGCTGTCGAAGCAGCAGTGTCGGTATAGTTTCAGCCGAAGAACTGCACGAAATGCTTTCCGACAGCAATAGGTTCGTGCTTTTGGATGTGAGGGCTCCCCTGGAATTCGAGGAAAGCCATATTGAGGGCGCTGTCAATATACCGGTAGCAGACCTGCGTACCCGCTACCGCGAGCTGGATCAGGATAAAACGACGGTCTTAATCTGCAGTTCGGGTAACCGCTCCAGCCTTGGGGCCAGCATGCTAAAGCAGCACGGATTCAAAGATGTAATGAATGTAGCCGGAGGAATGACCGGTTACAGCACTGCCGGCTATGCCCGCGAATGCCATGCCTGCATGAACCCTCATGGCTCCAGGTTTTTTAGTGATTACAGCGAAATTGAAAAGCATTTTTCCAAATCTTAAATGGCCGGGGAGGACAATAGATGGAATTCTTAGCTGAAGTACGCTGGTCGCCTTACGCGGTTGGGATCGGCATTGGTATTTTAAGCTGGTTTACTTTTTTAATCTCTAAAAAACCACTTGCCTGCTCTACCACTTTTGCCAAGGCCGGCGGGATGATCGAAAGGGCGATTCGGGGATCGGAAGTGGATAAGAAGCTTTATTACCGGGAAATTAAGCTGAACCTGGACTGGCAGTTCATGCTGGTGATTGGTATCGTCGCCGGTTCATTTCTTGCGGCTTTACTTTCCGGCGATTTTCAACTGCAGTGGGTGCCTTCTTTGTGGGCGGGCAGTTTTGGCGGCTCAGCCCTGCTGCGTATTATTGGTGCTTTAATTGGCGGGATATTTCTCGGTTTTGGGGCGCGCTGGGCTGACGGTTGCACCAGCGGTCATGGAATCAGCGGCACCATGCAGCTGGCTCTTTCCAGCTGGATTTCCGCTATCTGTTTCTTTATTGGCGGGATTATTACAGCAAGCATAGTCTTTTAATATTCTTGGTTAATCGGCGGGGAAGGAAGTGGCTTTAATTGAGCAAGAGGGATAAAAAAAGCAAGGCTCAACTGTTATGGGGCCTGGTGTTTGGGATTATTTTCGGGTTTTTGCTGCAAAAAGGCGGGGCAACCAAGTATGATGTTATTGTTGGCCAGCTGCTGCTGACCGATTTCACGGTGTTGAAAATAATGCTTTCGGCTGTATTGACCGGTATGATCGGTCTGCATGCCTTAAAAGCGCTTGGACTGGTCGAACTGCAGCCAAAATCGGGTTCTGTCGGAAAAAATGTAATCGGAGGACTTATTTTTGGTGTCGGTTTCGCCCTGCTCGGTTACTGCCCGGGCACTATTGCCGGAGCTATCGGTAACGGTTATCTTGACGCATTAACCGGGGGTTTGCTGGGTATCCTGATCGGCGCGGTATTGTTTGCCTCATTGTACCCGGGGCTCAAGGATGGTATTTTAAAAGCAGGGGATTTTGGGGATGTTACCCTGCCCCGCCTGCTTAAAATGAAAGACTGGGTTGTTGTTATACCGGTTGGCCTGGTGATCTTTCTGCTGCTTTTCTGGCTGGAAAGCGCGGGGCTTTAAGCATAGGTTTATTAAAACTCATTAAAAAGCCTGTTTAAATGATTTACAGGCCGGACAGTAAACGAAAATGCCCTTTGCTATTATGATGTTGAATATATCTTACCGGTCAGGGCGGGCGAGTTGATCGAGAATCAAGCTGCCCGCCCTGTTTGATCTTCTGTAGGCTTCATTACCGTATCTGTTCTCATTGCTTCATCTGTGTACATGGATCGGCTTTCACTTCATTTTGATTTATAAGCTGCCCCGGTTTTAGCTGAGCAGGCCCCGTTGGAGTGCATGTACAAATTGTAATTTACCCTTGAAGGGCGTTAATTATCTCACGGCAAAAAGCGGGCAAGTCTTCAGGGGTCCGGGAAGTAATTACATTGCCGTCGCGGACGACCTCATCATCAACGAATATTGCCCCGGCGTTGACTATATCGTCCATGATCGAGAAAAAGGCAGTCATTTTTTTGCCATCGGCAGCGCCGATAGAAGCAAGCATCCAGGGGCCATGGCAGATTGCGGCAACTATACTTCCCTGCTCGTAAGCCTGCTTTAAGAAGTTGACCATACCGGGCGAGCGCCTCATATAGTCGGGCGAAAACCCACCCGGAACGATAACGGCATCATAGTCGCCCGCCTTAGCGTCGGCGGCCGCAAGGTCGGCCCTGGCGGGATAGCCATGTTTGCTTTTGTACTCTTTAATTTCAGGGGCTATTACCGTTACTTTTGCCCCCGCTTCCTTGAAACGGTAATAGGGATACCAGAATTCGGGGTCTTCGTAAACCTGCTCTAAAAGGATAGCAACATTTTTGCCTGTTAAGCTCATTTACAAAACCTCCTTTCCTTAATAATAAAAGATTGCCTGATGAGAGTAAAGGTTAATGCAATTGTCTGCCGGAAAACCCGCCCGAAAGGAACACACAACAATCGCAGCCCTGTTGGATTAGAACGGCAAGTTGATTACTGAGATAGAGGCGCTTTTGACAAAACCTTGCCGGTTCCCGTAACATATGGATTGCAGGATAATTGTGTTAAAAATAAGAGGAGGGGAGTTTTCTTGAATTATTTCATCCAGGGGCTGGTATTTTTCCTTGTATTTGGTTCGATTTGGCACCTGGCCCAGCTGAAAAACGTATGCGGCCTGGGCGCAAAGGGTAAAAGCAAAAAAGAGACTATCTTAAGTTCCCTTTTAACGGCATTGCTGGCATCAACTATCTTTGTGGCCATGTTATATTTAAGTTCAAGATAAGAAGTAAACCAATGAGGAAGATCATACTATTTATTCGCGGTTTTACCTGCGGAGTTTCTGAACAATCACTGGCAGGTTCTGATTGCCGGTATTTTATGCAGCCCGGTATAGCGGCTTTTTTAGTGTGATTAAACTTAATCGCAAAGAGGCAGGGAGATAAGAGATGCTTACTGAGAAATATGATTTTTTTTGCGGAAAGCTGAAGCTTGAGGGCCTGCTGCACCTGCCAGGTGAAAGCGCAGCAAGCCCTGAAATGCTGCCGGGTGTGGTTGTTTGCCACCCTCACCCGCTATACGGCGGTAACATGCATAACAACGTGGTTGCAGCGGTGGCAAGGGCCTTGAGCGAAGAGGGTATTGCTGTCTTAAGCTTTAATTTCAGGGGGGTGGGGGCAAGCGAGGGCAGTTTTGACGATGGAAATGGTGAACAGGATGACTTGAAGGCTGCCCTGGCAGCTCTTTCTGAACATCCGCAGGTTGATTCCTCAAGGCTTGCTGTCGCGGGCTATTCTTTTGGAGGGATGGTAGCCCTGCTTGCTGCCGGCGGCTGTGATCAAATGCGCGCGCTGGCCCTTGTTTCGCCTGTTGTTACCCGGGGTTTGATGCATGGGCTGCAAAAGCCGGTATATGCTATCTGCGGCACGAAGGACCATGTTGTCGCTACGGAAATGCTGATAGAAGAAGCGGCAAAAGCAGACCCCCCCGGGCAGGTTGTACTGATTAAGGGTGTGGACCATTTCTGGGGTGGCTGTGAGCAAGAGATGGCTGGCAAAGTAACCGCGTTTTTAGCGGGAGAACTTAAACCGGGCCATTAAATGGTTTATTGACAAGCGCCATTGCAAGGCAGGATAAATCGCCCTTCGATTAAAGGTCACGCCCTCACTCAGTAGTCGCGGAAATGAACTGCTGAAAGAACAATCATTAAGCCGGCAATAATTAAGTAAATGCCGGCCACAATGATAATTAGGGAGAAAACCAGAATAGCCGAATAAATCATCCCTGCACCGAAGGCCAAATGAATCAAGCCTGAGATCACGGTAGGCATGACATTGATTTCTCTTTTCAAGCGGTTGGCGGTTACAAAACGGTCCAGAGCCATCAGGATCGCAAAGATGCCGATGATCAGGCCGACGAACGCAATTGTTGTATCCGGGTTAAAGAGCATATAGAGGCCGATTCCCAGCAGGAGAACCCCAATCACGAGGAGTAAACCCCTGTTAATGGTAAATTGCCACCTGGTTGCAACGGTGATTATTCTTACCAGGCCGATTACCCCTATCAGCGCGCCGACAAAGAGGGCGATAAATTCGGCGACCCGGTCCGGCGCTAGCAGGAATACTACTCCGATCAGCATTAATATTATTCCTATGGTTAAACCAAGAGATTTTGAACTGCTTGAGAAATAAATCACAGTGAACCCCCTCACTATATTTTGTTGCAAACACCGAAGAGGTCTTAAGGCTATTCAGCCCGGACAAGACCAGCTTCCGCAAATATATTCAGGACTGCTATTTAATTTTTCCTGCGCCCACTCGGATCTGTTTGGTCTTGCTTGAAGGGGTTGCTGTTATCCCTTCATATTTTATATTACGTCGCGGCCGGGCTAATTCCTTTTCAACAATAAGGCTTTCCCGGCAGATAACTGCTCCTGCACCACTAAGGTGGCAGGTGAAGCGAATAAAAACTGGCCATGCCAAATTTTTAAGAAGGGTTTCTACTTATACAACCTCTTTTCGGCATTTTAAGTAAACCCGGTCAGGCGCAGCCCGGCTACTCCTGGAAGCTTTCTATGAAAGAGCCGACTCGCTCTAAAATCTCTTTCTCCGTTCCGCCTCGTTGAATCAGCTTCACAATGGCGCTGCCGATGATAACCGCGTCGGCCTCGTCTCCCAGCAGGCGAACCTGTTCGGGGCTGGAGATGCCGAAGCCGAGCGCCAGGGGCATACTGGTAAGCGAACGGGTTTCTTTGAGCAGCTTTAATCCTGTTGAAGGAATCCCATCCCGGGCTCCCGTTACGCCGGATATGGATACGCAGTAGATGAAGCCGCCGGCCATTTTCACCGTTGCCTTAACCCGGGCCGGTGAGCTGGTTGGCGCCAGCAGGTGGATGTAGTGCAGTCCTGTTTCCAGCAGCTTTTCTCTTAGCGGACTGCTTTCTTCGAGGGGCAGATCGGGGATAATGATCCCGTCAAGGCCGCTATAAAGGGCCTCTTTTACAAATAGGCTCTCTCCGTAGCTGTAAACCGGGTTATAGTAGGTCATGGCCAGCAGGGGGATATCAGATTTTCGCCTGATCCGGCCGGCCAGGGCGAGCACATTTTCCAGGGTGACCTTCTGCTGAAGTGCTCTCAACGAAGCCGCCTGGATAACGGGACCGTCAGCAACGGGATCAGAAAAAGGGACACCCAGTTCAACCATGGCTGCTCCGCTCTCAGCCAGTTTTAAAACTAACTTTTCCGTGGTTTCCAGGTCGGGATCGCCGGCGGTTAGGTAAGCGATAACCCCTTTTTGGTTTTCCGCTTTTAAATGTTTAAAAGCGCTATCAATCCTGTTCATTTTTATAAATCTGCCTCCTTCAGGGCCTCCGAAACTGATGCCACATCTTTATCGCCCCGGCCGGAAAGACAAACCACTACAGACTGCCGGGAAGAAAGATTGGGCGCTAACCGTTCCAGGTAAGCGATGGCGTGAGCGCTTTCAAGGGCGCAGATTATCCCTTCGCACCGGGCCAGGGTTGTAAAAGCCTTAAGCGCTTCATCGTCGGTGACAGCTTCGTAGCAGGCTCTGCCCGAGTCTTTCAGGTAGGCGTGTTCGGGGCCTACTCCCGGGTAATCGAGCCCTGCCGACAGGGAATGGGCTGTTTTCACCTGTCCTGCTTCATCCTGCAGCAGGTAGCTGAGATTTCCGTGCAGAATGCCCGGCCTGCCTGCGCTGAGACTGGCAGCGTGATCATCAGTTGATAACCCTTTCCCGGCTGCCTCAACTCCAACCAGGTTCACTTTGCTTTCCTCTATGAAAGGATAGAAGAAGCCGGCAGCATTGCTGCCTCCGCCCACACAGGCTACCAGGTAGTCGGGCAGCTTGTCTTCGCAGCTTAAAAATTGTTTCCTCGTTTCAAGCCCGATCACGGTCTGAAAATCACGCACCATGGCCGGGTAAGGATGCGGGCCGACAACAGAGCCGATTATATAATGGGTGTTTTCCACGTTGGCTACCCAGTCGCGCAGGGCTTCGTTGGTGGCGTCTTTGAGGGTCTTGCTGCCAGAGGTGACCGTTATTACGCGGGCGCCCAGGAGTTTCATCCGGAATACATTCAGTTCCTGGCGCCGGATATCTTCTTCGCCCATGTAGATGTCGCATTCCAGGCCGAACATGGTGGC
>SLPH01000059.1 GCA_007132095.1 Syntrophomonadaceae bacterium | reverse complement strand
TGGCGGAGAGAGTGGGATTCGAACCCACGGTGCCTTTTGGGCACACACGATTTCGAGTCGTGCGCCTTCAACCGGACTCGGCCATCTCTCCCTGTTCACGTTATATATTACATCAGCAGGCCGCTTCTTGTAAAGAAGAGGCTGACGCCTGCGCCGGTTCTGCATGCCAAACTGGCCCGGTTAACTTAATCGCGCCTGGCCTTGAAAAATTCTTTCAGCAAAGCCGCGCATTCTTTTTCCATAACGCCGCCAACCACCTCTAAGCGATGATTGAGCCTTTCATCCTGCACTATATTATAGAGCGTACCTGCCGCCCCGCCCTTCGGGTCTGCGGCTCCGTAGACCAGCCGCGCTACCCGGGCCTGAACCAGGGCCCCGGCGCACATGGGGCAGGGCTCAAGAGTTACATAGAGCGTGGATCCCTCAATCCGCCAGCCCCCCAGAAGCTTTCCGGCCTGACGCAAAGCCAGGATTTCAGCATGGGCGGTTGCATCGTTTAGCTCTTCCCGGCGGTTACGATCCGAAGCAACTATTACCCCTTCTTTTACCAGGACCGCTCCAATTGGCACTTCTTCGTGCCTGGCCGCTTCCTCTGCCAGGTCAAGGGCCAGCTTCATGTACTTAATATCATCCGGCACTTCTTGCCCTCCATTTAGCAGGATCACTGATTCTCTTCGAAAAGAGGGGAAGACAGATAACGCTCAGTTGGGCTGGGCAAAACGGTTACAACCAGTTTCCCGCTGTTTTCAGGCCGGCAGGCGACCTTTAAAGCCGCGGCACAAGCCGCACCCGATGAAATACCCGCCAGCAGGCCCTCTTCCCTGATCAACAGTCGGGCAGTCTCCAGGGCTTCGGCATCTGGTATCGCTATCACTTCATCAATCAGATCCCTCATTAACACCTCCGGGACAAACCCGGCCCCGATTCCCTGGATGCGGTGAGGCCCCGGCTGACCGCCGGAAAGAACCGCCGATTCAGCCGGTTCAACGGCAACAATCTTCACCTGCGGGTTTTTTTGTTTCAGCACTTCCGCAACGCCGGTTATGGTCCCGCCCGTTCCCACACCAGCCACGAAGATATCAATGCTGCCCTCTGTTGCTTCCCAGATTTCAATTGCAGTTGTATGACGATGCCTGGCCGGATTGGCCGGGTTTTCAAACTGCTGGGGAATAAAGTAACTGCCGTTAGCCTCGGCCAGTTCATTTGCCTTTTTAATAGCCCCGCCCATGCCTTCTTTCCCGGGGGTGAGGATCAACTCGGCCCCGAGCGCTGCAAGCAGCTTACGACGCTCGATGCTCATCGTTTCGGGCATCACCAGGGCACACCTGTAACCCCTGGCGGCGCAAACCATGGCAAGGGCAATCCCGGTATTACCGCTGGTCGGCTCAAGGATAATCGTATCGGGGCCGATTAGCCCTTTTCCCTCGGCCTCCTCAATCATCCCCAGGCCGATCCGATCCTTAACACTGCCCCCGGGGTTCATAAATTCCAGCTTGGCCGCAACCCTGGCTTTACAGCTTCCAGTAATCCTGTTCAAATATACAAGCGGGGTTTTACCGATTAAAGCGGAGATATCAGGCGCTATATCCATTCATTTAGCCTCCCCGGTGTTTTTGCAGGTATTATAGCATAAAATGAAAACGCCTGCGGTTTTTTGTCTTAAAACCACAGGCGCTGCATGCTTTTCACCTCGAGTCAGACCGCGAAGATTTCGCCTGCCCGAACCGGGCTCATACTAATTAACCAGCTGCAGCTGATCGATTACATCTTTAAACTCCTGGTTTGAGATTTTCGACAGCTCAAACCGTAAATCGCTGGAAGTATCGATCATGGTGATCGATTCGCTGGTGCGGTAGAAAATAGAGAAAACCCTGTTCCAGTCGTCCAGGCCGCGATCATATACTTCTAAATACTGCTGGCCGTCTTCCTGGGCAATCCGGAACTGGGCCCTGTACCAGTAATCTTCAGGCACAACAGCAATGTTGACCATTTCGTTAGGAAGAAACTGAAAGTAAACCTCGCCGGCTGCAGAGCTGCCGCTCCAGCTATGCGGACCGACCAGGGTGGAGCGCAAAACGCTTGTGTCAACGGTTTCCGCAACAGGTTCTGCAGGGTCATGGAAAAAGAACCAGTAACCGGCACCCGCCCCGGCCAACAGCAGGGCTGCAAGTACAATTACCAGCACGAAAGGAAATCGTTTGCTGCGACCACTGCCGGAAACAGCTTGATAGTAGCCTGCCCCCTGGGCTGGAACCGGCTTGCGTTTCCGATCCGGACCCTTCTGCACAGTGTCGGTTCTCTTTAATTCTTCTTCAGGAATATCATCTACCATCGATTCGCAATACCTGCACTTAATCGCTTTGGCTGGAACTTCTGAAAGACAAAACGGACAGGTCTTTAAATCAGACATAGTTTACCTCCCATACTTTTATCACGGCTCAGCTTTCATGGGTATAATACTTGTTATGAATAGGCAGCATAATTCGGGGACCAGGCTTAACCTCCACTGATATCGGGATGATCTATGGGGCTGTTAAACGCTACCTCAGTTCCAGAAATATGCCCTTTTTTGCTTTGATAAAGCCGCAGATCACATTATAACACATTTTATTTAGGGTAAACGCAGTTCACACAACTTAATGGATTCTTAAAACATGGGTTCTTGCTTTTAAATAGGGGTTACGGTATAATTCCAAATTGAAGGTCCGTTGGTTACCGTTACGGTTTTACTGACGGATTGGTCTTTAAATGGCTCAAAACAAGGAGGAGCTTAAATGCCTAAGCTAAAAGCCGCATTACTGGTAAGCCTGATTTCACTGCTTTCGATCCTTTTAATCGGCTGCGCCGGGCTTTTATCACAGGGAAACGACAATGAGCAGCCCCTGGCTGCAGGAGATGAAGATCTGCCGGAATGGCTGCTTATGTCAAGCAGACAGCCGAGCAGAGATAACGATCTACAACAAGATGAAGACGAATTAGAAGAAGATGAAGATGAAAACGGTGAGCCTGCCGAGAGCGCCGAGGCGCCACAGCAAACCCAGACGGCCGCACCGGCCCCCGCACCGGCTCCCACAACCCAGCCGGCTCAGCCGTCACAAAGCACGACAGATACCGGCTACACCGGTCAAATCGGTAGTAAAATCAAGCCCATGCTGGAACGGAGAGTTGAAGATGACGACGATGAAGAAGAGGAAGACGATTTCTTCGATCTCTTCAACCAGGAAAAGAAAGATAACCCCTTTGCAGGATGGAGCCAATAGTAAGCAGCAGTAAATCAGGGATAATTTAGCTTAACTGCCGAAGTATTTCTGCCAATAAAAGAGCCCCCGCAAACAGCGGGGGTTTTTTCATGGCAAAATAGGCGTTATCAAAGAAAAGCCAATCCGCGATTAGAAGGCTTGAACAAGAATTGACTTCTACTGCCTTAATTAATATAATTTCTATAGGATATTAGTTGTTGTGCAGGTTTTATCCGAGATTATTACAGATGGGAGCTGCTGATAGTGTTAAGGAAAATTAAGAAGATAGTTGCCGGAGAAGAAAAGGTTGACGGGGCCGGCGTTTCCCTGACCAGGGTAATCGGCAAGCCCAACGTACATGACTTCGACCCTTTTCTCATGCTTGATGCTTTCGACCATAAAGACCCTGAAAAATATACAAAAGGTTTCCCCTGGCACCCGCATCGCGGCATAGAAACGGTCACATACCTGTTGGAAGGAGAAATTGAACATGGTGACAGTCTAGGCAATTCAGGCGTTATTCGCAATGGCGATTGCCAGTGGATGACAGCCGGAAGCGGCATTATCCACCAGGAAATGCCCCAGGCAGCCCCTAGAATGCTGGGTACGCAGCTTTGGGTTAACCTGCCGGCAAAAGACAAGATGACTGTCCCAAAATATCGCGATTTTAAAAATACCGATCTGCCGCAGATTAATAACGATGACTGCAGGGTTAAAATCATTGCCGGTCAATATGATGGCAGGACAGGACCAATGGAAGATATAACTGTGCAGCCTACCTATCTCGACGTTACTGTAAAACCCGGGGCCGGGTTTACTTTTGAAACCGACCCTCATGATACTTTATTTATCTACATCTATTCCGGCACGCTGCTATTCAAAGCTGATCGAGATAAAGAGCTTCCCACCAGGGTTGCAGCCTTATTTGAAGCAGGTGATGAACTGCATGTAAAAGGAGGAGAGAAGGGGGCCCGCTTCCTGCTTTTTGCAGGCAAGCCACTTAAAGAACCGATTGCCTGGGGTGGTCCGATTGTCATGAACACCAAGGATGAGCTGGCGCTTGCCTTTGAAGAAATCAACAAGGGAACCTTTATCAAGGAACACCAGCCGGATGGCTCAGTAACCAGCAGCAAGGTTCATGAAGATTATTACCGCTAAAAGCATCAGCAATCAGGCAGAAGAGTCTGTGTAGATGCTTTTCCAGCCAGCCCTGGTGATCAATGAAATGGAATTTCTGCCGTCCATTATTACAGTTGCCGGCTCGGGCAGTTTTATATGCCTGATGTAGTTATACTCATTTACAGCCCTGTTTTCTTGTAGATATTCATAATCGACAAATTCGTGATCGCTCTTTCCCGATACGGTAAAGTATCCAATATTCATAGAAGTGATGTTGTGAAAGAAGTGGCTGCCCAGCGAGGCATCTACATTAAAATCCTTAGTGCCCGCCTCAACTATTACTTTAGCTTCGCTAATGGCAGCCCAATCAACAGGGATGCCGAGGAAGGGATCGCTTGAACCCCATCGGCCCGGGCCAATCAGGATGTAACTGCTATTTTCTTTTTTCATATAAGCGTTTACTTCGTGAATTTCTTTGGCAATTTTCTTTGTTTCCATTCGATCAAACCTTTCCGGGATCACGTAGACAATATCCCTGATGTCTTCAATAACCCCATTGCCCATACCCCGGTTCGAGTAGAGGAGTAAATCTTTGCTGTCGACTAACGAAGTATCTACAATCATGCTGTCAACACTTCTGATCAGCGGCTTCACCTGTAATATGTAGAGCGTAGCCTTACCCTCGTCGTTCCTGGCAAGGTCTACTGAAAACTCTATTTCAACAGGTGTCCCCAACGCGCTTCGCATAATATCAAGAAGCCTTGTGATAGCCGAAGCCAGTGGAACCTGGTTGTATTCAAGAATATAGCTAAAGTTAAGCACCCTTGGTCCGCCGCTGTGCAGGCCCGGCCTTAATGTATCGGCTGAAGCATCATAGACTGATGCACAAAAATCAAGGGTGCCGTGCTGTTCAGCCACATCAACGGGAAGCCGGTCCAGGGTCGCGTCACAACCTTCTATCAGGTCGAAATCATTTTTATCCACATTCAGAGCGTAAAAATACCTTTGGGTATTATCCAGCATATCTTTGATCGTCATCATGTTCATTTTTGGGTATTTAGGGCAAAAACGGTACGATGCTTCACCGTCGACGATGCTCTTTCCGAGGCCTACTGCTATCAGGCCAATGCCGTCTTCCGGCTTCATATGTGAATAGGGGTAATAATTATATGATTGCGCCACCCCGCTTAGATGCGGGTAATAGTGATGGCCGTGATTGCGGCCAACCAGCTCCTGGATAATCACAGCCATTTTTTCTTCTTCAATGGAATGATTTATTGCATCAAAATAGCTTCGCGCCAGGGGGGCAAAAACAGACGCATAAACCATTTTAATTGCCCTTTCGAGCTGTTCCAGCCTGACTTTCTGGTCAGGATCATTATTGGGCAGGTAGTAAGTGTCATAGATGCCCGAAAAAGGCTGCGAAAGGCTGTCTTCAAAAAGCCCTGAGCTTCTGACAGCAATTGGACCTTTAAGATTAACGAGCATTTTCTCCAGCCTTTGACGGAGCAATGAAGATATCTTAAGTTCAGAAAAGAGTTTTCGCGTTTTACGATAATCCTGCTCGGTTTCAATCAGATCGCAATAATCGATCTGCTCGATGAAATTCTCAAACTCATCCGTACCGACAATAATTGTTTTCGGTATCGTTATGTTAATTTCATCCATCAAATCTTTAAACTCTTTTTTTTGCAAAATCGACTCTGTGAAGGCAATTCCCCTGCCTTTTCCACCGACAGAACCGTTTGAAATGCGCATCAGGTAAGATTTTTCTTTAAAGGCTGCTTCAGAAAAAACTGATATGTAGTCGCGCTTTTTTTCAAGCCATCTATCCCTTAATACCTGCTTTATAAAAGACCTGATCTGTTCCGGTCCTTTGAAATCCTCGGTTTTAGCTTTTTTTAAGCGCAACGCGCTTTTAATTTCTCCTTTTGCCATAAACCAGGTCGAAAAGTCATTGCGGTTGCTGTGGTAAGTGATCGATTCCGCCGGGACTTTATCAATAAGCACCTCAAACTCCTTCAGGTACCTTGCTTCGGCAAAGATGGTCCCTGCCGGATCCTTAAACAAGAAGTTGCCAAAGCCGAGATGAAGGTGGAAAAAGTCGGTTAAGTCACTGGAAAGCCTGTTTGAGTTTTTATCGATATAAGAAAGGTTGTTTTCCAGGGCAAAAGTCATATTATCCAGCTCTGAGGACTGGACCAGAACCGGCATAGTTAATTTACCTTTGATATGCTCGATTAATTTTTTTCCGGCGCAGGAGTCCGGTCTGCCCCCAAGTGGGAAGGTAACATCTGTGATCAGGCAAAGCATGTAATCATAGTATTTCTCGAACAGAACCAGCGCCTCTTCATAAGTTGAAGCAAGAATCACTTTAGGCCGGGCTCTCATTTTGAGCAGCTTATACCGGGCATCAACATCTTCTCCGCTAATCAGCCGGTGCACTTCGTTTATAATTACGCTATACAGGGTAGGTAAATACCGTGAATAATAGCGGATAGAGTCTTCAACGACGAGCACAATTCTGACATCACCTTTTAAAGTATCATTCTCAGCGTTAATAGAATCCTCAATGTATTTAATCATCGCTAAAAATATACTGCTGTCACCGTTCCAGACAAACATTTTATCAACATCGACCAGGCTGTCTTTCATGCCCGCATAGAGATTAATCTGATTATTATTATTGATTAAGAGCAAAATCGGCAGGTTGGGACTTATCTCCCGAATGCTTTTGCTTAAAGCAAGGGGCATCTGCTTATCAACGCCTGTTACAACAATTGCCAGGTCGAACCGACCGGTTTCAATTTCTTCAACTGCGTCTTCAACTGAGAATACCGAAGTAATTCTCGGAGCGCTTGAAATATTGAGCTGGTAGTATTCGCCATATATTTGCTCAAATAGCTGCCCCTCCCTTTCAAGGATATAGGCATCATAAGCAGTAGCAACCAGGAGAATTTCCTTTATCTTAAAGGGCATTAAATCGTGGAATATAGACAGGTTTGATTCCTGTGACTTAAAAAGTCTTTCATATTTAGCAGGGGCCATAATATCAACTCTCCCAGGGCATATAAAAATTGTGAGCCCGATCAATTTTTCTTGACATCTAGTATAGTATAATACAATAATAAGCATGTGGGGAGGTTTTAATCGGTTATTGGTTAATTTTTCTCCGCTTTGGCAAAATAAGCTTGTTATTCTAACTAATAAGGAGATGCTGATGAGTTACATTGAAGAAATTATTGCTCGCACAGAAGAGAAAAACCCAGCTCAACCGGAATTTATTCAGGCCGTTGAAGAAGTTCTTCATTCACTTGAACCAACAGTAGAAAAACACCCCGAATTTGTTGCCGCCGCAATTTATGATCGCCTTGTAGAGCCGGATCGCCAGATAATTTTCAGGGTCCCCTGGGTTGACGATGCCGGCCAGGTCAGGGTCAACAGGGGCTTTAGGGTCCAGTTTAACAATGCGATCGGACCGTATAAGGGCGGATTGAGGTTTCACCCTTCGGTAAACCTTGGCATTATCAAATTCCTTGGTTTTGAACAAATATTTAAAAACTCATTGACTACCCTTCCCATGGGCGGAGGCAAGGGTGGAAGCGACTTCGATCCTAAAGGAAAAAGCAATGATGAAGTGATGAGATTTTGCCAGTCTTTCACCCGCGAACTTTTCCGCCATATCGGTCCCGATACGGATGTGCCTGCAGGCGACATAGGCGTTGGCGGCAGGGAGATCGGCTACATCTACGGTTATTACAAGCGTATTCGCAATGAACATACCGGCGTGCTTACCGGCAAAGGCCTTGAGTACGGAGGCAGCCTGATCAGGCCCGAAGCAACAGGTTACGGGGCAGTTTACTTTGCCGCTGAAATGCTCGCAACAAACGATGACACCTTTGAAAATAAAGTTGTCGCTATCTCCGGAGCCGGCAATGTAGCCCAGTATGCGGCCGAGAAGGCGATGGAACTCGGCGGAAAAGTAATCTCTTTTTGTGACAGTTCAGGAACAATTATCGATCTCGAAGGAATTGACCGCAAAAAACTGGAATATGTCATGGATCTGAAAAATAATCGCAGGGGACGAATCGGTGAATATGTCGAACAATATCCCATGGCCGAATATTATGAAGGGAAAAACGTTTGGGATGTAATCGGGGAAGAATCGATCCGGATCGATATAGCTATTCCAAGCGCGACCGAGAATGAAATCGACCAAAAGCAAGCAGAAGCCCTGGTAAAGAACGGTATGATCTGTATATCTGAAGGGGCAAACATGCCCTCAGCGCCGAAAGCTGTTGACGTTTTCCTTGACCATAAAATCATGTTTGGGCCGGGTAAAGCGGCAAACGCCGGGGGAGTTTCCGTTTCCGGGCTCGAAATGACCCAGAACAGCATGAAACTGCTATGGGAAAAGGACGAAGTTGACAACAGGCTGAGGATTATCATGAAAAATATCCATGAATCCTGCCGCGATGCTGCCGATGCGTATGGCTTTGAAAGATGCAATTATATCTGCGGAGCCAATATAGCAGGGTTTCTTAAAGTAGCTAAAGCAATGCTTGCCTATGGTGTAATTTAAAAATTTACAGGCGGGCCGATAACGCTCCCTGTTTAAAATAGCAGCAACTCACAGCCCTTAATGGTCCAGCCCGGATCATTAAGGGCTTTCTTATTGCCATTCGCCTAAAGCAAAATCTTTTTTACTTTTCCTGCCGATCCAGCTTATCACGTAAAGTTTTCCTGTCGATAC
The DNA here is from genome assembly GCA_007132095.1 of Syntrophomonadaceae bacterium. Classification (GTDB taxonomy): domain Bacteria; phylum Bacillota; class Dethiobacteria; order DTU022; family DTU022; genus SLPH01. The sequence continues at coordinate 7,162 of SLPH01000059.1, read as the reverse complement.
CGAGAATTTGGGCAGCCCTGGTCTTATTGCCATCGCAGCTTTGCAGCACTTCCCGGACATGCTCCACCTCAATTTCATGCAAACTCTTATTCAATTCATTTTCTACGTCGCGCAGGAAGCGCATGCAGCGAGGCAAATCGGAAACTTCAACCCTTTTGCCCTCGACTTTGGCAGCCAGGGCGCTCATTAAATCAATCAGCTCCCCTGTATTGCCGGGCCAGTCATATAGCAGCAGTAACCTGGCTGCTTCGTCCGAGATAGCGGTGGGATTATTATGTCCCAGTGCCCGGCTTTCCCTGGTCAACTGTTCCGTGCACAGGGGCATGATATCTTTTTTCCTTTCCCGGAGAGGAGGGATTGCAATATTGATAACGTTTAGCTGGAAAAACAGATCTTCCCTGAACAGCCCTTTACCGGCCATGGCTATTAAATCCTTGGACGAAGAAGCGATAATTCTGCAGCCGATAGATCTTGTTGTATTGTCGCCAACACAGGTAAGTTCATTTTTTGCAAGAACATCAAGCAGCTTAACCTGCACAGCCAATGATGTATAGCTTATTTCATTAAGATAAACTGTTCCTTTACCTGCCAGCTCCAGGAGACCGGGTTGAGCAGCCCTGCCCTGGCAGGATCCTTTTTCGTCACGGGCACGATCTTCATCTTGTGTCGATTTAACATAACCAAAAAGTTCGTTTTCAAGAATGCTTTCCGGGATGCTTCGGCAATTGATAACCACAAAAGGGTAGTTGCTCCTGCTGCTCTCGTAGTGTATAATCCTGGCCGCAAACTCTTTGCCTGAACCCGGTTCTCCCGTAAGCAGCAGGGGAAGCTCGCTGCCGGCCGCTTTTTTAATCAGCCCGGACACTTTCTGCATTCCATCCGATTCTTCGATCAGGCCATATTTACCAGAAATATCATCAGCGGGATCGTTTTTCTTATCAGCCCTGATAGACAATTTTTCAAGGGATCTTTCAATTGCCTGCTCCAGTTCATCGTCGGTAAAGGGTTTGGCGAGGTATTCTTCTGCGCCGGCTTTAATCGCCTCTACAGCGCCCTCCACGGAAGCATAGCCGGTGATCATCATTACTTCGGTATTCGGGTAGAATTCCCGCACATGCTTGATCAGGTCAAGGCCCCCGACAAAGGGCATATGATAATCTGTTATAACCAGGTCAACCCTGTTTTCTTTTAATAAATTGATTGCCTCTTCGGCGCTTTCACAGGAATTCACGGAAAATCCCATATGTTCTATGCTGCGATGCAGAACTTCCAAAGTATCCGGCGAATCATCAACCACAATGATAGATTCTACCCTTTTTTTCTTAACCACCTGATCTTTCACCCCCGATTGGAAATCTAACCGTGAAAACAGTGCCTTCACCGGGCTTACTTTCAACAGTAATGGTACCCCTGTGCGACTGCACTATCCCCAATGCTACCGGTAAACCGAGACCCACTCCTTCGTTGGGTCCTTTTGTCGTATAGAAAGGGATAAATATATTTTCAATATTTTCCAGATCAATGCCCAAACCGCTATCTTTTATAATTATTAGAAGTTCGTCGATCGTACTGGCAGTCTTTATGATCAATTCGCCTCCATCGGGCATGGCCTGAATAGCGTTAACAACCAGGTTGACCAGGACCTGGTTAAGCTGAGCCGGGTCTATTTCAATCATTGGCAGTTCGTCGGCATAATCCTTAACCAGCTTTATACTGCTCTTATTGATCCTGTTCTCAAGCAGATAAAGGCCATCATCAATTTTTTCGTTTAGGTTGATCCTGACCTTTTCCGGCGGAGACTGCCTGCTAAACAACATTAGCTTGCGAATAATTTCCCGCCCATGCAGGGAAGCCTTGATTATTTTGTCGATATCCTTCTCCACGCCTTCATCGATCTGCCCGTATTTTTTTATGAGCTGCGCAAAGCCGAGAATACCCCCCAGCGGTTCGTTCAGTTCATGAGCAATACCCGCTGTCAGCTGCCCTACAGTAACCAGCCTGTCGGCATGTAATAGCTGATGTTGGAGGCGCTCTTTTTCCATCTCGTACTGTTTCCTGGCAGCCACGTGCCCCAGCTCTCCGGCTATTGCTCTCAGCATGGGCTGCTCTTCCTTTAAAAAAGGATCCCGGTAAATGGCGCCCGACTTTTTCATATATCCTACTTCAACATATCCCCTGACTTCATCTCCGGCCGATATATCTTCTCTTAAAGTATAGAGCGGTTTTTTATAGTTATCGCTCTTGAAAGTATGGTTTGCATAAACTATTTTGCAGCAGGTAAATTCGGGATGCAGAAATCCGGGTGGAATGATATTAACCGCTCCCTGTATAATATCTTCAAGAGATTTACCAGGCTCCGACCCCAGCCGGCTAATCTGGTAGATTGTTTTAAGCTCCTTGATTCTTTCACCCAGGAGGAACTTTGCCTGCCTGTGTGATCTGGCAAAGCCGGTAAGATCAAACAAGTACTGGTAGAGTTCAACTTCCACATCATCCAATTCAACGCTTTCCTGCCAGCCTAAAGCAACTGTTCCAACCACCTCATTTTGCATCCTGACCGGTAAAACCATTACGCAGCTGTAAGAAGAAGTTGAGGTGTTCTCCTGAAGATTACTGCAGATTCTTATGCCGCCGCTTTTAGTTGCATGCTTGCTATTCACAGCATGACCGGAAAACACGAGGCTTTCCAGCTTATCAACATCCTCTGGGGCAGAGAACGATTCGTGCCTGCAATCAGAAGCAGCCAGATCGACAGCTGCCCCGGGGAAACTATCAAGCTGGACGTTATCCCAACCACTGTGCTGTGAATAACGGAATCGAAAATAGCTGCGAGCGCCTCTGGCAGTGATAGAAACGTACTCCGCCCCGGAAAATTCAACAAGCAGCTTCACGACATCCTCGTAGTAATCGCTAATCACCCGCCCCTTTTCCGCAAGCCTGACCAGTTTTAGCGAAAGGTTGTGAAAACGTTGAAACCTGTCCGGTAATGATCCGCTATCTTTTTTCATATTCTATGCACCTTCACCTGGATCTGCCTTCGCTTATCAGTGTCAAATTCATTATACCACCCCTTCATTCCTGCCTTCCCTCTTTTTATTTAAACAGGGACTGAATTAGCAGGGCGGCAAGGTTTCAATAAAAATAACCTGCCAGAACTAATATGCATACAACATGCCCGCATTAACTGCGGCCTGTTTTTCAAATTGATTGGCAGAAACAGGGATAACTATAAAATTATTAGGCCGGTGAAAGACTAATAGGAGCAGGCATTAGGATTTATAATTTTTTGCGGTTAATCAGCTGGGCTATGATCACCACGCTGACGCTGACCAGGACCATGATCGTAGAAAGAGCGTTGATGTCAGGAGAGATTCCCCTCCTCAGCGTCCCCCAGATCCAAAGGGGCAGGGTTGAAGAGCCGGGGCCCGCTGTAAAGAAGGTTATGACGAAGTCTTCCAGGGATATGGCAAAACCCAGCAGGGCTCCGCCGATGATGCCCGGGAGAAGAATTGGAAAGGTGATATGCCAGAAGGTTTTCCATTCGTTGGCCCCCAGGTCCATCGCCGCTTCCTCCAGCGATCGATCGGTGCCTGCCAGGCGAACCCTGATTGTAACTATGACAAAAGCAGTTATAAAGGCGACGTGCCCGAGAATCAGGGTTAGAAAGCTCAACCTGATCCCGACCAGGGTAAATACGGTGAGCAGCGATATGGCAAAAACCACTTCCGGAACCATCAGGGGCATGTAAAGCATTGGATCCATAGTCTTCTTGCCCCTGAACCCGCCTTTCCTCTCCATTAAAAGGGCAGTCGTTGTGCCGATAAAAGTGGCGGCTGTAGTAGCTGAAAGACTGACGATAAGGCTGTTCTTTGCCGCTGAAACTACCGCCCTGTTGCCTATTAATGATTCATACCAGCGCAGGCTGAAACCGCTCCAAACCCCGATAATTGGCGACTCGTTAAATGAGAAGAGGACAAGTACAACGACTGGAAGATATAAAAAAGCAAAAATAAGCATGATATAGATTTTAAAGGGCCAGGAATTTTTACCTGTCAATTAGTCGCCCCCCATCAGTGATCTGCCGCTGAACTTAACATAAATAAGCATGCCCAGCAAAGCGGTTACGATCAAAATTACGGCCGATGCGGAAGCGAACGGCCAGTTGCGGGCCGTTTTAATCTGGGTTTCAATAATATTGCCGATCATTATTGAATTGGAGCCGCCTAAAATCCGCGGTATAATGAAGCTTCCAAAAGCGGGCACAAAGGTGAGAATCGAACCCCCGATGATGCCTGGTAAAGTCAGGGGCAGGGTAATATGCCGGAAGGTGTGAAAAGGCTTTGCCCCGAGATCCTGGGCCGATTCAAGCAGGGTCCAGTCCATCTTGTCGATCGTGGCAAACAGCGGCAGAACCATGAACTGGAGGAACACATAAACCAGGCCCACCAGCACCGCCCCGTCGTTATACATTAGCTGTAAAGGCTCTTCGATCAGGCCGATCCGGCGCAGGAAGATATTTATGATGCCTTCGTAGCGAAGCAGAATCATCCAACCGTAAGCCCTGATCAACAGGTTGATCCAGAAAGGAGCGATAACCAGCATCAGAAACAGCGGTTTAAGGTTCTTGGGGCTCCTGGCGATAAAGTAGGCAAGGGGATAACCGATTAAAAGGCAGATAATGACTGTAAACAAACCCAGGTAGAAGGAGCGCCACAGGATCTGCAGGTAGAGCGGATCCATAAAGCGAATATAGTTTTGAAATGACCACTCGTAAATTATTCGCCCGTAAGCGTCCCGGGATGCAAAGCTGAGAATAAGGGTCATAACCAGAGGGACCACAATCAGGCAGACAAACCAAAATATAGTGGGAAGGCCTAGAAACAGTTTCCCCCAGTCAAAGCGTCCAGCCTGCGGTGTGCCCGCCGGTGCCAGTTTAATGTGCTGCGTCAAGTATGATCACTCCGTGATAAAAATCGCCTGTTCCGGGCTCCAGGAAAGAAAAACTGTTTTTCCCACCAGGGCGCTGCCGGCAGCCAGCGGTGAATGAGCAATAAGGACAATCGCTTCAGGTGTCTTGGTCCTGGTAATCAGCTTTGCTGTCGAGCCAATGAAGATAACTTCCTCCACCGATGCAGGAATTATGGTGTCAGCCGATCCGCCATCTGCTTTGCTCTTCTGCGAAGCGGGGCTGGTTTCGTATACTTTAATTTCTTCAGGCCTGATCGATAAAAAGCCTTCCCGGCCAACGGCTGCACCAACTGCCAGTTCAGCTGAAGCCTGAAGAACAGTCTGGCCGTGCCGTAAAAACAGGAGGCCGTTTTTTTCTTCGCCAACAGTACATTTTAAAAGGTTAGTTTCGCCAATAAAGTCTGCAACAAAGCGGCTCTTCGGGTAACGATAAACATCGGTCGGGCTGTCGATCTGCTCTACCTGCCCCTTGTTCATAACCACGACACGATCTGACATTACAAGGGCTTCTTCCTGATCGTGGGTAACATAGATAAAAGTCATCTTCAGCTTCTTTTGCAGGTGTTTCAGTTCTACCTGCATCTGCTTGCGCAGCTTTAAATCGAGCGCGCCGAGAGGTTCATCAAGAAGCAGGACCCGGGGATTGTTGACAATCGCCCGGGCCACAGCAACCCTCTGCTGCTCACCGCCGCTCAATTGCTTGGGCAGCCGGTTAGCATAGTGTTCCATTTTCACAAGTGACAGTGCTTCTTCAACCCTGGTACGCAGCTCACTTTCCTTGATTTTCTTCATCTTTAAGCCGAATGCGACGTTATCAAATACGCTCATATGCGGAAAAAGGGCGTAGCTTTGAAAAACAGTATTGACATCACGCTCGTAAGGCTTCTTGTCTTTAACAGAGAAGCCGTCAATTAATACATCGCCCCGATCGGGGTCTTCAAACCCGCCGATCATCCGTAGTGTCGTAGTTTTACCGCAACCGCTTGGCCCGAGAAATGTTATGAATTCCCCGGGAAAAATGTCAAGTGATATGCCTTTTACCGCCTCAACTTCACCAAACCTCTTGGCTACATCTAACAGCTGGATCATTATCTCTTTTTGCAAGCCGCTCACCATTCCTTACGATTCTTTTCATCGAAGCCTGTCATTAATTGTTACCTGGCCGCCAGGATTTCAGTCCAGATGCGATCGTACAGTTCTGTGGCCAAACCAACATCCCTGAGCGGTTCAAGAGCCTCGAGCTCTTCTATCGTAGGGTTGAGGATCCGGTTATCGCGGTATTCGGGATCAGCAAGATCAAGAGCAGCCTGGTTCCCAGTTCCGTACTGGATGTAAAGGGCGTTGTCCAGGTTCACTTCCGCATCCATCAGGTAATTGATAAAAAGTTCAGCAGTATACTTGTTTGGAGCATCTTTGGGTACATTCAGAAACTCCATCCAAACGCTGCCGCCTTCCTTGGGAATCACGTATTCGATGGCCGGGTTTTCCGCCTGGGCCCGCAGCGCGCGGCCGCTCCAGGTCTGCATTACCCATACTTCTTCTGCAGCCAGCATCTCTTCCATGCCCACGATAATAAAGTCGAGCAGGTTCTCTTTCAGCTCAATTGCGGCGTCCCTGGCTTCCATCAACTCGTCTTCATCGGTCGTATTAATCGAGTAACCTAAATACTGGAGGATGGGAGCAAAGCCCTCGCGGGCATCATCCATGATTGATACCCTGTTCCTGTACTGGGGATCCCACAACACGGCCCATGAATCAGCCGATTCAACATACTTGGTGTTATAAGCAAGGCCCGTCGTTCCGAAAGCGTAAATAACAGAATGCTTTCCACCCGGGTCAATCTCGGTGTCACGGAAATAGGGAATCACATTATCGATGTTGGGAATGTTATCGTAGTTAAGCTCTTCGAGCATGTCCAGCTCAAGCATAACCTCGAGCATATAGTCCGATGTTACCATCAGGTCATATACACCGGGGCTAGCCTGTAGCTTGGCCAGCAGTTCGTCCATGTTGGCGTAAAAGTCAATCTCAACATTAACGCCATACTCCTCTTCAAAACCGGCTACCGCATCCGGATCGATATAATCGCTCCAGTTCAGCATGTAAATGGTATCAGCAAGAACTTCTTCACCGTTATCCGGGTCTACAGGTGCAGCTTCCTCTCCATTACAACCACTTATGAAAGCTGCGAGCA
>SLPH01000015.1 GCA_007132095.1 Syntrophomonadaceae bacterium | reverse complement strand
GCATTGTAGAGATCAAGGCGGCAGCCCGCGAGGCCGGAAACCGTTCAAAACTAGCAGTAATATCCAATAACAGCGACATCGATCCTGTCGGCGCCTGCGTCGGACCCAAGGGAAGCAGGGTCCAGGCAATCAGCAACGAGCTGAAGGGCGAAAAAATTGATATTGTTAAGTGGAGTGAAGAATCTGAAGAATATATTGCCAATTCGCTCAGCCCGGCCAAGGTTGCTTCGGTCAAGCTAAACTCGGATAATAAAACTGCAACCGTGGTCGTTCCAGACAACCAGCTTTCCCTGGCGATTGGGAAAGAGGGGCAAAACGCCCGTCTGGCGGCAAAAATTACTGGATGGAAGATCGATATCTGCAGCGAAACCCAGTATGCCGAGAAAAGTCTTTCAGCGATCGGCTTATCTGCCTCTGTGGATGATGAAGAGAGCGCTGATGACAAAAGCGCCGACATTTTGGGCTTGAATTCAGTCGACGCTGCTTCGGACAGCGCTTTAGGGGAACAGGAGCCGGCGCAGGCAGCCGAAGATGCAGGTATCGCAGAGGGCGGTGAAGTTGAACCGGCCGAAGAGGCGGAAGCTGAATCAGCTGAAACTGAAGAAGCCGAAAAGGATGTAGAGGAAGATGAGCAAAAAGCGTAAGATTCCGCTGCGAATATGCCTGGGCTGCCAGGAAAAACTGCCCAAAAAAGAGCTGATCCGCATAGTGCGCACTCCCGAAGGGATCGTTACCGTGGACAGGACCGGGAAAAAAGCCGGTCGCGGGGCGTATATCTGCCCCAGTGAAGGCTGTTTAAATAAAGCGGTTAAGGGGAGGCGCCTGGAAAGGAATCTTCAGGCCGCAATTTCAGAGCAGGTGCTCGATAATATCCGCGATGAACTTGATCCTGAAAAGCAGGAATAGCGCCTGGACTGTAAATGATTAACAATTAGGAGGTTTTACTCCATGGAGGTGTGGTAAATGAGTAAAGTGAGAGTATACGAACTGGCGAAAGAGCTGGGAACAACCAGCAAAAAACTGATAGAAGTAATGGAAGGCCTTAATATAGAGGTTCGCAACCACATGAGCACTCTGCAGGATGAAGATGTCCAAAAGGTAATGGCCATCCTGACCGGTAAAGCGACAGAAGCGGCTGCTGATAAAGCGGCAGAGAAAGCGCCTGCGAAGAAACCTGCCGAGAGCGCTGCCGTTGAGACAGCCGATCAAGTCAAGGAAACAGTTACAGATGATCCGGCAAAGAAAGAGGCAGAGGAAATTGAGGATGAAGCCGAAGCAACTGGCCGCAAGCTGAGAAAGGCGATCCAGGAAGAGAAGCGGGCGGCAGCCATGAAGGCACAGCGCCCAAAGATCAGGTTGGAAGGGCAGGTTACAGTTGGCGAACTGGCTTCGCACCTTGAAGCTACTCCTGCACAGCTGCTTAAGCAGCTGCTCGAGATGGGGATTATGGCCAATGTCAACCAGCCGCTGACCACAGATACGATCGAACTTTTAGCTGAAGAATATGATTTTATCCTCGACTATGTCAAAGATCCCGACGAAGAGGAGCTTCTCCTTGAAGAAGAAGACGACGTTGTCGGCGAGGAGATACCGCGGAAACCTGTTGTGACAGTTCTCGGTCATGTTGATCACGGCAAGACATCGCTTTTAGACGCAATCCGGGAAGCAAACGTCACAGCCGGTGAAGTTGGCGGCATCACCCAGCACATTGGCGCATACCAGGTTGATGTGAACGGCAAAAAAGTGGTTTTCCTTGACACCCCCGGTCACGAAGCCTTCACGGCCATGCGGGCAAGGGGAGCCCAGGTAACAGACATTGCCATCCTTGTTGTAGCGGCAGATGACGGGGTCATGCCCCAGACGATTGAAGCGATAAACCATGCCCGGGCAGCCCAGGTTCCAATCCTGGTTGCCGTAAACAAAATTGATAAACCGGATGCCAACCCTGATCGGGTCAAGCAGCAGCTGGGCGATCACGGCCTTATCCCTGAAGATTGGGGCGGTGAGACCATCTTTGTTTCCGTCAGCGCATTACGCGGCGATGGACTTGAAGAGATGCTGGAAATGATCCTGCTTCTGGCCGAGGTGGCTGAACTTAAAGCCAACCCCGGGCGCAGCGCCAGGGGTACGGTGATTGAAGCCAAGCTTGACAAGGGCCGCGGACCTGTGGCCACCGTACTGGTGCAGGATGGAACCTTAAAAGTTGGCGATCCGGTCATATGCGGAAATATCGCCGGTAAGATCAGGGCTATGATCAACGAGCGCGGCGACAGGGTTAAGACGGCCGGGCCTTCCACACCGGTTGAGATCCAGGGGTTAAACGATGTCCCCATGGCAGGCGACCTGCTCCAGGCCGTCAGCGATGACCGTTTTGCCCGCCAGGTTGCAGAAAAAAGGTCTGTCAAAATGAAGGAAGCAAGCAAACGAATTCCGCGCGTTTCCCTGGAAGAACTTTTTAGGCAGATCCAGGAAGGCGAAGTAAAGGATCTGAACCTGATCCTGAAGGGCGACGTTCAGGGTTCTGTGGAAGCGCTGCAGGACGCCCTTTACAAGCTGAGCCTGGAAGAGGTGCAGATTAAAGTCATTCACACCGGAGTGGGAGCCATCAACGAATCTGATGTCATGCTGGCCTCGGCTTCAAATGCGATCATTATTGGCTTTAATGTGAGGCCTGATAATAACGCCCGCAAGCAGGCTGAAATAGATAATGTTGATATGCGCCTCTACCGGATCATTTATGAAGCGATTGAAGATATTAAGAGCGCCGTAACCGGCCTGTTGAAGCCGATCATGAAAGAGGTAATACTTGGCCAGGCCGAAGTACGCCAGGTCTTCAAGGCATCGCGCCTGGGCAGCATAGCCGGCTCGCATGTTATAGAGGGCAAGATCAGCCGCAACGCTTCTATACGCCTGATCAGGGACGGCAAAGTGATCCTGGAAGACGGTCATCTTGCTTCGCTAAAACGTTTTAAGGACGATGTCCGTGAAGTATTGACCGGCTATGAATGCGGCATCCTGATCGAGAACTTCAATGATATTCACGAAGGGGATATTATCGAAGCTTACGCGATGGAACAGGTTGCCCGCTGATCGATTTTAGGCACGGCCGCAGCTAGATTATAAGCGGCAGGAGGTTTTAAGATATGTCTGAAAACCGCGTTCGGCGAGTATCGCGACAGATAAAGAAAGATGTCAGCCAAATTATCGCCGTTGAATTGAAGGACCCGCGCCTTGCAGCGATAACAAGCGTTACCGGGGTCGATCTGTCCCGGGATCTTCGTTACGCTTCCGTACATGTTTCTGTCTACGGTTCTGACGATGAAAAAGAGGCCACTATCCAGACTTTGCAGCGGGCATCCGGCTTTATACGCACTGAAATCGGACGCAGGATCCGGCTGCGTTATACCCCGGAAATCAGCTTTCATCTCGATGGATCGATCGAGTATGGGGCTCATATTGACAGTGTGATCAAGTCTTTGAAAAATGAAGGAAACAGCGATGATGACAGATCGGGAACAGATAGTTGATTTAATTAGGCAGAATAAGCAGTTTTACCTCTTCTCGCATATGCTACCGGACGGGGACAGTATCGGATCCCTGCTGGCTATGGGAGAAGCTTTAACAGCAATGGGAAAAGAGATCAAGATGTATACCCCCGGCCATATTCCCCACAAGTATTCTTTCCTTAAAGGGGCTGAGCTGGTCGGGCATACAGCCATAGAAGGAAAAAGCGATTGGATCAGCATCGTGCTCGACAGCAGTGACGCTGATCGACTCAGCATATTTAAAGAAGCGGCGCTGACTTCTAATGTTCTGGTCAATATAGATCATCATGTTACTAACCAGCGCTACGGGACCCTGAACCTGGTTGATTCTGAAGCCTCTGCCACGGGAGAGATTGTTTATACATTGATCAGGGAACTTGGGCCGGAAATAACAGTAACGATGGCAGAATCTCTGTATGTGGCCATCTCAACCGATACCGGATCATTTAAATACGACAATACTACCCCATTCACGCATGAAGTGGTTGCTGACCTGCTCCGCTATGGGCTGAGCCCCGGCACCATATCGCAGAGAATATTTGACGAAAGGCCGCGCTCTTTTTACATCCTCTTAAAAGAGGCTTTATCGAGCCTGGAGTTCTACCAGGGCGGGGATATAGCGATAATGACCCTGAGCCGCGACCTTCGCGAACGCAGCGGGGCGACAACCGATGACCTTGACGGCATTGTTAACTACACCCGCAATATCGAGGGAGTAGAGCTGGGAATCCTGTTTTACGTTGACAGCGCCGAAGAAGTCAAGGTCGGCTTCCGGTCAAAAACCCTTGATGTCAGCGATCTGGCCGGGCGTCTAAACGGAGGGGGCCATGTCAGGGCCGCAGGATGCCGCCTGCATGGGGGTTATGAGGAGGTTAAGGCGCAGGTGATGCGCGAAGCGCTGGAGCTTTACCGCGAATTACCGGCCCGATAGCCGATGAGTTCAACTAATGGCATCGTTATCCTGGATAAACCAGGCGGCATTACTTCACACCGGGCTTTGCAGGCAGTGCGCCGCCTCTTTTCAGGAGCCAAGGCCGGGCACAGCGGAACCCTTGATCCCATGGCTACCGGGGTTCTTCCAATTTGCCTCGGAAAAGCAACCAGGGTTTCCGAATATATCACGGAGCTGCCAAAATGTTACCAGGCCGAAATAACCCTGGGCGCGGTTACCGATACCGAAGATGCCGAGGGCCGGATCCTGGAAGAAAGGCCGGTACCCCTTTTTGAAAAGGCTGAAATTGTTGCCGCGTTAAAACATTTTGCCGGACCCATCGAACAGCTGCCCCCGGTTTATTCTGCCGTAAAACATCGCGGCAAACCCCTATATCACTGGGCCAGGCGCGGCGAGACTCCGCCCCGCAAAAGCAGGCCGGTTGAAATCTATAATATCAGCCTCGATCGATATAACCGATCCGGCAGACCTCACCTGGAGGTTACCGTTTGCTGCTCCCGCGGAACCTATATCCGCACGCTGGCCGCAGACCTGGGGGAACGCCTTGGTTGCGGGGCTTATCTTTCAGCGCTAAAGAGGCTTGCTGTGGGCCCTTTCACTGTCGAAAAGGCCTATAATTTTGCCAGGTTGGAAAAACTGGCCGATTCTGACCGGCTCGGGGAAGCGGTTTTTAGGATGGACAAGGCCCTTGAGCAGTACCAGGCGCTGATACTCCAGCCCGAAATTGTGGAGGCCTTAAGCCAGGGCAAGAAGCTGCCCCTTACCGGTATATTAAAAATTCCGGTTTCAAATATTATCGAGGGAAAGCTGTACAGAATCTATGATCCGGAGGGTCATTTTCATGCCCTGGCCCGAATTGACAGCGCTGAAGAAAGTATGTGCCTGAGAACGGTCAAGTATTTGAAGTAATGGAGAAGTATAAATGGAGATAATCAACGGAATAGAACGTTTTCCACAGACAGGTCGGCCACTTTGCCTGGCGCTTGGTAATTTTGACGGAGTTCATCGCGGCCACCAGGTCATAATCCGCAACACGGTCCAGCAGGCCCGCGCTTGTGGTGGAGTCAGCGCTGCCCTTATCTTTGATCCTCACCCCATTATTACCCTTTACCCGCAGCGCCCTTTTTCCCTGATTACCGATCTGGCCGACAGGGCGGAAGTGCTTCGCGAACTGGGGCTTGACTACCTGATCATCGAGCAGTTTGGCAGCGATAAAGCTGCTTTGAGCGCCGAGCTTTTTATCCGCACTATTCTTGTCGGAAGGCTGAAGGCAAAAAGCATCTTTGTCGGCACGGACTATTCTTTTGGCCACAAAGGAAGCGGAACAGCAGAAACAATGCGCGCCTGGGGCGAAAAATACGGGTATTCGGTTACCACTACATCAACTATAACCAGGAATGGAAAAAAGATCAGCAGCTCGATTATCCGGGCCCTGGTCCTTTCCGGAGAGGTCGATGAAGCGGCCGAGCTGCTCGACTATTATTTCTTCAGGCAGGGAAAAGTGGTCAGGGGCTACGGTATTGGCTCAAAGATTGTCTATCCCACGGCTAACGTTAAAGCCGGCAAAAGACTGATCTGGCCCGGCAAGGGAGTTTACCTGACCGCCGTGGGAAAAATAAACAAAACCCTGCACTTCGGCGTCACCAATGTGGGCTCCCGTCCCACCTTTGCCCATCATGGGATGTCTGTTGAAACCCATATCCTAAATTTCAACGGAACCCTTTACAACAGGGAGCTTCGCCTCTATTTCCTGGAAAAAATCCGGGAAACCAGGGCTTTCCCTTCAGCTGCTATCCTGAAGGAACAGATTGCGAAAGATATAGACAGGGCGCAAGAGCGGATCGGCAGCTACCAGGATGCAGGCGGCGATCTGCCCAAGTATATCGGTCTTTAAAGAGCTGATCCTTTACATGAACTGGCAACTGTGCTAATATTGCTTTAGTCTGAACCGCGGACCTGGTTTGGCGAATTCCCGACGCCTGACTCGGCCGGCGGCGATTATAAAAGGGAGGAAGTATAATGTTGGATCAAGCAAAGAAGCAGGAAATCATTGATCAGTATAAAATGCACGACGGGGATACCGGATCTCCTGAAGTACAGATCGCCCTACTTACCGAACGGATTAATTACCTCACCGAACATCTCAAGATCCATAAAAGAGATCACCATTCACAACGAGGCCTTTTAAAAATGGTCGGCAAGAGAAGAGGGCTTTTAAATTACCTGCGCGACACAGAGCCCGAGCGTTACCGGACGGTGATAAGCAAGCTTGGACTGAGAAGATAATGAAGCGGTCAACACGGGGGCTTGCCCCCGTGTTTCCACTTTAAAATACAATGTTTTTTTTGAGAGGAGTTTTTGTTGATGCAATCTTACACCATGGATCTCGGCGGACGCACCCTGACTATAGAAACGGGGAAAATGGCCAAACAGGCCAGCGGCTCTGTCTTAATGCGTTATGGTGACACCGTTGTCCTCGTAACGGCAACTGCTTCTGACGAACCGCGGGAAGGGGTCGATTTCCTCCCGATGACAGTAGATTACGAAGAAAGATTATATGCAGTAGGCAGGATTCCGGGAGGATTTATCAAGCGCGAAGGTCGTCCCACGGAACGAGCTATTTTAGGCTGCCGCCTGACCGACCGCTCCCTGCGTCCCCTTTTTCCGAAGGGGTTTAGAAACTCGGTCCATGTAGTGAGTACCATTCTTTCCGTTGACCAGAACTGCCCCCCGGAAATACTTTCCATCATTGGCGCCTCAGCTGCACTTTCGATTTCGAAGATTCCCTTCGAGGGCCCTGTTGCAGCGGTAGTGGTTGGGCTGGTTGATGGCAAGCCGGTGATTAATCCAACCATGGGACAGGCACAGGATAGCGATCTGCACCTGATGCTGGCCGGCACCCGCGAAGCGGTAATGATGGTAGAGGCCGGAGCCCAGGAAATTAGCAAAGAAGATGTCCTTGAATGCATTGCCCGGGGCCACGAGGCCATTAAAACTATTATTGATTTGCAGGAAGAGCTAATAGCGGAAAATAGTGTGCCCAAGCTTGAAGTTATACCCTTTGAACCTGCCCAGGAAATCGCAGGTGATGCAGCGCCGGTTATAAAAGAAGGGATCGAAGCTGCGCTGCGCATTGTAGAAAAGAAAGAGCGCGAAGATCGCCTCAATGCGGTAAAAAAAGAACTGCTTGAACAGTTTGCGGAGAAATACCCGGAAAACGAAGCCGATTTGAAGGCAGTTTATGAGAAGGTTCTCAAAGAGACCCTGCGAGCCAACATTATTGAAAAAGATATCCGGCCCGACAGCAGGGGAGCAAAGGAAATAAGGCCGATTAGCTGCGAAGTGACTATACTGCCCCGCACGCACGGCTCGGGGCTTTTTACCCGCGGCCAAACCCAGGTTTTAGATATCTGCACGCTTTCAGCCCTGCGCGATGTTCAGCTCCTGGACGGCCTGGGGATTGAAGAATCGAAACGTTTTATGCATCACTATAACTTCCCCCCCTACAGCGTAGGAGAGACCGGTTTTATGCGCGGCCCGGGAAGAAGAGAAATAGGTCACGGCGCCCTTGCTGAAAAAGCCCTCGAGCCGGTAATACCCTCTGAGGACGATTTCCCCTATACGATCAGGCTGGTATCGGAAGTGCTCGAATCAAATGGATCAACCTCTATGGGAAGCGTTTGCGCCGGATCGCTGGCCATGATGGATGTGGGAGTACCCCTGAAAAGAGGGGTCGCCGGTATCGCGATGGGACTGATTAAAGAAGGCGATAAAATGGCAATTCTTTCCGACATACAGGGCGTGGAAGATTTTCTCGGCGACATGGATTTTAAAGTTGCCGGAACTTCAGAAGGCATTACCGCCCTGCAGATGGATATTAAGATAAAAGGCATATCCCAGGATCTGCTGCAGACCGCCTTAACCCAGGCTGTCGAAGGATACCTGCATATTCTGGGAATCATGAACGAAACAATCAGCGAAGCCCGTTCGGAGCTGTCTCCCAATGCGCCCCGCATGATTAAAGTTCAAATCCCGGTCGATAAAATCAGGGACGTAATCGGACCGGGCGGCAGGATGATCAACAAGATCATTGCCGATACCGGGGTAGATATTGATATTGAACCCGATGGCAGGGTATTTATCGCTGCCGTTGATCCGGAGATGGGCAAAAAGGCGCAGCAAACTATCGAAGCGCTGGTACGAGATGTTGAACCCGGCGAGGTATACAACGGAAAAGTGACCAGGGTTGAGCGCTACGGCGCTTTCGTGGAACTGCTTCCCGGCAAAGAGGGACTGCTGCATATATCTCACCTTGATCATCACCGTGTCGAGAAAACAGAAGATGTGGTCAATATTGGCGACATGATCGAAGTAAAAGTAATGGACATAGATGACAGGGGACGGATCGACCTTTCCCGTAAAGCGCTTTTACCAAAACCCCCGGGAACCGAAGATCGTGATGACAGGGGAGGCAGCCGCGGCAGGCCTTCCGGCGGAGGAGACCGGAATAGAAACTCCAACCGCCGCCGTTAACAGACCGCTGCACCAGTGGGTTCTTTTTGCCTGCCCGGTGCGGCGTTTTTTAGGGACCGCGCGAACTTAGATGAGAAACGAAACTGTTAAAATAGAGGTTAAGCAGGACGGCCATGGCGCCGGCTTGCCTTTGCCGCGCTATATGACCCCTGGCGCTTCGGGCATGGATCTATCTGCAGCAGTTACAGAGCCGCTGCAGATAAACCCGGGCAGCATTGGGCTGGTTCCGACCGGCCTGCATGTTGCTGTGCCGCAGGGTTATGAATTACAGATCCGGCCCCGGAGCGGTTTAGCGGCAAAAAACGGAATCGGGTTGCTAAACTCGCCCGGTACAATCGATAGCGATTACCGCGGCGAGATAAAAGTAATCCTGATCAATTTAGGGCAGCGCCCTTTTATCATACAGCGGGGCGATCGGATCGCCCAGATGGTGCTCTGCCCTGTCTGTTTGATCGCATTTAGACAGGTTGATCAACTTCCGCCGACGGATCGCAGCGAAGGCGGATTTGGCCATACAGGCCTATAAATGAACAGGAGGACATAATTTTGTCTAGAAAGCCAAAAAAGAATAAGAATGCCATTCAGCTGATACCGCTTGGCGGTGTCAGTGAAATAGGGAAGAACATGTTCGTGATTAGATACGGGCAGGAGCTGGTTGTCATAGATGCCGGTTTAAAATTCCCTGATGAAGCGATGCTTGGTATCGACATGGTTATACCCGATACCACCTATTTAATGGATCACCGCGATGAAATACTGGGAATTATCCTTACCCACGGGCACGAGGACCATATCGGGGCCCTGCCTTACCTGTTGGATGAACTGCAGGTCCCTATCTACGGAACCCGTCTGACGATCGGCCTGCTGGAGGCCAAACTGATGGAGCATCCGCCTTCAATAAAGCCGCGCTTCAGGGAAATAAACCCCCAGCAGCCGCTGGTTTTATCGGATAATTTTAAGATCGATTTTTTCCGCACCAATCACAGTATCCCCGATTCAATCGGGGTGGCCGTTGAAACCCCTGCCGGAACAATTGTCCATACGGGCGACTTTAAATTTGACCAAACCCCGGTTGACGGCAAAATCACCGACTATCACAAACTGGCTGAGCTTGGGAATAAAGGCGTTCTGGCTGCTTTTGTAGACAGCACCAACGCCGATCGCCCCGGCTACACGCATTCAGAAAAAGAGGTTGGCGACAGTATTGACGAGATATTCCGTCTCTCAAAAAGCAGAATTATTCTCGCTACCTTTGCTTCAAATATTCACCGCATCCAGCAGGTTATTGACTCTGCCACCCGCTACGGCCGCAAGGTAGGTGTCGTCGGCCGCAGTATCGTAAATTCGGTTGACATTTCCACCGAGCTGGGCTACCTGAATATGCCTGATAAGATACGGCTTAAACTTGAAGAGATCAATAAAGTGCCCCATGAGAAGCTGGCCCTGATTACAACGGGCAGCCAGGGCGAGCCGATGTCAGCCTTAACCCGGATATCGCAGTCTGAGCACAGGCAGGTTGGTATTGTCCCGGGCGATACGGTTATTATCGCCGCCAACCCGATCCCCGGCAACGAAAAGCTGGTCGGCCGTACGGTTAACAACCTCTTTAAACAGCAGGCTGATGTAATATATGGCCTCGTTTCGGGCGTTCATGTCTCGGGACACGCCAGCGAAGAAGAGATTAAGCTGATGCTTAACTTCCTTAAACCAAAATATGTTATCCCCACCCACGGTGAGTACAGGCAGCAGTATGCCTGCCTGAAGATTGCCCGTAAACTGGGGATCCCTGACGGAAATGTCTTTATCACCGAGCCCGGCGATGTAATTGAAATAACAGACGGCGAGGCCAGGATGACCGGGTCTGTTCCGGCCGGGAAAGTATTGATTGACGGTTTTGGCATTGGCGATGTGGGCGAAATTGTGATCAGGGACCGGCAGATCCTTTCAGAGGACGGTATTGTCATTATAGTCCTGGCCGTGGACCCAGATCGTGAAACAGTGGTTTCCGGCCCTGACATAGTGACCCGCGGTTTTGTTTATGTCCGCGAATCGGAAGACCTGCTTGAAGGGGCAAAAGCAGCGCTGGCCAAAACAGTGGCCAAGCTGAACCGCGACCATATCACCGATTGGAACAGAATTAAATCCAACATCCGCGATGCAGCATCGTCATTTTTTTACGATCGCACCGGGCGCAGGCCAATGATTATGCCGATCGTAATTGATGTTAAAAACAGCGACAGGGGCAACTAAAGTTCAGGGGCAACTAAAGCTTATCGAGATCGCGGGTTGCCAGCAGCCTGATCCCGCTCCCGGCAAGGTCTTCAGATATGACGGCCCCCCTTTTGATCGGGGCAGTGACGACAAGGCGATTCAGCTCAGCAGCGGCCCGCAGGAACAACTGGCGGGCGATTGGGTTTTCGCTTCTTACAGGCAGCCGGGGCAGGATCGCCTCTTTGATCAGGACGGTTCCGGTGAGGGTACGCAGGGGGTTAGTATACTCCGATCGGGCATATTTTTCACCGCGGTTGCATTCGTTGCCCTCGATAACAAGGTTGCCCTTAATCCCGGTCGCCGTGAGAGAGCAGCCTACGGGGCAGATAATACAGGTTATCCTCTTTTTTATTTTATCCGCCATCGGCTTCGCCTCCCTGCAGGTTGACAAACAGGGAGTCGCCGCCGCCGGTGTTCTGAAATAGCTCTTTTTCCAGCTGCAGGTGAATCATCTCGGGAGGGCGCACTATGCGCTCTTTTTTGTTGTAAATTTCGCCGGATTCCGAAGAGATCGCAATCCTCACATATTCGGCCGGTTCCGAGACCCGGATATAGAGGTCTACTTTATCTTCAACAGGGAGAGAAAGAACCTGGGGCACCAGCCGGGCAATATTGGTCCCTGCTTTGAACAGGGCTTTTCCGGCAGGTTTCCTGCCGGATAGGTAGCGGGCAGCCCCCCTGCCTGCAGCCTGGGCCGACAGGGTCACGTGGTCAACAAGGTCGCTGACATGGACCACGTTGCCACAGGCAAAAATGCCTTCCACACCTGTTGCCATATCCTGGTCGACGACAGGACCGGCGGTAGCGGGATCTATCTCAATTCCCGCTTCGCGGGAGAGCTCGTTTTCCGGAATGAGCCCAACTGATAAAATCAGGGTATCGCATTCGATCCTTTTTTCCTTTTGCAGATCAGGTTTGCCGGAAGAGCCGTAAGGGGCGATTGATACGCCTTCGAGCCGCTTTTTACCGTGCAGAAAAGTAGCCTGGTGCGAAAGGAAGAGGGGTATATTAAAGTCTTCAAGACACTGGACAATATTGCGGGTCAGGCCGCCCGGACGGTTCATGATTTCGTAAACACCGAGGACTTCCGCTCCTTCAAGGGTGAGACGCCTGGCCATTATCAGCCCGATGTCGCCTGAACCGAGAATAACCGCTTTTTCCCCCGGCATAACCCCTTCCATGTTAACCAGACGCTGAACAGTACCGGCAGTGTAAACGCCGGCCGGCCGGTAGCCGGGCAAAAATGCCTGGTAGCGGCTTCTTTCCCGGCAGCCCATGGCTAATATTATGGCGGCAGGTTTGAGGCGGTGGATTCCGCTGCGGTTTACGGCGGTCAGGGTTCTGTCGCCCTTCAGGCTTATAACAGCAGTGTTATCCCACACCTCAAGGTTAGGAGCTGACTGCAGCTGTTCGATAAAGCGCGATGCATACTCGGGCCCGGTCAGGCTTTCGCCGAATACAAAGTTGCCGAAGCCGTCATGAACGCACTGGTTAAGGATGCCGCCCAGTTCGCGGTCTCTTTCGATCAGGATTACCTTCAGACGGCTTTTACAGGCGGCAGCAAGGGCGGCGGCAAGCCCGGCAGGGCCTCCTCCGATAACGACAATTGCTTCACGGGCATGACGATCCTTCACCGGGCATCACCCTCTCCTGTAAGTGCTTCAAGTTTTGTCGGGCGGCTGAAGAGAGGCGAACCGGGTCCGCTTTTTGTCAGTTTGTGGATCGGAACGCCCAGTTCACGGGCCATAATCAGGGCTAAACGGGGCAGACAAAAACTGCCCTGGCAGCGCCCCATGCCGGCCCTGGTTCGTCTTTTGATTGCGTCCAGGGTGGTAACCGGCACCGGCCTGTTCAAAGCGGCAATAACTTCACCTTCAGTAACCTGTTCGCAGCGGCAAACAATCTGGCCATAGCGGTGATCTTCGCCAATCAGCTTCTTCCTGGCCTTTAAATTCAAAACCCGAAAACGGGGCGGACTTTTTCTCAGGGGTTGAAATGCAGGGTTTTCTTCAAGCTTTAACCCCATATCCCCGGCCAGGTCCAGGACCATTTCAGTAATCGCCGGAACGGCAGCGAGGCCGGGAGATTGAATGCCGGCTACGTTAAGCAGCCCGTTAAGCTGTCCGGAAGGCCTGATATGAAAATCCTCGGTATACGTAGCCGCTCTCAGCCCGGCAAAGAAGGTAATCAGGGCTTTATGGGGGTCATAATCGGGAATGAGGCGGGAAAATTTATCAATTATTCTGTCCAGCCCGTCTGCAGTTACAGCAGTATCTTCCCGGTCAGGAACTTCGAAAGCTGTCGGACCCCACTCGGGATTTCCCTCCGTGGTAATCATGGTGCCTCCGCCCTTGGTGTAGGGATCCTGCCCGATAGCGAGAACCCCGGTAGCGATCCGGGGATGATTATCCAGGTGGGCGGAGTCGAAAAGGATCAGTTCACCCTTGCGGGGATGCAGGGTAAATTCTTCTTTCCCGGCCATGGCGGCAACCCGGTCGGCATAGATACCGGCAGCATTGATACAGAAAGGCGTTTCAACCGCCCCGCGGGTAGTATATACTTTTTTAAGCCGTCCATTTTCTGAGTGAAAACCGGTTACAGCAGTATCCAGGTAGAGATTAACCCCATTCATCACGGCATTTTCGGCATAGGCCACCGTCAGTTTGTAGGGAGAAGTCATCGCTGTTGAAGGGGCAAGAAAAGCGCCCTTAATGTCAGGGCTTAGCGACGGTTCAAGTTCAAGCGCCCTTTCCCTGCTGATTACTTCTACCGGTATCCCGGCTGCTTCGCCGCGCGCCTGCGTAAGTTCCAGCAGGAACAGATCTTCTTCCCTGAAAACTACCGTTAAGAGACCGCACCGCTTAAACGGCACATCGAGATCCCGGCAAACCTCTTCATAGAGCTCGTTGCCTCTTACATTAAGCCTGCTTCTCAAGCTGTTTGGCTCCTGCACGATCCCGGAGTGGACCATCCCGTTGTTAGCTTTACTGGCGCCGCAGCCCACATCAGATTCCTTGTCGAGGAGGACGATCCTGATCTTAAACCGGGAAAACTCGCGTGCCAACGCTGCCCCGACTACGCCGGCGCCGATGATAACCAGGTCAGCCCTGGTAAGTGTCCCGGAAGAAGGGTCAGGTTTGACAGGGTCAGGGGGAAGGATGGAATCAGGGGAATTTACCCTGTTGATCAGGCTCTTTACACCGCTCAGCCCGCCGGCGAGATGTCCGGCCAGCACAACCTGATCCCAGCGATCAACCCGGCCGGATAGCGTCACGATCCCGGATGATTCTTGTATATTAAGGTCATATTGATCGAGACCGTTTTCAGTAAATAGTTCGAGGATCACTGCTTTGAGCGTCTTACTCACAGTTTTCGATCAACTCCCGCTTTAATGATATTTTCAGGCAGTACTTCTATTCGCCTGATTTTTATTAAAACCTGCCGGAAGAATAATGGCAGGAATTTTAAACATGATGTCGCAATTGGAAATATATTCTTACCGGGTCCTGAAATAATCCCGGCCGGACTGCGAAAAGATTTATTTAAAGCCTTTGAAATAAAGAAACAGGGCTTTTCAGGATCGGCCACCCTTGATTATTTTGAACTGGAATATGGTAAAATGGGATAAACTATTGAACACCTGCAAAAGAGGTTCTCATGTCAGGGAAAATTCGATAAGATAGAACCAGTTTGAGCTGCCGCTCAGGCAGCTTTTTATTATTAAAAGGGAGGGATTCGATGCGGTGAACAGGTATAAGTTGATAGTTAACCCGATTGCCGGAGGGGGAAAAGCGCTCAAGCTGCTGCCCCGGATCGAGGAAAAACTGGCTGCCGGCGGAGTCGATTTTGACACGCATATCACCAGCTGCCGCGGCGATGCTACAGTGGCGGCAAAAGAGGCAGCTGAAAAAGGCTTCAATATAGTGGTTGCCGTCGGCGGAGACGGTACAGTTAACGAAACTTTGAACGGCATTGCCGAAACCGGGGCAGCGCTGGCAGCAGTGCACGGAGGGAAGGGCAACGATTTTTGCCTGTCCACACGGATGCCCCGCAACATTGACGACGCCTGCGAGGCGCTTATAAAAGCAGAGATCCGGTATATCGATCTGGGCCGGGTTTTAAACCGTTATTTCATCAATTCTGTAGGCACCGGATTCGATGCCGCAGTGGCCCACCGGGTTAACAAGGGTGTAAAACCGCTTAAAGGGCTGAGCGCTTATATCTACTCCGTAGTGATAACGCTGATGATCTACAGGGTTTTTGAGATGGAAATAGCCCTGCCGGATGAAACTATCAGCGCCAGGCCGATGCTGGTAGGTGTGGGTATCGGAAAATCTTACGGCGGCGGGATGATGATTGTTCCCGACGCGCTGTTGGATGACGGGCTATTTGATATTTGCAT
The DNA here is from genome assembly GCA_007132095.1 of Syntrophomonadaceae bacterium. Lineage (GTDB taxonomy): Bacteria > Bacillota > Dethiobacteria > DTU022 > DTU022 > SLPH01. Next base: position 73,220 of record SLPH01000015.1, on the reverse strand, counting down.
CTTCGACCAGCTATCCAAGCCGGCGCTGCTCTACCATTTCCCAAAGGTATTTTCCGGCAGCCATGTCAAGCTGAAGCAGGCCGGCATGTACCGGGCCGATCAACTGGTGATCAGAACCGCTGTTGACGTTCCCCTGCACATGGAGGGAGAGATATTTTTCGGCCGGGAAATGCATTTTACGCTAAAACCGAAAGGAATGCCGGTTCTGATCGGGCCGGGCTTATAAAATGGAGGTAAACGATGACCCTATTGGAAGCAATTATTCTTGGACTGGTCCAGGGCCTGACCGAGTTTTTGCCCGTCAGCAGCTCCGGCCATCTTGTACTAACCCAGGCTCTATTTGGTTTAGATGAACCGGGGGTAACCCTGGAAGTTATGCTGCACGTGGGAACACTGTTTTCGGTTTTCTGGGTCTTCCGCAGGGATTTTATCGAACTTTTCAACTTCCACCGGGACCGGAGGCAGCGCTATTTTATCCTGATGCTTATACTCGGCGTTATTCCGACAGGATTGATCGGCTTCTTTTTCAGCGGCTATACCGACGCCCTGTTTAGTTCAACCCTTTTAGTCGGTTTCATGCTGCTGATTACAGGTACTATCCTCAAACTTCTCACCATCATTCCAGCCGGCTTAAAAAGCGTGGAGAAAATGAATTACAAGGATGCTCTCTGGATCGGAATCCTGCAGGGAATGGCGGTTATTCCCGGCATATCCCGTTCAGGGTCAACTATTGCTGCCGCTCTCTGGCGCGGCCTTGACCGGGAAACTGCCGTCCGTTACTCGTTTATGCTCTCCGCTCCCGTTATCTTCGGAGCTTCCCTGTTTGAATTCAGGGAGATGCTTCAGGTGGGAGTAGAAAGCGAAATGATCATAAACTACCTGGTTGGCGGCGTTTTTTCATTTTTCGCGGGGGTGCTGGCCATCCGCACGTTTATTAAACTGCTGCGCGAGCAGAAATTTTACCTCTTCGCCTTTTACTGCTGGGGAGTCGGTACGCTCGTGATTGCCATTTCCCTGTTAAGCGGATAGCAACCGGCCCGGGATTTATAGATAGGCTCTCTCAGTGGTGCCTGGCGGCCTGGCAGGGGATGGAGGCAAACTAATGTTTCGCTTTCCTCTTGCCCGGCCCGGTGCAATCGGTTATAATACCGTTTAGAGGTAATATATGGGAAGGGAGTTCTCCTTTTGCCCAAAAAGAGAAAAAAGGGCCTGAACAAGGATATGCGCAGGCAGGTTCAGGGAATCCTGCTCCTGGCGCTGGCGATCTTTTCCGCAGCCGGAATTATCGCTGCCGGCTCTACCGGCACGGTAGGATCTTATTTAACCCTTCTTTTCAGAAGCGCAGCCGGAGAAGCAGCGCTGATGCTTTCTCTTTTCCTGGCAATTATGGGCATGCGCCTGGTTTTACCCAAAAAGAGCCGGGTAATCAACAGGCGGCTTTTAGGTTTGGTCGCCCTGATGATAACGGTTATGGTCTGGCTGCACCTGCAGCTGCTGGCAGCAAGGTATGTTGGCCAGGAAGAGGCCGGAAGCGCTTTCATGCAGAGCCTGCAGCTGGGCCTGCAGGCAGAAGGCGGGGGGCTTGTCGGCGCCCTTTTGGCCGGTTTTTTATTTCAATTCTTCAGCCTCACGGGCAGCAGGATTATTGTCATAACCCTTGCCCTGATCTTTTTATTGATTTTCTTAAATATTTCGCTGCAAAAAGCCCTGAAAACCGTTTACAGGGGCTTGCGTTACCTGTTCGTCCCTTTGCTTAACGGCTTTACAGCTCTTGGGAAGGGCCTGCAAGCTTCATACAGGGCCGGACAGGCTTACCTGAAAGATCTGAAGAGTTCCCCGGGCGGGGATACTCTTTCCGGAGAAAACTGGCGCCAGGAAGAGATGGAGTTTACGGAAGCAAGAAAAACAACCGGAGCAATTGAGGAAAAAGATGGCGCAGCAGTCGATGACGAAAAAGAAGAAGCGGCTGAAAATGGTGACGGTTACCAGGCTGAAAGACGCCTCGATATGCCTGAACCGGTTAACACGGCCGTTACAGGCAGCCCTGCAGCGCCGCTATCCGGCGAAAAAAAAGCAATTTTTAAGGATTACACGTTCCCACCGCTGGAGCTGCTTACCAGGCTCAATAACGGTGGGGAGCATAAACAGGTTAAAAGCTCCAAAGACCGGGCCAGGTTGTTGGAGAGCACCCTGCTTAGTTTTGGAGTAAAAGCCCGGGTTATACACGTTCAGTCCGGCCCAACAGTAACCAGGTTTGAGCTGCAGCCCGAGGCAGGAGTTAAGGTTAGCAAGATTATCAGCTTATCTGACGATCTGGCTTTAAACCTCGCCGCTCCACTTGTCCGGATCGAAGCGCCCATACCGGGCAAGGCAGCTCTTGGCATAGAGGTGCCAAACAAAGTTATCGACCTGGTCTACTTACGCGAAGTGATGGAGGGAAGCAGTTTCAGAAACAGCGCTTCACCTCTTACAGCTGCCCTGGGTAAAGATATTACCGGTGTACCGGTTATAACCGACCTGACAAAAATGCCGCATCTTTTGATTGCCGGTTCGACGGGAGCCGGCAAAAGCGTCTGCCTGAACACGGTGATTGTGAGCATACTTTATAAAGCCGGTCCGGATCGGGTCCGGTTCCTGATGATTGATCCCAAGGTGGTCGAGTTAAGCACTTACAACGGAATCCCGCACCTGCTTATGCCGGTAGTAACCGATCCGCGGAAAGCATCTCTGGCCCTGCGCAATATGGTCAGGGAAATGACCAGGCGTTATGAGCTTTTTGCCTCGCTCGGGGTCCGGGATATAAACGCTTACGGTGAATTGAGCCGCACAGATGCCGGCTTGGAAGACCTGCCCTATATCGTAGTAATCATTGACGAGCTGGCCGACCTGATGATGGTTTCACCGGGTGAGGTTGAAGATTCCATTGCCCGTCTGGCCCAGATGTCGCGCGCTGCCGGGATTCACCTCATTATTGCAACCCAGCGCCCATCGGTAGATGTTCTGACCGGGATTATCAAGGCTAATATTACATCGCGTATTGCTTTTACGGTCTCTTCACAATTTGATTCCCGGACAATTCTCGACATGGCCGGGGCGGAAAAGCTTCTTGGCCGGGGCGACATGCTTTTTTATCCCGTCGGTTCAGTTAAACCCTTCCGGGTCCAGGGGGCATTTATAAGCGAAGCAGAGGTTAAAAATATTACCGGTTTTATTAAAGCTCAGGGTGAAAATGATTATGAGGGGGAAGAACAGTTCCTGGCTGCCCCTGAAGAAGATGAAGATGAGGATATGGATGATCTGTTTGCTGAAGCGGTTGACCTGGTGGTGAGAACCGGCCAGGCCTCGATTTCTCTGCTGCAGAGAAGGTTCAGGATCGGTTACACCAGGGCGGCGCGGCTAATTGATGACCTGGAGCGCAAAGGGGTGGTGGGGCCCTTTGAGGGAAGCAAGCCCCGCGAGGTCTTGATTACCATGGAGCAGGCTGCCCAGATCTGCGAGGAATACAGCCGTTGATAAACAACCGGTGTTTAAAAATAGCAGCCATATCACTGGGGTGCGCCAAAAACAGGATTGACAGCGAGGAATACCTGGGCTACCTCGCTTCAAAAGGCCATATTATTACCGATGACAGGGAGTGGGCCGATCTGGTCCTGATCAATACCTGCGCTTTTATTGAAAAGGCCCAGCAGGAGTCGATCAATACAATCCTGGAGGAGGCTTCTTCCAGGAGAGAGCGCAAGCCGCTCCTGGTTGCCACAGGCTGCCTGCCCCAGCTGGAGGGTAGATCGCTCCTGGCAAAGCTGCCTGAACTGGATGGCGCCATCGGGGTTCACAGTTATAAAGAGATAGATCATCTTGTAAAGCAAATAGCGGGGGGCAGGCGCTGTTTCCACTGCCGCCCTCCCGGGGATTCCTATAACGCCCTCTTCTCGCGCCTGCGGACTACTGCCCCGCACAGCGCAGATGTGAAAATAGCGGAAGGCTGTGACAACCGCTGCGCTTACTGCCTGATCCCCCGGATCAGGGGATCATACCGCAGCCGCCCTCCCGGCGAGATAACCGCTGAAATCGAACAGCTGCTGCAGGGCGGGGCCAGGGAAATATCTTTAATCGCCCAGGATACGACAGCTTACGGTACCGATCGACAGGAATATGGGGATCTTGCTGCTCTTGTGAGGCGGATCCTTTCTACAGACCGCCACTTCTGGCTGAGAATTATGTATACATACCCTTCCAGGATCACTGCCGGTCTGCTTGACCTTATGAATGAAGATCAAAGGCTGCTTAAATATATTGATCTGCCAATCCAGCATGCTTCCAGCCCTATCTTACAAGCAATGAGACGCAGCTATAACCGCCCTGATCTTGAACAGTTAATCGGGGGTATGAGGCGAAAAGTGCCTGGGATAACCCTGAGAACCACGGTTATGGTTGGCTTTCCCGGCGAAAGAAGAAGGAGTTTTGATAATTTGACCCTGTTCTTAAAGCAGTTTCCATTTGAAAGGCTGGGAGCCTTCACCTATTCCAACCAGGATGGCACTGATGCATATAAATACCACCCCCAGGTTCCTCACCGCGTCAAAGAAAGACGTTTAAAGGAACTGATGGAAACTCAAAAAGAAATAGCCGCTGCCCTGAACAAAAAACTGATCGGAAAAAGGGTCACTATCCTGGTCGACCGGGCCGGGGAAAGAGGTAAAGGGTGGCATCTCGGACGCACTGCAGGACAGGCTCCCGAGGTTGACGGTTCCGTCTATTTTCGCTCTCCCCGGAGCATTCCTGCCGGAAGCTTTGCAAAAGTGACAATTACAGCCGCCGGGGCTTATAATTACCTGGGAACTGATCCCGAACCCGTCGAAGACAGAGGGTGAAACATTAATGCAGGCTGATATTATATGCGTGGGTAACGAGATTTTAACCGGCCTGGTGGAGAACAGCAACGCCGGCTACCTGGCCCGCAAACTGTGGTCCCTGGGTATTTCTGTCCGCTCCTCTGCCGTTGTGGCAGACCAGGCGGAAGCGATCGGTGAAGCGCTGAATACAGCTCTTGAATACAGCGAAATTGTTATCCTCACCGGGGGATTGGGCCCGACGGATGACGACCTGAGCAGGGAAGCGGTCGCAGCGCACCTTGGGTTGCCCCTTGTGGAAGATAAGGAAGCGGTCCGAAAATTGGAAGCATTCTTCGCCGGCCGCGGCTATGAAATGCCTGCCAGCAACCGCCGCCAGGCCTGCGTGATTGAAGGCGGCATCTTATTACCAAACCGCCTTGGCACGGCTCCGGGAATGCTAATCAGGTTGGAGGGCAGGATGATAATTTTACTGCCGGGCCCTCCTAATGAGATGACCAGCATGTTTGAAGAATCGGTCTTGCCCGCGTTGCGGGAAGAGAAAAAAGATACCGTTGCGATGGCAAAAACATTGAAGTGCGTCGGCATAGGCGAATCTTTGCTTGAACAAAAAATTAAAGCGCTCGGCAGCTGGGAATACCCCGAAATATCATATGTAGCCAGGGGTTACGAGGTTTTCCTGCAGTTGAAGGCTAACGGCAATCCTGAGCAGGCTAAAGCCGCTATTCGCGGCGCTGAGGAACGCCTGCGCGCGGCTTTAGGCGATAATATCTACGGCAGCGACGATGATACACTTACTTCCGTGGTGGCAGATATGCTGGTAGAAAATAACCTGACCCTGGCCCTTGCCGAGTCATGCAGCGGAGGACTCTTATCGGATACGATCACCGATGTGCCCGGCAGCTCCCGCTTTTATCGCGGAGGCATAGTTGCCTACAGCCGGTTTGCCAAAACAGAACTGCTTGGCGTTGACGAAGACCTGATCAACCGTGAAGGCCTGGTCAGCGAGGCAACGGCAAAAGCAATGGCCCTGGCCGCGAGAATGAAATTTAATTCCCAGGTCGGAATTGGCATTACCGGTGTGGCCGGACCGCAATCAGACGAGGATAATCGTCCGCCGGGGCTGGTTTATACGGCAGTAGCGCTTGAAAACGAGGTCTATTGCCACGAACTCTCACTGCTGGGCGGTCGCAGGGCGGTTAAAGAGAGGGCCAGCCAGCTGACCCTCGATCTTTTGAGGAGGTGCCTCCTTTAAAAATGCGCCTTTTTATTGCCCTTTCTCTCAGCCCCGGATTTAAAAAGGCGGCCGGGGCCCTGGTTGCCCGCCAAAAAAATGCCATTTCCGGGGTGAAATGGGTTAAAGAAAGCGCCATGCATCTGACCCTGAAGTTTTTGGGTGAGGTAGACGCCGGTGATTGCGGAAAAATTAAAGAGGCGATCGCTGCTTCCCTGGACAGCTTCTCACCATTTGAGCTTGGCCTGCGTGGTGTCGGCGTCTTCCCGTCACCTTCAGGGGCGAGGGTGCTCTGGGCCGGAGTCAGCCCCGGGGCCGAAGAATCTGCCGCCATGGCTGCAGCTCTCGACCAGGGATTAACCCCCCTGGGCTTTAAAGCCGAAAAAAGAAAGTTCAGCGCCCATTTAACCCTGGGGCGACTGCGGTATCCCGTTCCTGAAGGTTCGATCAGGCACTTCCTGGAAAGGGAGAAGGATTTTCAAACGGGTACTTCCTTAATCGAAGAAGTGGTTCTTTATGTGAGCGATCTTACCCCCCGGGGGGCTATTTACACCCCCCTATACAGCAACAGGCTTTGACCAGAGGGGGGTAATTTTTCTAAACTGCAGGAGATCGGAAAGCAGAAAAGAAATAATCATTAAAATGCCGGATGTGGAGGTAAGGATATGGAAAAAGAAAAAGCACTGGAATCAGCACTATTACAAATTGAAAAACAGTTCGGCAAAGGCTCCATCATGAAACTGGGGCAGGACGCGGACAGCGGGGTAAAGGTTATCCCCACCGGCTGCCTGGCTATTGATTACGCGCTTGGAGTGGGCGGTGTTCCCCGGGGCAGGGTTATTGAGATTTTTGGTCCCGAATCTTCAGGTAAAACAACCGTAGCCCTTCATATTATTGCCCAGGCCCAGAAAGCGGGCGGCTTTGCCGCTTTTATTGATGCCGAACATGCGCTTGATCCGCAGTATGCGACAAGACTGGGGGTAAACCTGGACGAACTGCTCGTTTCCCAGCCCGATACGGGAGAGCAGGCGCTGGAAATTGCCGAGGCGCTTGTTCGCAGCGGGGCTATTGACGTTCTTGTTATTGACTCTGTTGCCGCTCTTGTCCCCAGGGCAGAAATAGAGGGCGAAATGGGCGACTCACATGTCGGTTTACAGGCCCGCCTGATGTCACAGGCCCTGCGGAAGCTGTCAGGGGCAATTAGTAAATCGAGAACAAGCGCAATCTTTATCAACCAGATCAGGGAAAAAGTGGGGGTAATGTTCGGAAACCCGGAAGTAACCCCCGGTGGAAGGGCTCTTAAGTTCTACTCTTCCGTTCGCCTGGATGTAAGGCGGATCGAAGCGCTCAAATTAAGCGCAGACCAGATTATCGGCAACAGGACCAAGGTTAAAGTTGTGAAGAACAAAGTGGCTCCTCCTTTTAAAGTTGCAGAGTTCGATATCCTTTACGGAACGGGGATATCGGCCGAAGGCTCGCTGATCGACCTGGGGCTTCAATTCAATGTAATCAACAAAAGCGGAGCCTGGTTCTCATATGGAGAAGAACGCCTGGGACAGGGCCGCGAAAATGTGCGCCAATTTCTAAAAGAAAACCCGGAGCTGGCCGCCGAGATTGAAGCTAAGGTAAGAGAATCGGCCGGGCTACCATTACAGGCTGATGCGAATGGCAGCCTGGAAGAAGGGAAGAAGAAACCCGAAGGCAAAGAAAAGGGAGATTCCTGATCATTTCCGAACAACAGGATCAGCTGAAAAAAGCCCGGGCTGCCGCCCTGCGCCAATTATCACGCAGGGCCAGGTTAACCAGCGAACTGCGCGCATATTTAAACCGTAAGGGGTATCCCGGGCAGGTGATTGAATTAATTCTGGACGAGATGCTTTCGTATGGCTACCTGAATGATGAAAAGTATATCACTGACTACATCATCTACAGGCAGGAACAGGGCTACGGGGCGATTCGGATTCGCTATGACCTGCAGTTACGAGGTGCTGAGAGAGAGCAGCTGGATCAGCTTATGGAACAAGTTTACGATCATGAGCAGGACCAGGCTGCCGTTGAGGCTATTCTTGAAAGAAGAGCGCAGCGCAGCGGGGAATCTTGCGACGACCGCTGGCTAAATAAACAGGCATCATTTCTCAAGAGAAGGGGCTTTGGCAGTTCAGCGGTTTTAAAAGCAATTTCGAAATATCGAAACTTAGAATAGAAGCTATTTTGACATCTTGACATAACATATATTTGCAGGTAAAATTAGGTGTGTAACAGTATATTTGTATGTTTTTACGGTTCAGTGTATAACCGATAAGAGAAAGCCTGGTGCTCTTCAGCACTGCGGATAGATTAATAGAATAAAAGATCTTGCTGTAAAAGGGTAAAGTGTACCCTTTTTAAGCCTTTCTCTTGTGGCTGTGTCCTGGACACAGCTTTTTTATTTTTCAGGATATTAATCGAAACAGAATAGATGAAACGGAGGTGAATTAGATGCTGGAAACTGTGCTACTCATTTTAGCCGCCTTCCTGATCGGTATTGGAGGCGGTTATTTTGTAAGAAAACTGATCGCTGAAGCAAAAATATCGTCGGCCGAAGTAGCGGCGAAAAAAATCATTGCCGAAGCGGAGCACGAAGCCCTGGCCATGAAACGCGAAAAGCAGCTGGAGGCGAAGGAAGAAGTCCACCGCTTAAGAGGGGAAATTGAGAAAGAAAGCAAGGAGAGGCGGGCTGAACTGCAGCGGGTTGAAAAAAGACTGATGCAGAAAGAAGAGAGCCTTGACCGCAAGCTCAACAACATCGAGCGCAAAGAAGAGGACCTAAAACAAAAAGAGGAAGATAACCGCATGGCCCAGGAAAAACTGGCCCAGCTGCATCAGGAACAGCTTGCTGAGCTGGAAAAGATTTCCGGAATGACTTCCGATGACGCGAAAGAAATTCTTTTACAGCGCGTAAGAAACGAAATTGAGCATGAAATGGTGATCATGGTTAAGGATATCGAGACCAAGGCAAAAGAAGAAGCTGACAAGAAGGCGCGCGATATAGTCACCATGGCTATCCAAAGGTGCGCTGCCGATCATGTCTCCGAGTCAACCGTATCGGTTGTTTCTCTCCCTAATGATGAAATGAAGGGCCGGATTATCGGCCGGGAGGGGAGAAATATCAGGGCATTGGAAACGCTGACCGGAATTGATCTGATTATCGACGATACCCCGGAAGCCGTTATCATATCGGGATTCGACCCGATCCGGAGGGAAGTTGCCCGCCTGGCCCTGGAGAAGTTAGTCAGCGACGGCCGGATACACCCGGCCCGAATTGAAGAGATCGTAGAAAAAACCCGTAAAGAGGTTGACGCTCAGATCAAGGAAGAAGGAGAACGGGCAACATTTGAAGCTCGTGTTCACGGCCTTCATCCCGAACTGGTCCTCCTGCTGGGCAAACTCAAATTCAGAACCAGTTATGGACAAAATGTGCTTCAACATTCTATTGAAGTGGCCCACCTGGCCGGAATTATGGCAGCTGAACTGGGCCTGGATATCAACTTTGCCAAGAGGGCAGGCCTGCTTCATGATATTGGAAAAGCGATCGACCACGAAACTGAAGGCTCGCATGTTGTAATTGGCGCAGAAATGGCAAAGAAATACAAGGAAAACAACGGTATTATCAATGCTATTGCGGCCCACCACGGCGATATTGATTTTCAGACCATGGAAGCCGTTTTAATTCAGGCCGCTGATGCAATTTCGGCAGTCCGGCCCGGCGCCAGGCGCGAAACCCTTGAAGCTTATATCAAGCGGCTCGAGAAACTGGAGAACATTGCCGACTCTTTTGATGGCGTGGAAAAAGCCTATGCCATCCATGCCGGCAGGGAGATCCGGATCATGGTTAAGCCGGACAAGATTGATGATTATTCATCAATCAAGATAGCCAGGGATATTGTTAAAAAGATCGAAAGTGATCTTGAATACCCCGGTCAGATTAAGGTAACTGTGATCAGGGAAACCAGGGCAGTCGATTACGCCAAGTAGAGGCCTGTTCGCAGCTTATTACCCTATAACTAACTAAGTGCCCCTTTTCTTAACATGAGGGGCACTTTTCTCTAGGAGGAAATATGGCCAGCATACTTTTTATTGGCGACATTGTAGGCAAACCTGGCAGAGAGGCTGTAAATAAAGTGCTTCCCGGACTTATAGCAAGGCGCAACCCCGATCTCGTTATTGCAAACGGTGAAAATGCGGCCGGAGGAGCCGGCATCACAGAAAAGGTGTTGGATGAACTGACTGAAGCCGGCATTGACCTGGTAACAGGGGGGAACCATATCTGGGACCGGAAAGAGATCTTCCAGTTTATCGACAGTTCCGAGCAGCTGCTCAGACCGGCCAATTACCCTGAAGGCACACCCGGCCGCGGCTCGATAGTGATTGAAAGAAACGGTACCAGGTACTGCATAGCCAATATCCTGGGAAGGGTATTCATGCGGCCGATAGACTGCCCTTTTTCCTGCGCAAATAAAATTTGCACTGCGCAGGGGAAAGATGCCGACATTACTATAATCGACTTTCATACCGAAGCCACTTCAGAAAAACAGGCCCTGGCCTGGCACTTAAACGGACGGGTCGGGGCTGTTATAGGCACTCACACCCATGTGCAAACAGCAGACGAAAGGATCCTGCCAGGAGGGACAGCCTATATTAGTGATGTGGGGATGGCCGGCCAATATAACTCCATCCTGGGTGTTGACCCTGAAGGGCCATTGAAGCGCTTTTTGACTCAGCTACCGGCTGAACTGAGTATTACAGGCGGCAGAAAGCTTTTCAATGCCGTTTTCATCGATTTTGAGGTCAGGACGGGTAAGGCTCTGTCAATAGAGAGAATTAATAGTATAATAAAATAGGAAATAGATAAATTTCATATAATTCTGGCAGGATATTTGTAATAGACGCAGAAATATAGCTTAAATCCGCAGAGGAGGCCTACGACAATGGAGGTATTAAAAGTTTCAGCAAAATCCAATCCCAATTCTGTAGCCGGCGCTCTGGCAGGGGTGCTGCGGGAAAGAGGGGGAGCAGAGATCCAGACTATAGGTGCCGGCGCCCTGAACCAGGCGGTAAAAGCGGTCGCTATTGCTCGCGGCTTTGTTGCGCCGGGCGGGATTGATTTAATTTGTATCCCCGCTTTTACCGACATCGAAATTGATGGAGAAGAGAGGACTGCTATAAAGCTAATTATTGAACCCCGTTAAAGAATATCTCTTCCGGATAAAAAGATCTTAGGCGCTCTCTTAACTTAGAAAAGGGAGCGCTTTTTTTGCTTCAGTATGAAATTTATCTATTTTAGGCCCCTGTTTGCGCCATAAGAATTATCCTCTTTGATATAATATGACTGTGCGGTAACAGGCCAAATACAATTAAATTATAAACGCTTAAATAAAAGTGATCCATTTTTGAGCAAAACGCCAGGAAATAAGTGATCCACTTCCACAAATAACCTATATAGTAATAAGCAATTAAATTAAAGAAGTTGGTGAAAACGATAAAGTATAAGGTTGACTTGCACCTGCACAGCAGCTGTTCGGATGGACTGCTCAGACCTGGCGAACTGATAGGCATGGCCTCAGGATATGGGCTCTCTGCCGTTGCCCTCACCGATCATGATACTGTTGAAGGGCTGGAAGAAGCCTTCACAGCCGGAAAAAAGCACCAGACCGAAGTTGTAGCGGGAGTTGAAATCGGGGTAATCGAAAAGGGGAGAGAAATACACATTTTAGGATACGGGCTTAAAAAGCTAGACCGGCTGCAAGAATCACTTTACAAGCTGCGCAGCAAACGGGCAGGACGAATGGCAGCAATGCTGAAAGCCTTAAATAGATTGGGTTTTTCTGTAAGTGAGTCAGAGATTGCTGCTGAGAGCGGAGAAGCCGCTCCCGGCCGCCTGCACCTGGCCCGCCTGTTACACCGCAAGGGATATGTTAATTCAATTGAACGGGCCTTTAAAAGCTTCATTGGCAAGGGGCAGCCGGCCTACATTCCCCGTGAAACTTATACCCTGGCTCAGACCATTAAACTTCTCACCGATTGCGGAGCGGTGCCTGTTTTGGCCCATCCGGGCCGCGCCTGTCAATCCCTGGTTGGAGAACTTGTCGCAGCAGGGATCAGGGGGATTGAAGTTTTTCATCCCGATCATGATTTTTCCCTGAGACATTTTTACCTGCAGGTTGCTGAAGCAAAAGGGCTTGTCGTTACAGGAGGATCGGATTACCATGGTGATAACAGCGCCGGGCATCAATATCCTACTCATTTAGCCGTGGATGGATTTTACCTTGACAGGCTCAAGATACTGATGAATTAAGGTAAAAGGCTAAATCGCCCTTTTCAGGCCGCTTCATAAATGCTATTATTGAGTATATGCTCACCCGGGAGGGATTATTACATAGATGGGAAATGATCTAACATTTGCATTACAGGTTCTGGTTCTTGGCTTTACTGTTGTCCTTGTAACACTGATCTCCCTCTTTTTTCTTCTGATCCTTTTTAATCGCATCTTTTATAAAAAAGAAAAACCGGCGAAATCAGAAGGAACCACCGCTCCTGCTGTAGCTTCCGAACCTGCGGGAAAAGCGCCGGAAGCGGTTATCGCTGCAGCAATGGGAGCAGTATACGCTTATATCGAAGGGATGGGTGCTTCTTACTCACCGGGCAGATTAACTATTTCTGTTCAGCAGCCTGGCGGGGGGAGTGCAAACAACTGGGTTATTAATGGCCGGAAACGCCTTCAATCCGGTAGAATAGTTTTAGAACAGATTAGGAGGAATAAACAGCGTGAAAACATTTAAAGTAACAGTAGATGGACAGCCTTTTACAGTTCAGGTTGAAGAACTGAAGGAAAGCGGCGAAAACTCCACCGACAGCCAGCCTGCCGCAGCCGCTTCCGTTCCTGCACCGGCAGCAAGTCCGGCTCCTGCCGCAGCTGCTAAACCGGCAGAAACTCCCGCTAAACAGGAAAGCCCCCAGCCCGCTGCGAGCGGCGCCGGGTTTACCGTAAAAGCGCCAATGCCGGGCTCAGTAATAAATGTTGTTGTCAACGAAGGTGATGTCGTAAAAGACGGTGATGTATTATTGATCCTGGAGGCGATGAAAATGGAAAATGAACTTACCGCTTCCCAGGCAGGCACCGTTTCTCAGGTCATGGTGAAAAAAGGCGATACAGTTAACAGCGGCGATCCCCTGGTAGTGTTGTCGTAAAATGACGCGCCACTAAAATTACTTAAAAAGGGGATGAACCTGTGATTGAACTAGCCTGGGAATTTTTAGAATCAACCGGTTATTTTAACCTGACACCGCCGGAAGTGCTCATGATCGTGATTGCCTGCTTCCTGCTATATTTGGGTATTGTTAAGAAGTATGAACCGCTGCTGCTGGTTCCGATCAGCTTCGGCATTTTACTTGTAAACCTGCCGCTGGGCGACCTGATGGCTGCTCCCGGCCCCGGACAGGATGCCGGCGGCCTGCTTTATTATCTTGCCCTCGGTTTGGAATATGGTATTTATCCACCGCTGATCTTTTTAGGCGTCGGGGCTTTAACAGATTTCGGACCCCTGATTGCCAACCCTGTTACCCTGCTGTTGGGCGCGGCAGCCCAGTTCGGTATATTCATGACTTTTGTCGGCGCCTTTTTTATGGGCTTTTCTCCCCAGCAGGCAGGAGCAATCGGAATAATCGGGGGGGCCGACGGGCCAACGGCGATCTTTCTGGCCAACCAGCTTGCGCCGGAGCTTCTCGGCTCCATCGCTATAGCCGCTTACTCTTACATGGCCCTGGTTCCCATCATCCAACCGCCGATTATGAAGCTTTTGACCACCAAAAAAGAGCGGCAGGTAGTGATGGAACAGCTGCGACCCGTCTCAAAGACGGAAAAAGTTCTCTTTCCGATCATTGTCATTATCCTTACCGGATTACTTCTCCCGGCAGCTATCCCGCTGCTCGGGATGCTTATGCTTGGCAACCTGCTCAGGGAGAGCGGAGTTACAGAGCGTTTGAGTAAAGCCGCCCAGAATGAGCTGAATAATATTGTCGTTATTTTCCTTGGAATCAGCGTGGGAGGTAAAGCTACTGCCGCATATTTCCTCACCCCCGACACCCTGAAAATTATTGGCCTCGGCCTTGCTGCTTTTGCTTTCGGAACTTTCACCGGAGTGCTGATGGGTAAATTGCTCTATAAGTTCACCGGCGGCCGGATCAACCCGTTAATCGGTTCAGCCGGAGTTTCAGCGGTCCCGATGGCCGCCAGGGTCTCCCAGGCTGTTGGTAAAGAGGAAAACCCGAACAATTACCTGCTCATGCACGCCATGGGCCCGAATGTTGCCGGTGTAATCGGTTCGGCTGTAGCAGCAGGTATTCTGCTTTCCATTCTAACCTAAACTGCTTTAAACCCGGGAAAGAGGCTGATTTATATCCCGGCTCTGCTGCCAGTTATCGGCCCGGTTGAGAAGCCGGGCCTGTTAATTTAGCCCTTTCAGGGCCTTGTGACTAAAAATATGCGGAGGTTATAAAATGTCTGCACCGAGAGTAAGGTTTGCCCCCAGCCCAACAGGTGAACTGCACATAGGCGGAGCGCGAACTGCCCTGTTCAACTACCTCTTCGCCCGCGGCACGGGAGGCGTATTTGTACTGCGCATTGACGATACCGACCTTGAACGCTCCCGTGATCAATACATAGATAAACTAGTGGCTTCAATGAAATGGTTGGGTCTGGACTGGGACGAAGGCCCTTACAGCCAATCACAAAGACTCGAGATATACCGGGAAGAAGCCGAAATACTTATCTCCGGAAAACTGGCCTATCATTGCTTCTGCACCACGGAAGAGCTTGAAAGTGGGAGGGAGGCGGCCAAAAAAGAAGGCCGGACCTTTTTGTACCCGGGAACCTGCCGCAACCTGAGCCCTGAAAAACGCGAAAAGCTGCTGGCAGAGGGCCAGAAGCCGGTTGTGCGCCTGCTAACCCCGGATAACGGACAAACCGTGGTCAGCGATATGGTCCGGGGAGAGGTCTCTTTTGAAAACTCCGGCCTCGATGATTTTATTATCATGAAATCAAACGGCCTGCCCACTTATAATTTTGCCAGCATCATTGACGATCTTAAAATGGAGATCACCCACGTCATCCGCGCAGAAGAACACCTCTCCAATACGCCAAGGCAGCAGCTCTGCGCCATGGCTCTCGGTTATAAGCTGCCTATATTTGCCCATGTTCCCATGATCCTGGCTCCTGATCGCAGTAAACTCAGCAAAAGGCACGGCGCTACCTCGGTAGAGGAGTTTAAGGATGGCGGTTACCTGCCGGAAGCCCTGATAAATTACATTGTCCTGCTTGGCTGGTCACCAGGCGGGGAGGAAGAAGAGATCATGTCCATGGATGAACTGGCAGCAAAGTTCTCGCTTGACAAGGTGACTAAAACAGCGGCCATTTACGATGTAACCAAGTTGACCTGGATGAACGGAAACTACATCCGTGATTACCCGATCGATCAGCTTATCAGCGAAGCGCTGCCCTTTTACGAAAACATTGAGCTGGTCACAAGACCCCTTGAAGATAACGAGCAGGCCTACCTGGAAAAAGTTGTCGAAACAGTGCGGGAGAGGGCAAAAACCCTGGCTGAACTGGCCCAGGTATCGACTTATTTTTACCGCGATGATTACGATTACGATCAAAAAGGCGCTGCAAAGCATTTTCAGAAAGAAGGAGTTGCAGACCTGCTGCGCCAGGCAGCGGGGTCGCTTCTTAAGCTATCCCTTTTTAACGCAGAAGCTGCCGAGGAAAAATTCAACAATTTATGCGAAGAGCTGGATATTTCCAAGGGGCGGTTGATTGCTCCAACGCGGCTGGCCCTGACAGGCAGGATGGACGGGCCCGGCCTGTTTGCGATCATGGAGGTCCTGGGCCGTGAAAAAACAGCCGCACGGTTGTTCAGGGCTGCAGAGTTTATCGAGACTGAGTTTTAGTCTTCACGGTCCCCTGACATTTACCGATCAGCTCAAAAGGGGACCGTTTCCGGGCCGCCTTGAATTTTTGATGCCCCTCCGTTATAATTTAAGAGACGCTGCGGGATGGTGTAGCGGTAGCACGGGTGACTCTGGATCACCAAGCCTAGGTTCGATCCCTAGTCCCGCAGCCATTATTAATTGCTTCCCTTAATTTGCGTAACTGCTGTCCCTGGTTCAGTAACCTGTACTGCCCAATCTCATTTAAACCAGCTTATACGCTGCAACCACTTTATTAAGCGTCAGAATTAGGTTGAACCGTGAATCCAGCTCCCCGGATAAGGTTCCGGTTTGGCCTGGGTTATCTTTTTCTACACTGGAGGGAATATTATGCTAGAGAGCAGCAGCTTGAATGAGGCCATTATTTCTTTACTGGATAGCGACAGTGAAAACAGGACCCCGGCGG
This sequence comes from Syntrophomonadaceae bacterium, assembly GCA_007132095.1. Lineage (GTDB taxonomy): Bacteria > Bacillota > Dethiobacteria > DTU022 > DTU022 > SLPH01. The sequence continues at coordinate 56,707 of SLPH01000015.1, read as the reverse complement.
GGGATAAAATATATGACCAGCCCCTGGTCGGATTTGTTGATGCGGCAGATCCCCTGTTCGAAAAAATGAAAGATGACGCAATTATCGGATCCGTCTTTCGGCTGCCCGGCGAATGGCTGCCCGGAGCAGTAACGATAATTTCATATTTCCTGCCCTTTACCATGGCGATAAAGAAAGCCAACTACAAGATCAATGAACCTTCGGAAGACTGGATGCACGCCCGGTTCCTGGGCGAGAAAGTAAACGACAAGATCCGTAATTTAATCGTCAGGATGCTGACAGAAAGCGGCGGCAGGGCCATTGCCCCGGTTTGCGAACCAGATTTTGCGTATGATCATGACAGAGGTCTGAGCAACTGGTCCGAACGGCACGTTGCCTTTGCGGCGGGGCTGGGAACGTTTGGTTTAAGCAGGGGGCTGATTACAGAAAAAGGGATGGCAGGGCGCTTTGGCAGCGTCATTACAGACCTGAATTTTCCGCCTTCAATCAGGTCGTCTGAGGTTTATTATAAAGATTGCCCCTTCTTGATCGATAAAAGCTGCGGCGCCTGTATCGATCGCTGCCCCGCGGGAGCAATATCTGAAGAGGGCATGGATAAGGCGGCCTGCAAGGGCCAGATCGAGAAGCTTGATCAATTTTCCGGAGCAATCAGGGATAAGTACAGCTACCCGTACAGTGCCTGCGGCAAGTGCCAGGTTGATGTCCCCTGTGAGAACAGCATCCCGGACTAAGTTTCCAGGACAGGCTTAAATTAAGGCAGTGCGTTCAGGTTTTTAGCGGCTCCAGCGGATAACCTGGTCCCACTGCTTTTTGCTTACGGGCACCACGGAGAGACGGGGGATCCTGACCAGGTCCCAATCGGGGAAAAGGTCGGAGTATTTAATTTCAGCCAGGGTAACCGGGCTGTTCAGGGCTTCGCCGGCCTCTATCTCTACCACAACATAGCGCTCATCTTCCTTCAACGGATCAGGGTAGGCTTCTTCGACCACCGTTCCGGTCCCCACGATCGCCCTTTCGGTCCCGGTGTGGTAAATGAAAACGGGATCGCCTTTTTTCATGGCGCGCATGTTTTTTAATGCCGCCGGGGCGCTGACCCCGTCCCAGACTGCGATTTTTTCCCTGACCAGGTCTTCGAAACTGTATTCGTGCGGTTCAATTTTTAAGAGCCATCGTTTAATCTCGGCTCACCTCCCGGCTTCCCCGTGGTTTATTGACAATAAGCGCTCCAACTCCAGTTCCAAATCCTCCAGCTCCCGGACCATGGATACCTTGGGGGAATGGAAGGGCCAGCGCTTCTTTATATCATCAATTTTTCTCTGTACTTCCTCGATCTGCCGGTCAATGTTACTCATAATCAGGCCTCCCTGAATCAAATTATAACACAAAGTACCGCAGCTAAAGAGGAGCCTGCAGCATCAAGAAAGGCAAGAAGCGGTTTACTCCCCCGGATCAGTTGTATTATACTGCTATTAAAGAGGGGGGACTGATAATGACGCATCCATTCTACCTGGTTGATGTTTTTGCCGAAGATAAGTATGCCGGTAACCAGCTTGCCGTTATTAGAAACGCCGCCAACCTGACCGGCGAAGAAATGCAAAAGATAGCTGCTGAAATGAATTACTCTGAAACAACCTTTATTTTGCAGGATGAGCCTATTCAGGGCGGTTACAGTGTCCGCATTTTCTCGCTTGACGAAGAGCTGCCCTTTGCAGGGCATCCGACCCTCGGCACGGCATATATTATCCAGCAGGAGCTAATCAGATCGGAAGTAGATGAGGTTACCCTGAACCTTGGAGTTGGCCCTATACCGGTCAGTTTTTCATACCTCAACGGCAGGCCGGACATTTTATGGATGAAGCAGATCCCGCCGGTTTTCGGCAGGAAATACAGCCCCCGGGACCTGGCTCCTGTTCTTGGTCTCACTGAGGGGCAAATAGATAACCGCCACCCCATTGAAGAAGTTTCCACGGGGCTTCCTTTCATCATTGTCCCGCTGAAAAACCTTGCTGCGGTAAAATCATGCCGGGTTAACATGGAGCGTTATGAAAGTTTAATCGAAGATACTGACGCTAAATCGATATTTGTTTTCAGCCCTGAGTGCTATAGCAGGGAGAACCAGCTGAACGCACGAATGTTTGATCATTATCACGGAATTCCGGAAGACCCGGCCACGGGCAGCGCTAACGGGTGCCTGGCAGCATACCTGGTCAAGAACCGTTATTTCGGGACGGAAGTAGTTGATCTGCGCGTCGAACAGGGTTACGAAATTAAAAGGCCCTCGCTCCTTTTCCTGAAAGCGGAAGAGAAAGAGGGCATTATTGAGGTCGAAGTAGGAGGGAGGGTGGTCATGGTTGCGGGCGGTGAGCTCTTGTAACTAACCCGATTCAGCCATTTGACCTTTCCTCGCTGTTAAGCGTTTGGTTTCCGGCCCGGCCGGTATATAGAATTTTGACCATTGAGTTTTTTAGCTTTCAACACCAGTCCGGTCGCTTAGTATTGCATATACAATAACAGGCAGTAAAGATTCGTTTCTTCAAAGAGTTACTCAAACAGTTCCCGGGGCGGCTGGTGCGGAACAGTGGCAATTCTACTTTCCCCGTGCATAAATACAGCTTCTTTGCTGCCGGTTATCTCCCCGATTTCTGCGACAGGGGCACCCTTGCCGCGTACAGCGGCGATTACGGTATCTACATCGCCCGGATTAACCTGGAAGAGCATACGGGCCTGGGTTTCACAGATCAGGATTTCTTCCGGGCTCAACCCTGCCTTTTTAAGCGGAACCAGGGAGAGATCTACAAGGGCGCCGAGACCGCCAAAGCGGACCGACTCGCTAACTGCGGCGCCGACGCCGGCAGCGCCAAGATCAGAGCAGGCGTTTATTTTCCCTGTCTTAATAGCGGCGAGAGCTGCTTCCATGGTCTTTTTCTCTTCATCAAAAAGGGCTACAGCCGGGCGCATTACATCTGCCAGACCGGCCCTGTATAAGGTATCATTTCCGTCGTTGTCGGTTTCGCCGACAATGATTAACCGATCGCCTTCATTTTTTGCCGGTTTTGTGAGAGGCTGATCAACGACCATCCTGCCGATTACAGCGGCGACAACAGCCGGCACTATATCACTAAAAGAAGTGGAGAGGCCGCCTCCGACAACATATACGCCCATGGTTTCACACATATCCCTGATCCCCCTGACAATCAGGTCAACGCGCTCGCCGCTGGTCATGGTTAAACATTCGCCGCAGGTGCATTCACCCTTAAAACCGCAGGGGCCGACCAGAACCTCCTGGTCCAGGGGGCGGGTGCCGATAAAATCAAGCAGGAAAAGGGGGCGGGCGCCCATGGCAACAACATCGCGCATGGCTCCCCCGGCACCGGTGGCGGCGCTATCGTAGGGCCTGGGTACACAGGGTGAACAGTGGCTTTCCATTTTTGCCGCTACCAGGCCATCATCGCCGGGCAGCTGGAAAACTGCAGCGTCATCATTGGCATCGGGACCAACCAGCAAGCGACCCGGTGAATTTTCGGCCACCTTTTCATTAAGCTTTTTAAATACGCTAAAATCGATTGCCTTATCGATATTGTGATGCAGGTGGACGAAAAGACCGTGCATTAAAGCTTTTTCAATCGTATTCATTTGCTCAGTTATCCTCCTTGAATGTATCAAGCCAAGTCTTTACAGGCCCTTTTCCAGTATTCTTATAGGGCCAAAGCCTGGGTGCGGCTACGTTTCTGTCGATCAGGTCGCTGTAAAGATCAAGCATCCGGTCGGCGCAGCGGCTTAGTGAAATATTCTGGACGTTTTCTTTGGCCCTGGCACTCATGCTCTTGTAGAGCTCATCATCGGCCAGAAGTTTCAAAACCGCATCGGTAAAGGCGTTCAGGTTCGGCTCGGTGAGAAAGCCGTCTTCTCCGTCGCTAACCATTTCAGCCGGCCCAAAGGCCCTGATGGCAACCACGGGAAGGCCGGTGGCCATCGCTTCGCCAATAACAATCCCCTGGGTTTCAGTCACCGAAGGGAAGGTAAATATATGCGAGCTGGCAAAACAGTGAACTATTTTCTGCCGGGGAAGAACACCGGTAAATATTACATTATCTAAAATACCGAGCTGCCTGCACTGTTTGCGCAAGCGAGCCTCCTGGGGGCCCTTACCCACGAGCACCAGGCGGGTTTGAGGCTGCCGGGAAAGAATTTTTTTAAAGGACTTCAGCAGGAAAGAGACGTTTTTTTCCTGACCCAGCCTGCCGACAAAGAGAAGCACTTTTTCTTCGGGCTTAACACCATGATTATCCTGCAGCCAGGAGCTGTTCAAGTCTTTGAATTCGTCAAGGTCAATTCCGGTTGGGATAGTATGTATTTCCGTTTCCACGCCGATCCGCTGCAAGTAACCGGCTACCAGGCGGGAAGGGGCTATAACTGCATTGCAGCGGTTGCAAAATTCCCTGCCCATACGCTGGATAATCTGCTTCGATGTTTTTTCAGCGATTGGGAAGTAGTGAACGTACTGATCATAAAGAGTGTGAAAGGTAAAGACCAGGGGTAAACGGTGTTTCCTGGCAGATCTGGCTCCAAGCCTGCCCAGCAGGAATGGGGACTGGACATGAATAATATCCAAATCTATTTCCCTGATCGTTTGCCCCAGCTGAGCAGATATGGGAATAGCCAGGGAGAACTCAGGAAATGTGGGGGCAGGCACCGAGGCAAAGCGGTATACCCGATCTTCCTTGGTAGAGGGCAGCAGTGGATAATCGGGGCCGAATATATATACTTTATGGCCACGGCTGTTAAATTCGCGGGAAAAGAGCTCAATCGATCTTACCACTCCGCTGGTGTAAGGACGATAGCTGTCTGTAAAAATACCGATGTTCAAATCACATACCCCGTTATTGTGGTTTCATTGCCTCGTCAAGAAGAGCGTTTGCCAGGGCCATGGCCCTCGATTTCTCATCACTGTAGCCGTAGAGATCAATAACATCAATAATCCGTTGTCTCCAGCTTTCCAGTTCATCAACCTTTGACGAGGTGAGGTTATAGGTGTCCGGGTTCCCGGTCATGACTTCGCTCAAAGGCAAAATCCGGTGCCGCCAGGCGCGGTGAACCCAGGTTATTTCATAATCGACGCCGCTGATCCAGGCCTTTCCGGTATCCATGCTTTTGGTTAGCTCGAAATCGAGCAGCAGGCCGTATTCAACGTGGGGGGAAAGATTATGGGGATAGTGCTGGTTAGATATAAAGTTGCCCTGCGAATAGACGGCAAGAGAAGCTCTTTCTGTGCCATCCGGATTTTCAAAGAAAAACCACTCCAGGGGCTGGATATACTTCGGATGGCCGCCGATAATCAGGTCGGCGCCCGCAGCCGCCATTTCATAAGCAGCGTCGCGCAGGTAACCCGGCTGAGGCTCTGTGGTGTGCTCGGCGCCCCAGTGAGGGAATACAACCACCAGATCGGCTCCCGCCAACCGGGCCTGATTTATGTCATTTATAACAGGCTCGGTATCACGGAACTCTTCGGTGATATTAACGGCATAATCATGTCCGTCGGGGACAGGAATACCGTTTGTACTGTAGGTGTAACCGATGAGGGCGACTTCAATGCCGTTCAAATCCACGATAGTCGGAGTGTCGCGCTCTTCCCGGCTCTTGTAAGCCCCGAAGGTCTCGATCCCAAGGCTGCCCAGGTGGTCGATCGTTATCTGCAGGCCGTCGTAGCCTCGATCCATGGCATGGTTGTTCGCCAGGGTCATAGCATCGATGCCGGCATCACGAAGAGCAACAGAGAGCTCCTGGGGGGCGTTGAAAAGAGGAAACCCCGTGTAACCGCTGTAGTTCCAGAAAGAAATATCGGGCCCGGCCTGAGAAACTTCAAGGTCGGCTATCGCCAGGTCAGCCGGCTGCAGATAGGGAGCGATATATTCAAAGCTGGGACTGAAATCATACTCGCCATCGCCAATATGGGCCTGCTCGATCTGGGGCGTATGAGCCATTATGTTTCCCACAGCCACTAAACTGGCCGTTCGCAGATCCGGATTGAAAATCTCTTCTTCTTCCTCAGGCTCATCAACTATTTCAACAACGCTTTCTTCCGCTGCGGTATCCGGTGCAGTTTCAAATATGGGGAACATTTCACCCAGGGCTGTCCCGCCCCAGAAAGCGAGAACAACAAGGACAAGACCCAGGATTAAGAAAGTAATTCTACGCATTTAGGATCCACCTTTCGGTTAGTTGAGCTGGTTTAACTTATACTGTTTTATTATATCACAGGAGTCACCAATCAATCAGCCAGAGGATGGCCTCGTGAAGCCAGGGCCACTGGGATCCTTCCCCGCCTTCAAGGTCGAAGCCGGCAGAGGAGGGATCGTAGCGGCTTAATTCCGGGTGAGGACCGAGCAGCAGCGCTTTACCTGATCCAAAAGGTACAGCAACTACAGCCGGTTTATCATTAACAATATAACGGGCAAGGACTACCAGGTCCTGCCCATTTTGATCAGCTTTAAAATAAGGGCCGTCACAATAGCACATTTCAATCTTTTCGGGGAAGTTTTCTGAAACCGGATGGCCCGCTTCAGGGCTGATTTCGGCCTGGCTTCCCCAGCCGATCAAACCGGACATCGGCCCGACCGCTTCACCTTCGAAAAGCGAGAGGGGGTAATCGTAAGCAGTTCCAGACCAGCGCAATACAGCAGAAGCGTAATAGGCGCCGGCGCAGGAACCGATAAAGGTACCGCCCTGGTGGACAAAAGAGCGGATATTTTCATGATCCCCGATATAATGCTTATATTCAGCGGCAAAACCGCCCGGAAACCAGATCACGTCATAAAGATCGGCCGGTTCTGAAGTGGCTGCTTCTTCTGCATCGAATTGATACCATTCATACCCGTAGTGATCCAGAAAGTTAGAGATTGCCTCAACGTTTTCAAGCCAGCTGCCGGCCCCGGCATATATACCAAATACTGGTAGGGGAGAGGGAGGAGGGGGATCCGGTTCGACAGGTTCTTCTGGTTCATCTGTGCTGTCAGGCTCGTCCTGCGGGCTTTCTACTGTATTATCAACTTCTGTGCCGGTATCGTTTAAAGCCCTATCGGGTTGGCAGGCAAACAGAAAACCAAGCGCAAGGAACAAAGTTACAATCAGGGTAAGAAAATAGATCTTGCGTTTAGTTAAATGGTAAAGGTTGTTTAGCATCTGGCAGACCGGACCTTTCAGGTTGAAAAATTTAAAAGAGTTACGGCATTAGTATAACCTTTCGGTGGCGGACCATCAACTGGCGCATTATCCGGCAGTTTATTTACAGTCTAAAGCCACAGGTTCTGAAGCACAAACAGACACGGGAAGGCTCAGGGGTATGATATACAAAATCATGAAGAGACATGAAGAGAAGCGCCGGATCAGTGCGCCTCCCTCTTCTACTTTACATAAGATATATTATCGGAATATGCAGCGCTGCCAATAATGCTCCTTCTCTTAACTGTTTTCGCTGATCAAATCCTTCTCCCCCAGTGTTTAAGGATAGAGATAAACGGTTCGCCACACTGGGGGCAGTTTTCCTGGAAGCGCAAAATATAACTGCACTTGCTGCACTTTATCGCCGGAATGGGCACACGGCGGGTCTCTATCGTAATTCCGGCCTCCTTTACGATAGAACCGCTTTCTCCTGTTTCACCTGGGTCTCTTTCCTTTTTAACAGAAGCTGCGGCCCGGTTATTGCTCATGGATAGCTGGTCCTGATCTTCCTTTAACGGCAAAGTATCTGCCTCTTCCTTTTCCTGTGCAGGGCTGTCGTTGCCGCGATTGTCCTTGTGACCGTATTTTTCGTCGGGCAGTTTGAATTGCATCTGCTGATCCTCCAGTTCCGGAATCCCGCTTCTTTGATGCGCTTCGGGTCCGTCAGGGCAATGGCCTTTAGTTTCCGGAGCCAAATTCATATATATCCGAGTAGCGGAAATATCGCGATGGCCAAGCGCTTTCTGCACAAGGGTCAGATCTCCAGTCTCCCTGAGCAGGTCGGCTGCAAAGGTATGGCGCAGCATGTGCGGGTGAACATCCTTCTTAATATCGGCTTTTCTGGCCAACCGTTTGATCATTTCCCTGATATAGCGGTCTTTCAGCTTATCCCCGGCCAGGGTACAAAGAAAATAGGGGCTTGAGAAGGGTCTTTTGGCGTTCCAGGTTGAAAGGATATCTATTTCATCGGCAGCCAGCAGAAGAATTCTGCTCTCGGCTCCCCCACTTTCGCTGATGTAAATCTTTCTTTCATCCCAGTCAAAGGAATCTGCCTGCAGTTCGGTAATTTCTCCGGTTCGCAAACCGGCTTTCAGCATAAGGACTATAATGCAGAGGTTACGAAGACCTGTGGCAGCTTTGGGGTTAGGCTGTCTTAGCAGGGCATTTTGCTCGTAACCGTTTAAAACCGGCGGGCCGCTTTTACGGGCTTGCACCGACAAACCTCCGTTCGGCGAGGTATATGCGGAATTATATATATATTCTGAAGGATTATTGCCAAAAAGTCAAGCTTAAACGGTATTTTATGATCGTTTGGTATTTATTACCTGTTCGGCAAACCTTTTTTGGAGAAAAGTTATTGACAAAACCGGCCTTATTGGTTATCCTAAATATCAGTTTAATATTGAAAAGGCGATGACCGGAACCAGTAATCGGCCCATTCATTTTCAGAGAACCGTTGGCAGGTGCAAAACGGTATGAAAAAGCCGGCGAACTCCTCCGGGAGCCGCCACCTGAAAGCAGGAAAGGCAACACCTTTCCACTTCGCAAGTAGGGCTGGCCGGAGACTTCCGTTATCATAAAGAGTGGGCGGTAGACGTCATGCTGCCAAGAAGAGTGGTATCACGGAAAGCATAATTTTCGTCTCTTGGAGGCGTTTTTTTTATGCCCTCTTCCCCACTCCCAAAAAATCGACACGGGGGTATTATAAATGGAAAAGACAATGGAAAAGACAGGTTCGGAAAAGATTTATCTCTTTGACAGCACCCTGCGCGACGGCGAGCAAACTCCGGGGGCACGGCTCAACCACGATGAAAAATTAGAGGTGGCAAGACAGCTGGCCCGCCTCGGGGTAGATGTTATCGAGGCGGGGTTCCCTATTTCCTCGCCGGGTGAGTTAAAAGCGGTTCAGTCCATAGCAAGAGAAGTGAAAGGTCCTGTTATCTGCGGATTGGCCCGCACAGTCCAGGAAGACATAGACGCAGCCTGGGAAGCGATTAAAGACGCCGAAAGAAGCCGTCTCCACGTTTTTCTGGCCGCGTCTGATATCCATATGGAACACAAGCTGAAAAAGAGCCCGGAAGCGCTTATGGAACAGGCAGTTGCCGCCGTCAGGTATGCGAAGCGCTTTACCGACGACATTGAATACTCTCCCGAGGACGCTACAAGGGCGCGTGAAGAATACCTGTACAGGCTCCTTGAAGCTGTAATCAAGGCCGGCGCTACCACACTCAACATTCCCGACACGGTTGGCTATGCCGTTCCTGAAGAATTTGGGGCCCTGATTAGAAGACTGCGGGAAAATGTAAAGGGCATAGACAAAGTGGTTATCAGCGTTCACTGTCATAACGATCTCGGCCTTGCCGTAGCCAATTCCCTTGAGGCGGTGAAAAACGGGGCCCGCCAGATCGAATGCAATATTAATGGTATCGGGGAAAGAGCCGGTAATGCTGCCCTGGAAGAGATCGCCGTCGCCCTCAGGATCCGGGGCAATCATTTCCCCTACCACACGGATATTAATTTTCCGGAAATATACCGCACCAGCAGGCTGGTCAGCAAACTGACCGGCATTTCGGTTCCGGTCAATAAAGCTGTCGTTGGTTCAAACGCGTTTGCCCACTCCTCCGGCATCCACCAGGACGGGGTGCTGAAGAAAAAAGAAACATATGAAATAATCGACGCCGCCCTGGTAGGCGGCCAGGCGGCCAAGATGTGCCTGACGGCCCGTTCGGGGCGGCATGCCGTATTAGATGCCTTGAAGAAAATCGGCTTTTCGCTCGATGACAGCCAGCTGAAAACGATCTATAAACATTTTGTCGAACTTGCCGATAAAAAGAAAGAGGTTTACCCGGAAGATCTTGAAGCGCTGGTTCTTGATCACCTCACAACTTCAGAACCGCGCTATAAACTTGACTTTTTGCAGACGATCAGCGGAACCATGAGCGTGCCGGCTGCCATTGTTCGCCTGAAGAAAGAAGACGGTACGCTGATTGAAGAAGTGGCTACCGGATCCGGGCCGATTGATGCTGCCTATAACGCTGTTAACAAGATCACCGGTCTCTTTATCAGCCTGAATAAGTATAAAATAGATGCCGTTACCCAGGGGCGCGATGCTCTCGGTGAAGTCAAAGTTGAAATGTCCTACCAGGATCGCACCATAACCGGCAGGGGTGTAAGCACTGATATCATTGAGGCCAGCGTCAAGGCTTACCTTAACGGGCTTAACAAGCTTGTCCGGATTAATGGTTCCTGATTAGAGAACAATTGTTTGATATAGGCTAAAATTCGTGATATACTAATTGAACCGTCGGACCCACCAAACTGCTTCTCTTATACTTTTTAATGAAAAGGGTGATTTAGGATGGATCCTCTGAGCGATAAGCATAAACAAATCCTCGATTATATAGAAAAGGAAGTTGAACGCTGTAATTATCCTCCTTCTGTCAGGGAAATTTGTAAAGCGCTCGGTATAAAATCCACAGCAACGGTCCACCATCACCTTGATGCCCTGGAAAAGAAGGGCTATATATCCCGCATGCGTACAATGCCGCGGGCGATTGAAATTATCAGGGACTCTTCCGGACAACCTACCAAGAAATGCGGTTACGCCCCCCTTATCGGCAGAATTACCGCCGGGGCCCCTATTTTAGCCGAAGAAAACCTGGAAGGCTTTTTCCCCATCCCGCTCGAGATTACAGCCGGGGAGGATTGCTTTGTCTTAAAGGTTAGCGGCGACAGCATGATCGGGGCCGGCATTCTTGATGGCGATTACGTGATTGTGAAGCAGCAGAAGTCTGCCGAAAACGGCGATATCGTAGCGGCCCTGCTGGGTGAAGAGGCGACAGTGAAACGGTTTTACCGGGAAGGTAAAACCGTGAAATTGCTTCCGGAAAACGATGCCTACGAACCGATCATTACCGAAGAAGCTGAAATTCTGGGCAGGGTAGCGGGACTCTACCGCCACATCTATTAGTCTGCCGGAAGGATTATCCCCTTAACCGGCCATATATTTTTCCAGCCTTCCCGCGAGGCTGGAACTGACTTCTGCGTCGACCTCGATATAATCTTCCCGGTAATCGATCCTGAATATGTCACCTTCCGCTTTTATCGCCGCCAGTAACCTGCCCTCGCTGTAGGGCAGTTTTAATTCCAGGCGGTGTTTTTCCAGGTCCATGCGCTTAATTATAGATTCTTTTAAATTTTCCAGGTTAGCTTTCGCCAGGGCTGAAATAAAACAGGCCCCGGGAAATTCCCGCTTCAGGTAAGCTGCAAGGGATTCATCTTCGAGCAAATCAATTTTATTAAAAACCATCAGTTCGCGCTGGTGAAAATCAGGATCAATGTGCGAGAGATGTTCGCGAACAATGCTGATCTGCTTCATCCAATGCGGATGGCTGATATCGACAACATGTAAAAGTATATCGGCAGCAGCAATTTCTTCCAAAGTAGCCCTGAAAGCGGTAACCAGCTGACGGGGCAGTTCTTCGATAAAACCTACAGTGTCGGTATAGAGCACTTCCCTTTCATGGTCTACCTTGCCCCTTCTTACCGAGGGGTCAAGGGTGGCAAAAAGCTTGTCTTCAGTATATAAGTTTGCCCCGGTAAGCGCATTGAGCAGGGTTGATTTTCCCGCATTGGTATAGCCAACCAGGCTGACCACGGTGCAGCGGTTTTTTGCCCGGCGCTTACGATGCTGCAGACGGTGCTTTCGAAGCTGGATGATCTCTTTTTTCAAATCACTGATCCGCTTCCGGATTACCCGTCGGTCAATTTCAAGCTGAGTTTCTCCCGGTCCCCTGGTTCCGATACCGCCTCCTAAACGCGACAACTGCTGTCCCAGGCCGATCAGGCGCGGCAGCAAGTACTGCATCTGGGCCAGTTCAACCTGCAGCTTACCGTCCCTGGAAATAGCGCGGCGGGCGAATATATCCAGGATTAAGGCGGTTCTGTCGATCGTTTTTACGCCCAGGATCCGGTCTAAATTGCGAACCTGGGATGGAGAGAGTTCATCATTGAATATGACCAGTTCAGCATCAAAATAGTCGACAACTGCTTTCAGTTCTTCCGCTTTCCCTTTACCGATATAATAGGCGGCATCGGGAGCAGATCTTTTCTGGATCATGGTATCAACTACTTCTGCACCCGCGGTCAGGGCGAGCAGAGAGAGTTCATCCATGCTGCGTTCAATGCTGCTGTCCGGTTTGTCTCGATCGAGGGCTACAAGCACCGCTTTTTCAGCCAATAATTATTATACCCCTTTCGCATCGGTTCTTAGTAAACGAGGCGCCTATCCTTCAGCGCCTCTTCTAAATGATTAATCTTCTCTAAGTTCAGTCTGGCTATTCCTTACTCGTTATCCTCGCCGCTGCTGTCCTCGTTGCTGTTTTTCAGGTTAACGTTTCTTACCGGGATAATAGTTGAAACAGCATGCTTGTAAACTAACTGCTGTTTTCCTTCTACCTCGAGCATGATCGTAAAATTATCAAAGCTGCGAACAACCCCTTTTATCTGGTAGCCGTTGATCAGAAAAACAGTCATTAGCATATTTTCTTTGCGGACCTGGTTTAAAAAAGCATCTTGCAGGTTTATTGCGCCTTTCATTATTGGGCTCCCTTCTTTTCTATCTATAGTGCCAACTGTCTTATAATTCGCCCGTTAACAGCCAAGTTCCTTCACTGCGGTGCAAATAATTTCTACCATCTGCTTAAAACTATGCTCTTCCTTACTTAACCAGCGGATACGCCCGTCCCTTTTGAACCAGGTCATCTGCCGCTTGGCGTAATTACGGGTTTGCTTTTTCATATCCGCCAGGGCATCGGGAAAACTGCACCGGCCGGTTAAAAAAGCGGCCATCTGCCGGTAACCGATTACCTGCAAACCGGGATCTTCGGGCTTGAAACCGCTGCCCAAAAGTTTTTTTGTCTCTTCAAGCAGGCCGGCTTTAATCATCAGGTCTGCCCGCTCTTCTATCCTGCCGTATAACTGCTGCCTATCCATGCTCAGGCAGAAGAATAGCGGATCATAGGGAGAGCTTCTCGCTTCTGTACGCCTGACCTGATCCGATATAGGGCGGCCTTCAAGGATCTTAACCTCCATGGCCCTGATAATTCGACGTTCGTCGTTTGGGTGAATTGCCGCAGCGGCAAGGGGGTCGTCCTTTTGCAGTTTTTGATAAAGCGCAGGCAGGCCCCGGGAAGCTGCAAAATCAGCCAGTTCCCGCCGTAATTCTTCATTACCGCCTTTTTCTCCAAAAGCGTAATTGTCCAGAACAGCCTTTATATACAGGCCTGTTCCTCCCACCATGAAGGGAATCCGTCCGCTTTGATAAAAATCAGTAATCATTTTAAAAGCCGCCGTTTGATATTCGGCCACACTATACTCCCGGTCCGGTTCAATCAAATCTACCAGGTGGTGGGCAACCCGGGCCTGCTCCAGGGGGGTCGGTTTTGCCGTACCTATATTCAGGCGCCGATAAACCTGGGCTGAATCGGCGCTGATTATCTCTGTGCCCAGGCGCAAAGCTACTTCCATGGCCAGCGCGGTTTTCCCCGAAGCCGTCGGCCCGGCCAGGACAAGCACCGGTATCTTTAAGGGACCGTCTCCATTTAACCTCTCCATTGGCTTAATGTCCTTTGCGATCGAAACTTTTTTCCAGGCTTGCGCGCTCAAAACTGATCACCGACGGCCGGCCGTGCGGGCAGTATCGCACTGCCGGTGATGCGGCAAAATCATCCAGCAATTGCTGCATCTCTTCCCTTGAAAGAAGCTGCTTCGCTTTTACGGCACGCTTGCAGGCAACGGTTTTTAAGACATGTTTTCCCCGGTCAGCTTCCTGATCATCACTATTAATCAGCTCATCAAGCAGATCATACACTGCTTCAGCGCTAAAGCTCTCCCGGTCGCCGTAGGGGACAGCCCTCACTGTAAAGCTGTTTTCTCCAAGAGGTTCCAAATCAAACCCGGCGCTCTTTAAATGGGGAAGCAAAACCTCCAGCTGCGTTACCCAGGCTGCCGGCAGTTCGAGAACGAGGGGCAGAGTGAGCTGTACCCCTCTCTTTCCCCGCTCTTGATCTGCCAGCAGCTGATGATAAACAACACTTTCATGAGCGGCGTGTTGGTCGATCAGGAGCAGGTTCTCGCCTTTTTGCACGACCAGGTAACTTTGGAGATATTGCCCGATTAACCGGTATTGATTATCGATCGTGTTTTCGTGCACTGCATCAATAAAACTTCCTGTGCGACAGTCGCTCCTCCTCTCCCCCTCCCCCGCCTCATAATGCTTAATTTCAGGCAGATCCCGGGCGTTTCCGGAACCGGAAAACAGGTTTTCCCCGGGTAAAACTTTCTGCTGAAGCGATTGATCAGGGCTTGAAGATAAATCGATTTTCTGCCCCGGCCAGCTGCGCATCATCCTGTCACCGGACAGGGTCGCCCTGGCAGCCCGATAGAGCAGTTCTTTGATATCTTCCGGCCGCTGAAAGCGAATTTCTGTTTTTGCCGGATGAACATTTACATCAATACTGTCCGGGGGAACGGTTATTTTCAACACAGCCAGGGGATAGCGCCTGCCAGGTAAAAGACTGCTGTAACCTCGCTCGAGAGCATTAAGCAGCATGGCATCCTTGACCAGCCGGCCGTTAACAATCAGGGTAATCCATCTTCTTGAAGACCGGTGGGTGTGAGGCGAGGAAATATAACCTTCCACCTCGCACCCGCTCTGCGGATCGCGCCGTTTCAGCTCGATCATCGATCCCGCCATCTCCGCTCCGTGGACAGCGGCAAAGGCATGCAGCAGGTTTCCGTCACCCGGCGAATGAAAAATATTCTTCGGACCGTTGTTGAGCCGAAAGGCAACAGCAGGGTTCGCCAGGGCGAAGTTGGTGACGAGGTATGTAACTCTCCCCGTTTCAACAGAATGAGCCCTTAAAAACTTCTCCCTGCCCGGTGTATTGAAAAACAGGTCTTCCACAGTAACGGCAGTACCGGTGGCCGAACCGGCGCTTTCGACTTCTTTGACCTCGCTGCCTTCAATAACCAGCCGGGTGCCGGCGATTTCTTCAGCCCTGCGCGTTACCATCGTCACCCTGGCCACCGCGGCAATGCTGGGCAGCGCTTCTCCCCGGAAGCCAAGCGTTGAGAGTCGGTCGAGATCAGTGATAGAACCGAGCTTACTGGTGGCAAATCGCTGAAAGGCCAGGGGAACTTCTTCCGGAACGATCCCGGTACCGTTATCGACGACGGAAATCTTCTCTTTGCCGCCTGAATCTATACTTACTTCAATCCTGTCCGCCCCGGCGTCAAGCGAGTTTTCCACCAGTTCTTTCACCACGGAAGAAGGATTTTCGATTACCTCGCCTGCGGCAATCTGTTCGGCGACCAGTTTTTGCAATATCTTGATAGCCATCAGTTAATCATCCCCATCTTCCTCTCCCTTTTCCCCTTCGATAAGCCTGCTTTGCAGTTCGAACAGCTTTTGGATCGCTTCCATCGGGGTAGTCCGGTTTAAATCAAGATCTTTAAGTTCCGCCGCTATTTCCAGTTCCAGCACTTTCTCGGGCAGCGGTTTGCTTACAAGGGGCAGCAGGGAGAGCTGCCGTTCGCCTGCAGTTGATGCTTTCAATTCCAGCTCTGCCAGCACTTCTTCGGCCCTGATCAAGACTTCCAGGGGGATACCGGCCAGCCGGGCAACGTTGATACCGTAGCTTTTATCTGCCTTACCCGGCACTACTTTTCTGAGAAATATAACCTTTTTCCCTTTCTCTTTCACCGCCATGGTGTAGTTTTTTATACCTGCAATATCGCCTTCAAGGTTAGTCAGCTCGTGATAGTGGGTAGAGAAAAGCGTTTTTGCTTTCAACCGGGATCCTATATATTCAATTACGCTGCGGGCAATACTCATACCGTCATAAGTGCTTGTACCGCGTCCTATTTCGTCGAGGATAACAAGGCTTTTATCTGTCGCCTCACATAAAATAGCTGCCGTTTCCTGCATTTCCACCATGAAAGTGCTGTGACCGCGGCTTAAATCATCCCCGGCCCCGACACGGGCAAAGATCCGATCCAGGATAGGCAGCTGCGCCTCGCCGGCCGGGACGAACGACCCGGCCTGAGCCAGGGCGGAAGCCAGGGCTGCGCTGCGAATATAGGTGCTCTTACCGGCCATGTTGGGACCGGTAATCAGCAGGATATAGCTCTTCTCATCCATGAAGATATCGTTGGGAACATATTTCTCCGTCGTCAGCGCTTCTACAACCGGGTGGCGGGCTTCTTTGAGACTGAAAAGATTGTTATCGGCCATCCGGGGACGGCAGTAATTGTATTTATCAGCAGTTTCGGCGAACCCCTGCAGACAGTCAATACCGGCAAGGCTGTCCGCCGCGGCGCTGATTGCCGGTATATAGGCGGCAGCTCTTTCCCGCAGCTCTTCAAAAAGGCTATATTCGAGACGGATCAGTTTATCCCTGGCCCCCGTGATCCTGTTTTCCATCTCCTCCAATTCTGGCATGGTAAAACGCTCGGCGTTAACCAGGGTTTGCCTGCGCTGGTATTCTGCCGGCACAAGTTCAAGGTTAGCCCTGGTAATTTCAAAATAATAGCCAAAATTTCTGTTGTAGCCAACCCGGAGCGATTTAATTCCCGTCCGTTCTTTCTCTTTCTGCTCCAGTTGAAGCAGCATGTCGCTTCCATCGCCGGCTAATTTTTTAAGGTTGTCCACTTCGCTGTTATAGCCGGTGCGAATGAGGCCCCCCTCTTTTAAGCCGGGCGGGGGTTCATCAACCAGGGCAGCACCTATTAAATCAATCAGTTCTTTAAAAGCGGGCAGCTCAGCGCCCAGGGTCTGGAGCAGCGAGGAGTTAAAACTCGAGCTCAGGGTCTTAATCGGGCCAACCTGGGAGAGCGTATTTTTTAAGTGGACCAGGTCGCGCGCATTGACACTGCGGTAGGAAAGGCGACCTGAAAAACGCTCAAGATCGATGATCTGCTGCAGAAAACGCCTTAGTTCGTCTCTTTGCAGCGGTTTTTGCAGCAGCTCTTCTACTGCTTCGTGACGCTCTTCAATCGCCTTCCTGTCCAGCAGGGGCTGTTCAAGCCATCGTCTCAGCAGGCGTTTACCCATACCGGTTACGCAGTGGTCGACCAGGTGCAGCAGGCTGCCTTTTTTTGTGCCTTCCAGGTATGACTGGGTCAACTCGAGGTTCCTTGCCGTTACCGGATCAATAATCATCTGCTTTTCGCTAAAATAGAGTTCCAGTGGATGAAAATGCTTCATGCCCCGGGGGTGCTGCAGCTGCTGCAGGTACTGCAGGGCGGAAGAAGCAGCCAGGGCTGCCCCTGTATAGCGCTGCAGTTCCAGCTCATCGTAGATATTATCTCCCCATTGCGAACTGATTAACCCTTTGGATTCCTCCGGCCCGGGAAGGCGTTTAATCTGCTCTACCGAACAGCCGGAAGGCGTATTTAAAAGCGTACCGGCCAGGCGGGAAAGATCTTCCGAACTGCAGATACATTCTGATGGCGCGAGACGGTTAAGTTCATCGAAAATGCTTTCAGCAGCTCCATCGCCCCGCTTTTCGGTTGCCTTAAAATCTCCGGTCGACACATCAACAGCAGCCAGTCCGACAATGTTACCGGGCAGGGCAACCACCGCTGCCAGGTAGTTGTTCCGGCTTTCTTCGAGCAATCGGGGGTCTGTAATTGTCCCCGGGGTAAGAATCCGGGTTATCTCTCTTTTAACCAGGCCCCTGGCCTGGGAAGATTCCTCAACCTGCTCGCAGATGACAACTTTGTGGCCCCTGGCCAATAGCTTGTTCAGGTAGGTCTCAGCAGCATGAATAGGCACACCGGCAAGAGGGATCGGCTCTTCCCTATCCATCCCCCTTGAAGTTAAAGCAATGTCCATTTCCCGGGCGGCAATCCTGGCATCTTCATAAAATAGTTCGAAGAAATCACCCACCTGAAAGAAGAGCAGTTTATCGGGGTGCTGCTCCTTAATGGATCGGTATTGTTCCATCATCGGACTCGGTTTGCTCACGCTCTCACCTCCCCGATCAGGCTCCAGGTCCGCGCTTCCGTGATCTCCAGGGTGACAAAAGAACCGCCAAGGTCTTCCCCGGCTTCAAAATGAACCAGCTTATTGGTACGGGTCCGCCCTGTCTGCATCGCAGGATCGCTCTTACTGCGTCCTTCTACCAGCACCTCTAAATGTGAACCTTTTAACGATTCATTGATCTCCTTGCTTATTTTGTGCTGGAGATTGTTTAGACGGGTCAGCCTTGCTTCTTTTTCACTCCTGGAGAGTGAATCGTCCAAGGCGGCCGCCGCAGTATTTTTCCTGGGTGAGTAGATAAACGAAAAAGCGTTGTCGAAACGCGCTTCCTTAACCAGGGTTAAAGATTGCTTAAAATCTTCCTCGGTTTCGCCGGGAAAACCGACAATTAAATCGGTGGTGATCGACGCTCCTGGCACCAGCGTTTTGATCATGGAGATTAGCTCCAGGTAGTGTTCGCGCGTATAGCGGCGATTCATAAGCTTCAGGATGCGGTTACTCCCCGACTGAACGGGAAGGTGAAAATGCTCGCATAAAGAATGGGAGTCGGCAACTGCTTGGACCAGTTCTCGTGACAGGTCCTTTGGATGAGAGGTCATAAAGCGGATCCTCGTTTTGCCTGCCCCTTCATTCAAAGTCCGGAGCAGTAGAGCGAAAGAGGATCGATCTGGCAGATCGTGCCCGTAAGAGTTAACATTTTGGCCGAGCAGGGTGATATCAAGGTAACCGGCCTGCTTTAAGCGGGCAAATTCGCCGCTTACCTGTTCAGGCGTTCTGCTTCGTTCCCTTCCCCGTACATGGGGAACCACGCAATAAGAGCAAAAGTTGTTGCAGCCATAACTGATCGGAAGCCAGGCCTGAAAATCGCTGCGGCGCACCGCAGGCAGCCCTTCGCGATCAGGATAATCTTCCTCAATGGCAATAACTGTTCCCCTGCCGCTGCTGCACTGCTGCAGCAGCGCCGGGAGCCTGGGCAGGGCATGGGTGCCGAATATCAGGTTGACATGATGAAATCTTTTTTTCAGGTAAGCGGCAGCTTCAGGCTGCTGAGGCATGCAGCCGCCGACTGCAATCAGCAGCTCTTTTTTTTCTTCTTTCAGGGCCAGATATTTACCCAGCAGCGAAGCGACTTTATCTTCAGGCTTTTTTCGGACCGCGCAGGTATTGATAATGATCAGATCTGCTTCTTCAGCGCTTTCGGCTTCGTTGAAACCCATACCCTGAACGATAGCCGCGATCACTTCCGAATCATGTTCGTTCATCTGGCAGCCCATGGTAATGATATAACTGCTTTTCCCTGCTCCGATAGGCCCCACGGAGCGCAGCAGCTTCTCGAAATCAGGATTCAAACTCTTTTCTCCCCTCTTGATGCGGATTTATTCAAGGTTGTCCAGGGCAGCAGCCATGCTTTCCAGGGCTTGTTCCAAAAGCGGGCGGGGGCAGGCGAAATTTATGCGGATAAACCCAGCGCCCCCCGGGCCATAATCACTGCCATCGTTAAAAGCAAGTCCTGCTTCATCCTGGAAGAAACGGGCGGGGTTTCCTTTCCTGCTTAAGATCGCCCTGCAATCAACCCAGGCCAGGTATGTTCCTTCAGGACTGGCTGCTTTTAGCGAGGGCATTTTTTCAGCAAGATAATTTTGGAGAAGGGCATAATTTCCGGACAGGTAAACCAAAAGCTCCTCAAGCCAGCTTTCGCCTTCATTGTAGGCAGCTATCAGGGCTTCAAGACCAAAAATATTGGGACGGGCAAAACCGGAGTTCTTTGATGCCGTCCAGTAGAGGTTTCTGATCTTTTCATTCTTTATGATCGTGTTCGATGTCTGCAGTCCGGCCAGGTTAAAAGTTTTACTGGCCGCAGTAAGAACGGCGCAGTTCTGCGCAGCCTGGTCCGATATCATTGCCAGCGGGGTGTGCCGCGCCTGACCAAAAACGAGATCGGCATGAATTTCGTCGGCAATAACAAATACGCCGTGCCTGGAGGCTATGGAAACAACCTGTTCAAGTTCATCTTTAGTCCACACCCGGCCGACGGGGTTGTGGGGACTGCATAGAATTAGCAGGCGTACCCTCTCCCAGGCCAGCTTAAGCTCAAGGTCTTCAAAATCTATCCTATAACAGCCCTGCTCCTCGATAAGCGGATTATAAACCAGGTGACGCCCACAGTTATTGACGGCGGCAAAAAAGGGAGGATAAACGGGGGGTTGAACGACAACCCGGTCTCCGGGCATGGAAAGAGCATTTATCAGCAGAATTAAAGCGGGTATGACACCCGGTGCGGGAGAGATCCACTCCTGCTCCAGATTCCACCCGAAGCGGTTTTGCATCCACCCGCGCACAGCTTCAAAATAGGCGTTGTAGCTGCCCGCATAACCGTAAACCCCGTGTTCAGCCCGCCTCGAAAGGGCTTCTATCACCGGCGGGGGCGACTTAAAGTCCATGTCGGCGACCCAGAGAGGAACCAGGTTGTTCTCCCCGAAATAAGGCTCCATGCCGTCCCACTTCATGGAGCGGGTATTTTTCCTGTCGATAATGCGATCAAAATCAGGTTTCATCAATAATTAGTCCTTTTCAGGTTCTTCAAGCTCATTTTCATCATCTTCAGTGAAAACCTGAATGGCAAAATCGGGGCACAGGTATTCACATAGCTTGCATCCCGTGCAGTTCTCCGGATCAATAAATTCAGGTGAACCATCCTCGGTTGTCCTGAGGTTATCCTTCGGGCAAAAAGCGAAACAAATCCCGCACTCTTTACACCTTTCGTTGTAAACATTAAGCTTGAAACTCTTTTTTGCCATCTTTATTGTCCTCTCCTGCCTCCTTTTTATTGTTGTCTCCATTATTAAAAGGAAACGAAACTTTCCAGCCCCGGCTGCGGTAAATGTAGACAAATACTATTACCAGTGTAACCGGTATTAAGAGTAACCAGGGAGAAAAATCGGCCAGTAATCGCAAAGCCTTTAGGGTCAGGCTCATGGTTCCGGTAAGGGCAATGCTGAGACCAATCATTGCCAGGCTGAATAGCGCCCCACCTGCAAGGGTGTAAATAATGAAAAGCGGAAAATTCATATGCATGGCTCCTGCAGGAAAGGATATGAAGGTCCGCGTCACTCCCCAAAACTGCCCCATGAAAATAGAAAAATTGCCGTATCTCTTCCAAAACCGGAGCACCGGGTTCGTTGATTTTTTTTGATCGTCGGGCCGGTTGTTCCTGATTCGGTTCAGCCAGACAGCCTTGCCGATATAGCTTCCTGCCAACCCTACCAGGTAACTAAAAATACTTCCAAGGGTAATGCCAATAGTTGAAGCAAAAAAGATCGACCAGAAAGAAACCGTTCCCCCTAAAATCATAGTCCCGGAAGTTAGTAAAACAACAGCCGATGCGAACGGGAGACCGGCGCTTTCGGCGAACATGGCTGCAGCAATGCCCATTGAGCCGTAACGGCGGATCAGCATTTCCATGAATTCATATATTTGTTCGATCGGTTCAACGGCTTCCATCGGTTTAGCCCTCCACCTCTCCCGTCATCAGGGCGTACATGCCCCATGCTCCTGAATCAGACTTTAAACGGGCAGCTTCAAGTAAAAGGCCTGTTCCCCTCACAGAAGGCTCAATCGCCTGCTGCCTGACCAGGGAGAATACTTTTTCCAGGTATTCCGGCCTGTTGGCGGCAACGCCTCCGCCGACCACCAGGCAAGAAGGGTTAAACAGGGTAACCAGGTTCGCCAGGCCGGTAGCGGATTTGTGAGCAGCTTCTTCAATTATCCTGGCCGCCAGAGGGTTGCCGCCGTCAGCTTCTTCAAAAACCTGGGCTGTAGTAAGTTTCTCTCTGTTCTTCAATCCTTCCGGCCACAAAATAGCGGCGCTGGCAGCGATAGCGCTCCCGGATGCCCATATTTCCAGGCAATCCTCGCCGCTGCAGCTGCAGGTCCTTCCCTTCCCAAAAGGTTTGGTATGCCCCACCTCTCCGGCAAAACCTGTTGAACCCCGGTAAAGCCGGCCGTTCAGGTATAGCCCTCCGCCTATACCGGTGCTGAGGGTTACATAGATAACATTCAGATGTCCCCCGGCCGCCCCAAATGCAACCTCGCCGGCAACAGCAGCAGTGGCATCGTTTTCCAGGTATACGGAGCACCTGCTGTCGGAAAAGCTATCCTCAAAAAGCGCCTTCAGGGGCACATTGTGCCAGGAGATATTCGGTGCGTGGTAGATCTCCCCTTTTTCGTGGTTCACAAAAGCGGCGACACAAATACCTAACCCCTTCAGGGATTCCGGATCATAATTGTGATCGGGATAAAAAGAGTTCAACCTTTCCCGGACTGAATTTACCACACCTTCAGGGGTTGCCTCTTCAGGGGTGTTAAATTTATCCCGGAATAAAACATTCCGGTTCTGATCGATAATCATGACCAGGATTTTTGTTCCGCCTATGTCGACGACGCAGTATAGTTGTTCAGCTGCCATCAGGTTGCACCTGCCCGCGGTTAGCTTTTTTCTTTTCTGGCGGCTATCTCGGGAGCTGTTTTCTTGTCATATAGATAATCTTCATAGATGTAGATCAGCTCTTTGTCAAACAGGGCTCTTTTTACATCAACGGTTACTTCCCGCACAATTTCCAGCAGATCCCTGGCTTCCTCATCGGAAAGATCGATGCCATACTCGACAAACTTCATTTTTATCGACGCCGAACCGGAATGCTTCCCGATCACGATCTGCCTTTCCAACCCTACATCGTCAGGGCTGAAAACCTCGTAAGTCAAGGGGTTCTTCAGTACCCCGTCTGCATGAATACCCGACTCGTGAGCAAAGGTATTCGTGCCAACGATCGGTTTATTCGGATAGAGCTGCCTGCCTGAAGCGCGTGCCACGTATTCGCAGAGGTTACGGAAATCTTTCGTGTTTACCCCCAGGTTAACTCCAAACAGATGTTTCAGAGCCATGGCAACTTCTTCCAGGGCAGCGTTACCGGCCCTTTCCCCAAGACCGTTGACGGTCACACCAATAAAGCGCGCTCCGGCCCTCAAACCGGCCAGGGCATTAGCTGTAGCCATGCCAAAGTCGTTATGGGTGTGCATCTCAATATCCATGTTAATTTCACCGATCAGCCTCTTGATCTGGTCGTAGGTGCGAAACGGTTCCAATACACCGATAGTGTCGCAAAAACGCAAACGATCAGCCCCGGCCTGTTTGGCCTGCCTGGCAAACTCAATCAGGAAATCCTGATCGCTGCGAGATGCATCTTCGGCGTTAACGGAAATATAGACCCCTTCTTTTTTGGCAAAATCCACTGCCCTGGTCATGTTGTCCAAAACCCATTCACGGGAAGTGCCAAGTTTATGGGCGATATGGATATCAGAGGTAGATATAGATATAGCCACCGAATCAACCCCGCATTCCAGGGATTGTTTAATGTCTTCAATGTTTGCCCTGTTCCAGGCCATTATGCTGATATCAAGGTTGTAGGAGACCATTTCTTTAATAACTGCTTTTTCATCTCCCCCCATAACCGGGATACCCGCTTCAACCTGGTGTATGCCGAGATTGTCAAGCATTTTGAAGATGCGCAGTTTTTCGCGATTGGAAAAAACAACACCCGCGGTTTGTTCGCCATCTCTAAGCGTTGTATCAACCAGGATTGGTAAATCTGACTCTAAAGCTTTCAGAAAACGATTCAATTTATTTCCTCCTTTAGAAAATGTAAGCCGGATTAATTTCTGATCTGCCCCGAACCATAAATAATATACTTTTTGCTGGTCAGGGCTTCCAGTCCCATCGGCCCGCGAGCATGCAGCTTTTGCGTACTTATACCCATTTCCGCGCCCAGCCCAAATTCGGAGCCGTCTGTAAATCTTGTCGAAGCATTAACATAAACGGCTGCCGCATCGACCCGTTCAAGGAAAAGGCGTGAGTTAAAATAGTCATTTGTGATGATTGCCTCTGAATGGCCGGTGTTGTAACGATTAATGTGGTCAATTGCTTCATCTATTGAAACGACAACTTTAACCGCCAGGATCAGGTCAAGGTATTCTGTTTCCCAGTCGCTTTCTTCAGCCGGCAGCACATCCGGGCTGTACCGGGCTGTCTTTTCGCATCCCCTGACCTGTACTCCCTGTTCTTTCAGGGCTTCCAAAGTTACCGGCAGGAATCGATCGGCTATCCCTTCATGAACCAGAAGGGTTTCCATTGCATTACAGACCCCCGGCCGCTGAACCTTGGCGTTTACTGCGATTCCTTTAGCCATTTCCAGGTCAGCTTCCCTGTCTACAAATATGTGGCAGTTTCCGGCCCCTGTCTGAATGACCGGGACAGTTGAATTATCAAGGACTGAGCGGATTAACCCGGGACCGCCCCTGGGTATTAGAAGATCGAGATAACGGTCAGCTTTCATCAGATCCGCCGCCGCTTCGCGTGAAGTGTCGGTAATCAGCGATACCGTTCCTGCCGGGAGATTAGTTGTCGAAACCGCTTCGTTAATAAGACGAACCAGCTCGCGGTTTGAGTTTATCGCCTCCGAGCTCCCCCTGAGAACAACTGCGTTGCCTGCTTTCAAGGCCAGCCCGGCGGCATCAACGGTAACATTGGGCCTGGCCTCGTAAATGATACCCACTACACCAATTGGCACGCTAACCAGGCCAATTTGTAAGCCGTTAGGCCGTTTCCACATCCCTGCGACAACACCAACGGGATCGTCTAACAGGGCTATTTCTCTTAATCCCGCCGCCATCGCTTCAATCCGTTCCCTGTTCAATAGGAGACGGTCGTGAAAAGCGGTTGTATAAGGATCTTTTTTTTGCAGGTTTTCAAGGTCGATCCGGTTCGCTTCGATAATGGGTTGAACACTATTTTCAAGGGCCCCTGCAATTGCTTCTAAAACCTCATTTTTCGCAGCTGCCGTTAGCGCTGCCAGCAGCGGCGCCGCCTTTTTGGCCAGCTTGCACTTGCCCTCTACCTCGGCATGCATGATATGCACAGCTCCTTTAAGCTCAGTAAATCACCAGGTTATCGCGATGTATAACTTCTTCGGCTGCCGGGCGTTCGACAATATTTTTTATTTCCGAGCTGGCATGCCTTCTAATCCTTGACAGCTCTTCTGACGAGAAATTACTGAGGCCGCGCCCAAGCTCTTTGCCGTCGGGATCGACTACCGAAACCAGGTCTCCCTGGTCAAACTTGCCTTCAATTTCAACCACGCCGACCGGCAGAAGGCTCTTGCCGCCTGATAACAGGGCGCTGCAGGCGCCGGTATCGATTATGACCCTGCCCCTGGCTACCTGCCCGTAAGCAATCCAGCGCTTCCTCTGGCTTAAAAAGTGTTCCTGCGGCCGAAAATAAGTACCTGCGTGCTCACCGTCGAGCAGCCTGGTGACCACGCTGGGATCGGACCCGTTTGCTATATACATCGGTATTCCCGAACTTGTTGCAATTTCTGCAGCCTGAAGCTTGGTAATCATGCCTCCGGTCGCCAGTTCATCATTTGAAGCTTCTGCGCCCGACCTGATCTTTTCATCTATCTTATCGACAAAAGCGATTAGCTTGGCGTCGGGATCTTTTCGCGGGTTTGCATTATAAAGGCCGTCGACATCGGTTAGTATCACCAGCAGGTCGGCATCGCTAAGGCCTGCAACAAGAGCCGATAGGCGATCGTTATCGCCAAACTTCAGCTCTTCCACAGAAACTGTATCGTTTTCATTGATGATCGGAATTACACCCAGCTTCAGCAGGGTTATCACCGTGTTACAGGCGTTGATATAACGCCTTCTGCTCATCAAATCAGATCGGGTCAGTAAAATTTGTCCTACTATCAACCCGTATTCAGAAAAGAGTTTTTCATAAATCTGGATCAGTATGCCCTGTCCAACAGCGGCTATAGCCTGCTTTTCGGGAATAGTAATCTGGCTTCGGGAAATATTTAGCCTGCCGCGGCCGGCTCCAACTGAGCCGGAAGTAGCCAGGATCACCTCGTGTCCCCGGTTACGTAGATCAGATAGCTGGCGCACCAGCTTCTCCATATAACCCAGGTTTAATTTGCCTGTCGAGTGAGTAAGTAACCTGGTACCTACTTTAACGACAATGCGGCAGGGGTTTGGCAAAGACAGGCTGGTAAATTCATTAACCACGGCGAAGCTCCTCCGCCCTCCTGGTAGCCTGGATCACTGCTTTTTGCAGGCAGCTGCGGAAACTGTTTTCTTCCAGCACCTGCAGGGCGGCAGCGCTTGTTCCAGCCGGAGATGTAACTGAATTTCGCAATTCAGCCGGGTGCTTCACGTTATCCCGCAGCATTAATGCAGACCCGATTACATTTTGGATAACCATTTCAGAAGCGACATCTCGCCTGATGCCAACAGCAACCCCGGCATCAATCATCGTTTCAATAAAAAGAAAGACATAAGCAGGACCGGTTCCGCTAAGCCCTGTAGCGGCATCCATCAGGTATTCCGGCAGGCGAACCGTCAAGCCAAGAGGCTGCAGGAGTTGCTCCACTTCTTTGCGTTCCTCATCGTTTACATTATCGCCCGTACTGATCGCAATAGTTCCTTCGCCAAGGAGGCAGGGGGTGTTAGGCATCAGCCTGATCACCCTGACTCCGGCAGGCAGGCAGCTTTCGATATAATGGATGGTAATTCCGGCAGCTATGGAGGCAACTATTTGGTCCGGCCTGGTCATCTCTTTCATCGAGTAGAGCAGGCCTTCAATATCCTGCGGTTTTACAGCAATAAAAATATGCCGGCAGTATGGAACAAGATCGACAAGATTGTCTGCAGCGACAGCATCAATTTCTGCTGCAAGATCCTTCTTTCGATGCACATTCAAGTCATAAACGTAAATTGAATCAGCTGTAATGCCCATGTTCTTGATCATGCCCTTTGCCAGGGCAGATCCCATAGCGCCGCATCCGATTAAGCCAATTTTGTCCGACATTTTTCATACCCCCGGTTTAAAAGCTATAGGAATAATTCTAACTGAACCGGGTGTTTTATGCAATAGATGCCTGTATTTTCGGCTGCTATCATTAATATAAAAAACCCCCGGCACACAGGCAACCGCCGCAGGTTTATCTGTAAATATAAAACCAGGTTCCAACAGGCCTTCTAACTTACCGCCGGAACTTCTTCGCGCGTCCATCTGCGACTGAGTTTCCGCTACCTCCTCCGGATAGCATCTGCCCAACCTCCAGACCGCTACTCTAGTCCCGCGCCGATTGTTTCGGCCACTCCCAGCCTGTTCAGGCTTTTCATGGTCCGCCACTTTCAGCAATTCGGCTTAAGGGATAATCCTTACACGGATTTCGGTAAGCCCTTCACCCACTCCGGTTCTCCCTTAGACCAAACCCGGTTCGTTTTCCAGTCTCTCGGAACCTGGAAGTATATTATTGATCGCTTCGGTTAATTTGTCAATAGCTTTTACAATATTTTTTATAATTAATTTATTCCCGCCGCCAGGATGCAGCCGGCATAATAAATCCAGCAATTTACCACGGGGTTCGGAACCACTTTCCACCCTGGGGTAAAGCAGGTCGGCCCGGCCCAGGTTGACGCAAATATTTACCCTGGGCAGGATCGGTTCCAGGCCGGTTAGTAAGTACAGGGTCAGGGCATGTTTTCTGAACCCGGTGGCTGAAGCCAAATTAACAACCCTTCGGCTGAGGTTAAATAATAAGGTCCCGGGACGGACCCAGATCGACCTGACGTTATTTTCAGCGGGAATATAGATATCGCGCATCAGAAATCCAATACCC
This sequence comes from Syntrophomonadaceae bacterium, assembly GCA_007132095.1. Taxonomy (GTDB): domain Bacteria; phylum Bacillota; class Dethiobacteria; order DTU022; family DTU022; genus SLPH01. The sequence goes on along the minus strand of SLPH01000015.1, from coordinate 28,708 downwards.
GGCTGCAAACCGTCGGCTTCAGCCCTGTCAGGGACTGGACCTGCATTATCGGCATCCATTTTGGCAGTTGCCTCAACCCAGGAAGCCGCCCCCTCCATCTCCAGCGAAGGGCTATTTCTGAGGTGGACTGAAGCCTCGTTCTCCAATGCTTTAAAAAATTCGCCCTGCTTCATTGGCCATCCTTTCGGTAAATAAGCCAGGCTAAGTGCCGGGCTATTTTGCAGTTACAAGCTAAATTGTTTCAATTATCAGAGGCATCCGGGCGGTAAAAAGGGCGCTGCCTTACTAAGGCAGCACCCTTCATTATTCTGGCAGGGGAGACAGGACTTGAACCCGCAGCCTGCGGTTTTGGAGACCGCTGCTCTGCCAGTTGAGCTACTCCCCTTTGCGCAGATATTATTTTAGTCTATTTTTGAGCGCCTGTCAATTCCTGCGACGGCTTAATCTCCGCCCTCTCCCTTGATTACGGCCAGGGGTGTGAGCCGGGCAATTTTTCTGCAGAATCCGATTTCGGTAAATGTTTCAATAACAGCGTCGATATTCTTGTAAGCCTGGGGAGCTTCATCCAGGTAGGCCTTGTAGTTGCGGCCTGAAACCATGACCTCGCCAAGGCGATTTTTCAGCTGTTCAACGGAAACAGTTTTTTTGGCAGCGGTCCTTGATAAAACCCTCCCGGCCCCGTGGTTGACGGAGTTAAATACATTTTCTACCTCCGGCTCTGCAACAATTATATAGGAAGACGAACCCATGCTGCCCGGTATCAGAACAGGATGTCCCATTTCCCTGAACTTAGCGGGGGTATCAGGATGACGGGGCGGCAGGGCCCTGACAGCACCCTTACGATGAATTAATAATTTACGGCCGCCTATTTTTTCAAAACGGGCTGTATTATGGGCTACATCATATACAAGCCCTAAGTCATAATCGTTTTCCTTACCACCAAGCGCTGAAACAAAAGCTTTGCGCACGTCGTCGGTAACCCACTGGCGGTTGCAATAAGCAAAGTTAACGGCGCAGGCCATTGCCCTCAGGTAACGCTTTCCTTCCGGCGACTTGATCGGTACGGCAGCAAGCCCGGCTGAAGGCAGTTTAATACCATATTTACCAGCCATGCCTTTCATTTCAGCCATAAAATCGGTGCAGATTTGATGGCCAAAACCGCGGCTGCCGGTATGAATTAAGACGGTAACCGTTTTTTCGTTCAGCCCGAGGGAAGCGGCATAATCGACATCGAAAATCTCCTCTACCCGCCCCAGTTCAATGAAGTGGTTTCCCCCGCCTATGGTGGAAAGCTGAAGACCCCGGTCGGTAGCGGCCTTACTGACAGCCCTTTGATCTGCATCGGCCATAACCCCCCGGTCCTCGATAGCATCTAAATCTTCCTGGCGCCCATAACCCATTTGGATTAAATGCGGAACTCCTTTCTCGATTAAACTACCGAAATTAGCTTTAACCTCTTTGTGATGGATGCTTTTGTGTCCAATCCCGCTGGGAACCCTTGCGGTAATAGCTTTAATAATCCGGCGCAGCAGGGGCTTGTCGAAATCCCTGCTGTCAAGGTTGGTCTTCAGTAAGCGGACTCCGCAATTTATATCCATCCCCACTGCTCCGGCCGAGACCAGTCCCTCCTCTGCATCCATAGCCATAACGCCTCCGATGGGAAGACCGAAGCCGGTATGAATATCAGGCATTCCGACAACAGGACTGACTACCCCGGGAAGAGAGGCAGCATCGATGAGCTGTTCCAGGGATTTTTCTTCGCTCAACTCTTCATAAAGCACTCTGCTCAGGTAAACGTGGACATGGGCATTCATATTGCCCTGTCGGGCGATACGGTAGCAGTTATTGCTCAAGGGTTCAAGTTCCGGCATAAGGATCACCTCGCTTGCAAACAAAAATTACTGCGGTAATAAACCCGGCCAATCAAGGATCTTCTTCAGCGCCGGCAGCGCTTCATGATTGGTCAGCTGGAAATAAATCGGCGTCAGAGAAATAAAACCCTCCCTAACGGCCCTGGTATCGCTGCTTTCTTCCTCAGGATCGTCTTCTACTACATCTCCGGCCAGCCAGTAATACTGCATTCCCCGCGGATCTACACGGCAGTCAAAAGCATTTCGATAGCGCCTGATTCCCAGGGTTGTTGCCCTGGCTCCCTTGACTTTCGCCCCTCCTGGCGGGACATTGATATTCAGCAAGGTAGCCTCGGGCAGACCATTAGCGAAAAAGCGCCTGACCAGTTTGCCGACAAAGCGAGCTGCATAGGCAAAGTCATCGCTTTTTCCGCCTTCAGTCAGGGATACGGCCATGGACGGTATGCCGTGCATAACCCCTTCCACCGCAGCTGAAACGGTTCCGGAATAAAGGATATCAGTTCCAAGGTTGCTGCCCCTGTTTATGCCGGAGATGATCAGGTCGGGGCGATCGTCAAGCAGCGCTTCCACCGCCAGTTTAACGCAATCGGAAGGCGTCCCGTTAACGGCGCTGCCCCGTAGCCCTGAATTATGCAGCAGGCTAACCTCCTCGACTCTCAGGGGACGGTGCATAGTAATGGCATGGCCGATTGCGCTTCGTTCCCTGTCGGGAGCAACAATAGAGAGCTTAATCCCCTGATGTTCCTCGTGAAGGATTTGGCTTAAAACTCGAATCCCTTCGGCATGGATACCGTCATCATTTGTGAGCAGGATATGAATTGGCTCTTTTTCTTTCAGTTTATTTTTTGCTCCTTTCAATTAACGTGAAGGCGCACCTGGTCGCTTCAGCTCTTATTTTATCTTCATCAACCCTAACCAGCTTCCCCTTTTCAAGCAGGATGGCACCGTCGACAATAACCAGGTCTACATCGGCTGCAGAAGCGGCATAAGCTAAATGGGCCAGGGGATCATGCAGGGGTATAAGATGCGGCACATCCAGCTTAAAACCGATCAGGTCAGCCCTGTAGCCTTCCCGCAGCTGACCGATACCCGTCAGTCCAAGCGCCTCAGCCCCACCTCGGGTAGCCAGCTGAAGAGCCTTCTTTGCCGGAACCAGGGTTGGATCCTGCGCTATTCCTTTCGCCAGTAATGAAGCCAGCCGCATCTCTTCGACCATATCCAGGTTATTATTGCTTGCCGGCCCATCCGTTCCCAGTCCAACCTTGATACCAGCTTCAAGCATTGAACAGAGAGGAGCAACCCCGCTGCCCAGTTTTAAATTACTGCCCGGGTTGTGGGCCACACCGACCCGCTTTTCGGCCAGGATGCTGATATCATCCGGATCAAGATGGACACAGTGCGCGGCAATGACGGGAAGCTCTAATAACCCGGCCTCATTTAACAGCTGCGGCGGCCTTACCCCGTATTGCTTCAGACATTCCTGAACTTCGAATGCCGTTTCGGAAAGGTGAATCTGTACCAGGCGGCCGCTTTTTTCAGCCAGGGCAATTACTTTTTTCAGAAATTCGGGCGGGCAGGTGTAAGGAGCATGCGGCCCCAGTGAAATATTGATCCGTCCCCCCGCTTCACCGTGCCAATCGTCAATGAAACGGGCAGTGTCTTTTAAAGCTTCTTCTCCTCCGCTGTCGAGGCCGATCAGGCCGCGGGCCAGGACCGCCCTGATTCCGCTTTCGGCAGCAGCCTCGGCAACGCGGTCCATCTCAAAATACATGTCCGTAAAGGTAGTTGTCCCGCCCTTAATCATTTCCGCGATACTAAGCTGCGCCCCCCAGTAGATATCATCGCTCTGCAGGTATTCTTCAAGCGGCCATATTTTATCCTCAAGCCAGCTCTGCAGCGGCATATCGTCGGCATAACCGCGCATCAGGCTCATTGATGCATGGCCGTGGGTATTTACAAAACCGGGCATTACGGCCATGTTGGTGCAATCGATAATATTTTTAACATCTTCTGCCCCGCCCGCGAGCGGCCTGGGAATAATTCTTTCAATAACGCCGCCCCGGATTAAAATATCGCCCCTGTAATAATCTTCGCTGTCATCATCAAGTGGTATGATCAGGGCATTCTGCAGTAGTAGTTTAGACAACGCTCTAACCTCCGCTTCTATTTTGAACCTGAACCATTTGCTTTAAACTACCAGTTATGAAATAAAGCTTCAATTTTATCACGATCCGGTTCATGGACAACTCCCTTTTCGGTAATGATAGCCCTAATCAGCCCGGCCGGGGTGACATCGAAGGCCGGGTTTAGAGCCTCTACGCCATCTGGAGCGACTTTTTCCCGGCCGATAGAGGTTATTTCTTCCGCAGCCCTGTTTTCTATATTGATATCCTGTCCCGTAACCAGCGAAAGATCAATGGTAGACAATGGCGCTGCCACGTAAAAGGGGATCCAGTGATAAGAAGCCAGAACAGCCAGGCTGTATGTGCCGATCTTGTTGGCTGTATCACCATTTGCGGCGATGCGATCGGCCCCGACTACCACCAGGTCAATCTTACCCTGCTGCATCAGCGACCCGGCACAGCTGTCGGTAATCAGGGCTACCGGTACTCCTTCCTCCATCAGCTCAAAAGCAGTCAGGCGGGCACCCTGAAGCAAAGGTCTTGTTTCATCGGCATAAACCTTCAACACTTTGCCCTCTTCATGAGAAGCCCTGATCACACCAAGTGCGGTGCCGTAGCCGGCTGTAGCCAGGGCTCCGGCATTGCAATGGGTTAAAAAGGACGATTTACCTTCTACCAGGGCGGATCCATGTTTTCCGATCAGCATGTTGTTCCGGTAATCTTCGGCAAAAATACTGTCGGCCTCCTTATTCATTTCAAGGCAAATCATTTGGGCGGAACAATCGCGGTAATGCTCCAGCTTTTCCTGCATTCTTTGCAAGGCCCAGACCAGGTTAACGGCAGTCGGCCTGGCGCCGGCCAGGGTGTTAAATGCGGTTTCAATGTGGCTGAAAAAGTCTGTTCCCGTAAAACCTTTTTCCTTCGCCTCAATCACTGCAAGCAGGTAACCATAAGCTGCGCTGACACCAATAGCAGGCGCCCCGCGAACTGACATCTCCCTGACAGCGGCCGCGACCTCTTCAGGGCTCTTACAAACACGGTAAGAGAGCTTATTGGGCAGCAACCTCTGATCGAGAAGGTGTAACATATTATCTTTAAAATATAAAGTTTCCGGTGTACCTTTACCGCTCATTGTTTTAATCCGCCTTAAAATATTTACCCGCTTCGCTGCAGCTGCAGCTTTGCCCGGGTAGGATTTCTTTCGCCACCGCGGCCAGGAGCCGGTCTAATTCAGGCTTGCCCCGCTCCATTTCCTCAAGGACTTCTTCGTGGGTTAACGCCGTTTCCGATATGCCGGCGGCGTAGTTAGTGGCCAGGCAGATCGTAGCATAGCAGAGCCCGGCCTCGCGAGCCAGGGTAACTTCGGGCACGTTAGTCATCCCAACCAGATCTGCGCCCAGGGTTTTAAGCATCTTAATTTCTGCCGGTGTTTCAAAACGCGGTCCTTCACAACAGGCATAGCAGCCCCCGTCGACCAGCTTCTGGTCCAACCCGGCCGCTGCCCGCAGCGCGGCGCTGCGCACTTCAGGACAGTATGGCTCGCTAAAATCTGTATGGACAACCAATCCGTCGCTGCCGTCAAAAAAGGTAAGGTGCCTGTTCCTGGTAAAGTCGATAAATTGATCGATCAGGATCCTGCCGCCAGGAGGCATATCGCTGCGCAGGGTACCAACGGCAGCAGTGGAAATAACGGCATCCACCCCTATTTTTCTTAAAGCTGTGATGTTGGCCCGGTAGTTTACCATATGTGGCGGAACAGAATGCCCTCCGCCGTGGCGGGGCAGGAAATAGACCGTCCGGTCAAAATAACGGCCCTCTTTCATTGTCACCCTGCCGAATCTTGTATCAACAGTAATCTCTTTTTCGTCCTCTAAGAGCGATTGATTATAGACACCAGTGCCCCCGATTATTGCCACTTTCAGTCCTGACATTTTGCAGCCTCTCTTTCAAATAGGATCTGTCCGGATAACACTTCGCTGAAATTAAGGAAAAATCCTTCCGGTTGGTGTTGACGCCGATTTTAAAATGAGCTATACTAATTATGCTCTAAGAGGCAACGATTGGCCGACGTAGCTCAACGGAAGAGCAGCTGATTTGTAATCAGCAGGTTGGGGGTTCGAGTCCCTTCGTCGGCTCCACAGATAGACATGGAGAGGTACCCAAGTTGGCCAAAGGGGGCAGACTGTAAATCTGCTGGCAGCGCCTTCACTGGTTCGAATCCAGTCCTCTCCACCACCATGGGCCATTAGCTCAGTTGGTAGAGCACCTGACTTTTAATCAGGGTGTCCTAGGTTCGAATCCTAGATGGCTCACCAGAAAGACAAAGAGGTTTCGGGGACAATAAAGTCTTCGAAACCTTTTTTGATTTTTACTATGCCTTCTGTAACTGTAAATTTACCGATAGGATTTATTTTGCCAAATACTTAAATTTAGATTTTTACCGGGGAATAAAGATCATGGAAGCGACCAGGAGCCCGGAAAAAACAACACGGGGAGGTCAACCTCGTAAGTAATCGGCGGGCCCTCTCCGCTTGATACAACAAAGTATGCAATTGCCGTTATTGCCACCACGGTAATAATTTTTGCGATTGAAGCAGTATCAGATATATCGGGCCATGAGTAATCTTTAACCATAGCTCTTCTCCTCTCTTTCGCAAAAATAACTATTCAAGGCTTGATGAAACTCAGTCTTGTTCTTATATTATACCATATGGTCACAAGGCTCATATAATAAGGCTAGATGCTCAGTTAATATTACACCAACCGGGATAAGTTTTATGACTGGACCATTTCACTCCGTTCCAATCTGAAAGTTCGATCAGGATTATGCCCGGGATTTTGCGGCGTTTTTGGAGTTTTGCGACCAGTTGATCAAGGTTGCTGCCTTCATAGAGGCGGGTATAATCGATAATCCCCACACCGGGCAGCCAGAGAGAGGTGTGGCTATTTACTAGATCGGTCGAGACAATTGTTACGAGATAACACTCAAAGTGCTTCCCTGATGCCCAGTAGAGCGCTGAATGGAACCCGTCGCAATCGTCTTTCAGCGGGCCGGGATTAAAGGCGCGGTTCCAGCAGTTGGCCGGAGTATCGATGCTGTCGTAAAGCCTTAAAAAACCGTCACGCACGTAAACGAAGTTTTTATGAAGCTCCACTGCTGTCTCTTTAAGGGCAGGAACGGTTTCCGGGTAGAGATCCTCCCGGACGTTAGTACTGAGCAGCGAACCGCGGTGCCGGATCTTACTCCACCGGTAACGCAGATCTGTTGCCCAAAATCGAGCCAGGCTTTTAAACAAACTCCCGACCATCCTTATAATTAAGATGATAACGGCTTATGCAATCCGCATTATAGCGGGCAGGCTGAACAAAGTATCCTGTTCTAGATAATGCAGTGTAGAATTGCAAAATGGCAAAGGCAGAATTTGCTCTACTTGGTTAAAACAAAATTATGTTTTCCGGTTATTGCTGCCGGAAAGGTGTTGTTTATAGTCTTCGCCGGTGTCTATGTCTTGAAGCACCGAAGGAGACCGTACCGGCACAGGATCGATCATTGCGCCCGGAAGCTCGCTTATAATGGCCCTTCCCCCGGTGTCACCGCTCAGCAGAGCCAGTTCCGGCCACAGAATACGGTCGAATATGGCCGGGTTGCCCCTGGCGCCGTTAAAAACCGGGCAGGTAACGGGCTTGAGAGCGCCCCGGTAGCTGCCTGCGAGCTGCCGGTATATGTCCGGCTCGACCATCGGCTGGTCAGCCAGAACGAACATGGCCGCCTGTGTATACGGATCAAGCGCATTTAATGCGGCTTTGACCGAACTGGCCTGCCCGGTATGATAATCCGGGTTTTCGGTAAACCTGACCCCGGCATAATTGATTTTTGCCGGCCAGTGGCTGCCCGGCTGAATCACTATAACAATATCTTCTATTCCGCCTGACCTTACATTATCCAGGGTCTGTTCGAGGATTGTTTTTTCTCCGAATTGAAGAGAGAGTTTATCTCTACCCATCCTGGCGGCCCTTCCTGCGGCGAGTATAACCGCGGTTATTTTAATTTCCGGTCCCGCGCCTATAAAAGGAAAGATTGCTTTTACCGGCATTTCCCCTGCCACCCGGACAGCGATCACCGATTTAATCATTTTTACATCTGTCAGTAAGGAGGAAATGGTCCAGGTTGCAAAAGCCGGGTTAGTTAGAAGATCGCTCTTGTTTAAAGCCGGAATAATTGCCGCTCCAGGCGCCTGGGCGGAACCCAGACGTACAGCGTGGTTAAAATATGAGGCAATATGCCTTTCCCCGATCATCTCTCCCTCTTTGGCCCCGGTGAGGGCCAGCAGCTCCGGGAGGCGGTGGACTGTTTCGTGATCATGGGTTCCGCCCAGGGCGTCAAGCCCTGCCAGCGGAACAATCAAATCGGATGAAGCCGGAATAACCGGTTCGTGAAAGGCAAAACCTTTGAGCGATTTACCTTTCGAACCATCTGCTTCGACGAGAATAAAAAAGTCGTCCAGTTCTTTCAGTTCGTCAATCAGGCGAGGCTCAAAACCGATAAGCTTACCTTCATCTATGCCGGCAGCGGCAATACAGATGCGCTCTTTGGCAAGCCCCGCCTGCAGCATGTCCCGTACCTGCCCTGCATTATTTGCGAAAACTATCCTGTGGGCCGGATGGGGGTAGATCCTGGTTGTTGTCGTAACCAGCACTCTTTTACCAAGCGCCGCCAGTTCAGAAGCGAGGCGGTGCATAAGGGTGGTTTTCCCCCCGGCGCCGTAAAAGGAAACGACCCTGTTTCTCTTCAGGTCTAGACAGGCTGCCAGGGACATGGTTCTCATTATGACCCCTCCCTGTCAATCTCCCGGAAAAAGAAATGGTGCATTACAGCCTCTAATACGCCGCCGCCAATCGATCTTGCTTTATCGGATATGGTTCTCCAGTCAACAGAACTGCCGCGAGGGTCAATATCGCCCACTTTCATGCCGGGCTTTACCAGGATCCCGGGATAGAGAAGACCCCTGATCAATCCCCCCGTTGCGGCAATGATTTCACCGGCGCCCACTTTTGCCACTAACTGCCCCTTTTCCACAAGATCGCCGATTGAACAGAGCGGCTCAAATCTGCCTTCCCCGGGAGATCTCAGCAGCCTTTCCAGATCTTTTCCGCCAACTTCGCCGGGTAGGTCAGTATTAGCTTCAGCCTCTCCTTCATAAATGACCCGGCCCAGGTTGTGGCCCCGCATTGTTTCAACAACAACGTGAACATCGCTTCCCGCTGAGAAACCGGGCCCAAGACCTATAACAAGGGGAGCATCGCTAAGAGCAGTGCCTGTATTCCGCTTCGCCATAATAGCGTCTATAAGGACCGGCGGATTAAAGCGCAATCGTGACTGCCCCGCCGGGTCAACAATAACAGGGATCTCTTTTCGCTGCAGAATTCGGTCAGCGCTCTCCGCTGTCGGGCAAAACCTTGCCTTCACCTCTTCCAGGACGGTTTCGCCCCTGAATACCGCTTCGGCAAAGGATGCCGTCCGCCTGACAACCAGGGGCTGGGGCAGCTCAAGCATAATTATATCAAAGCCGGCCCGGTAAAGACGGTGTGCGACCCCTGAGGCCAGGTCGCCGGCGCCTTTGATCAAAACCGGCCCGGGCAGCGCAGTGTTCATGGCCTGCTCCTTTCAGCTTCTTCATGTCATCTTACTTGTAAATATTCCTTATGCCTCGCCGCAGCCGCTTGCTGCCAGGCAGGTTCCGGCCCTGCCTTCAATCGCTTCCAGGGCCAGTTCCAGCGAAGTAATTATCGTTTTATGCCCTCTTTCGCGGGCAAACTTAACAGCCGCTTCAACCTTGGGTCCCATGCTTCCGGCTGCAAAGTGACCTTCCCTGGAATAGCTGACCATCTCGTCCAGGCTGACTGTTCCTAAGGGGCGCTGCGTCGGCTTACCGTAATCAAGATAGACTGCGGGCACATCGGTGAGAATGAGAAAGATGGTCGCTCCCACCGCATCGGCAAGGATACCCCCGGCCAGATCTTTGTCTACTACCGCTTCAACGCCCTGGTAACCTCCCTGTTCGCTTCCCAGCACTGGAATTCCTCCCCCGCCCAGGGCAATCACGAGGAACCGGTTTTCGAGCAGGGTCTTGATCGCCCTTTCTTCAACAATCCATACCGGCCTGGGCGATGCCACCACTTTGCGCCAGCCGCCCCTGGTTTTATCTTCAATCCATTTTTCCCCCAGGTCCCTGGCCCGGGCTTCCGCCTCTTTCCGGCTGAAATAGGATCCGATCGGCTTGCCGGGGCTGACCAGGGTTGGGTCATCTTTGCAAACCAGAATCCTGGTCACAACCGTAACCGGATCCAGTTCCAGGCCCTGCCTGGACAGCTCTTTGCTGAGCCCCTGCTGGAGCATGTAACCGATCTGACCCTGCGACATAGCTCCGCAAATATCAAGCGGCAGCGTGGGGGTTTCTTCCCGGGCCGCTTCATTTTGCAAATTGATTCTTCCTACCTGGGGCCCGTTGCCGTGGGTAATAACCAGTTCATGTTCAGCTGCAATCCGGACCAGCTGCCGGCAGGCCGTTTCAATGTTGGCGTATTGCTCTTCGGCCGTTCCTTTCTGGCCAGACTTTAAAAGCGCATTTCCGCCCAGCGCTGCGACAATTCTCACCCGAATAACCCCTTTTCCTGCCGTTGGCGCATTTAAGCGGCAGGTTCATTATTTGTAAGCAGCAGGCTTAAAACGCTTAAATAATGCTTCCTTCAGTCAGCCTGGCGATCTCCTTTTTCTCGTAACCAAGCTTCAGCAGGATCTCCTCATTATGCTGGCCCAGGGTTGGCGGCGCAGCCATAACTTCTCCCGGCGTCAGGGAGAGTTTGGTCGGTACTCCCGTCAGTTTGATCTTTCCGGCCAGGGGATGTTCTTTCTCAAGCACCATCTCCCTGGCATCGACATGGGGATCGGTTAGCACCTGGTCCAGGGTGCGAATCCTGCCGCAGGGCACACCGGCCCCTTCCATGATCTCTACCCATTCTTCCGTAGTCTTCTGACGGGTGATATCTTCGAGGATTTCTTTCAAATCCGCCGGATGGCTGTTTCTTCCCTGCATGTCGGCAAAACGCGAATCCAGGCCCAGGTCTTCCCGGCCCAGCCTGGAGATAAAACTCTCCCAGAGGCGCTGGTTTCCGACGGCAAAAATAACGTAGCCGTCAGCGGTTTCAAAGCTTTCGTAAGGGGTTATCATGGGGTGACGGTTGCCGACACGCTCCGGGGCTTCGCCTGTGGCCAGAAAGTGCCCGGCCTGGTAAGTTAGAATAGCGATGATTGAATCCATCAGCGAAACATCGACAAACTGGCCCTTTCCGGTTCTGCCATGAACGAGCAGGGCCAGCAGGATGCCTTCGACAGCGTGGAATCCGCCCATTATATCGGCAATGGCTATGCCCACCCTTTGCGGCGGACCATCGGGAAACCCGGTAATACTCATCAGCCCCGCTTCACCCTGGATCATTACATCAAAACTTGGCTTTTCCCGGTAAGGGCTGTTATGACCGTACCCGGTAATAGAACAGTAAATGATATCCTCTTTTATTTTCTTAACGTCTTCATAAGTCAGGCCCATTTTGGCCGTAACCCCGATCCGGAAATTTTCTACCAGGATATCGGCTTCCCGGATCAGTTTAATCAGGATTTCTTTTGCTTCAGCTTCACGTAAGTTCAGGGTAAGGCTTTTCTTGTTGCGGTTAAACGAAAGGTAGTAGGCCGACTCGCCATTGATGAACGGGGGGCCAAGGGCGCGCGAGTCGTCGCCTTTACCGGGTGTTTCAATTTTGATCACCTCTGCCCCCATGTCCCCCAGTTTCATGGTGCAGTAAGGGCCGGCAATAAAACGGCTAAGATCGACTACTTTAATTCCGGATAACGGTTTCTGCATCTTCAGCTTCCTCCTTTAAATGCTAAACCTATTCTACACCACCCCGTCGAATCCTGTCAGGGCCTCCTTTTTACCGCTGCAATTTGGCCCTTTACTTTTCTGCCCGGGCGGCGTATAATGGTCTGGCAAACATCAGTTCGTATGGCAGGTGATCGGCACCATGGATAAAAAAACTATTCTGCTGGCTGATATGGAATCTTTTTACGCCAGCGTCGAAACTTCTCTTAACCCGGCCCTGCGCGGCAAACCCGTTGCTGTCTGCGGCGATCCGGCCCTGCGGCACGGGATTATCCTTGCCGCCAGCCGCGAGGCGAAAGCTTTCGGGATCAAAACGGGGCAGCCGGCCTGGGAGGCAAAACGGATGTGCCCCTGGGTCCATTTTGTCCACCCGCGCATGCAGGCCTATATTGATTATTCCCTGAAGATAACCTCCATCCTGGAGAAATACAGCGATCGCGTCCTGCCGTATTCAATCGACGAACAGTTTCTCGATCTGACCGGTTCCGAAAAACTGCTCGGACCTCCCCGGGAGGCGGCAGCGGCTATGATCGCAGAAATTATGGTTCAAACCGGCATCCGCTGCCGGATTGGGATGGGCGAAAATCCCCTTCAGGCCAAGATGGCCTGCGATCGCTTTGCCAAAAAAAACAAAAACGGTTTCTTCTCGCTGAACAGTGAAACCTATTCCGGGCTGGTCTGGCCCCTGCCAATCGAAGATCTATTCGGTGTAGGGCACCGGATGCGGCGCAATTTTCACCGCATCGGCGTAAGAACTATCGGTCATCTCGCCGGCCTGCCCCGCGAGATGATGCGCCGCCGCTGGGGAGTCAGCGGAGAAGTACTCTGGCTCAATGCCCGCGGCATCGATTACTCCACGATCAACCCAGGCGCAGCTGAAGAGCAGAAAGGCGTGGGCCATACGGCAACCCTGCCGCGCGATTACCGGCGCCGGGAAGAGATAGAGCTCGTTCTGCTGGAGATGACCGAAGAGGTCTGTTACAGGGTCCGCAAGCAGGGAAAGATCGCCTCCACGGTCCACCTCTACTGCCGGGGAGCCGACTTCGACTTCCCCACCGGGTTTTCGCGCCAGAAAAAGCTTCCCCGGCCGGCCGCAGCCGCCCTCGCCGTTTACCCGACGGTGCAGCAGCTTTTTCGGGAACACTGGGATGCCCGGCCATTGAGAGCGGTGGGAATCAGCCTGACCGGCCTGAGCGTTTTCCACCAGCTAAGCTTCGCCTTCTCCGATCGCGCCAGGCGCGAAGAGGCCCTGACCGGCGCCGCCGACGTTGTGCGCGAACGGTTCGGCAAAACAAGTCTTTTCCGGGCCTCTTCGCTGGCTCCCGGAAGCCAGCTTTTTCAGCGTGCAGGCAAGATTGGAGGCCACGATGCATGATCAGAAAGATAGACCAGCAGTTTTCCTGCAGCAAAATGATGCTGCCCGAACACCGCACCAACCTCGAGCGGCACTGTGAAGAACTGATCCGCGAAGAAGAGCTGCGCAGGCCGCAGCTCGACGAACAGCGGCGCGAAGAAATGCAGCGCCTGCTTGAACAGGCCCTGCAAACCGGGCAGTCTCTCAAAATAGATACCATGGACAGCTACAGCCGCTGCTGTTACCGGGGTCTGCCGCTGCGCTGCGATCCGGCAACAGGCCAAATCACTATCCGCACCGATCGCGGGAAAACCCTGAAGCTGAAGGCGTCTGAAATCGTCCACCTCGAGTTCGATCAGCAGGAATAATCCGCCCACCCGGATCCTGGGAAATTAGCAGTCAGGAGACTTATTTTAAGCTTTTCCGGCCCCGATACGCTGACGGGCCTGGAAAACCAGCCCTTCGACCAGCTCGTCACGGTTGCTGTTCTCTTTACCATCGTAATAAACTGTTACCATAGGTATACCGAGCTCCTCCTGGAGGCTTCCCTGCTGGGCTTCAACGACAGAGGCCGGCATGCAGGTAAAGGGGGCGACAAAAATTGCTCCTGCAGCCTTCCCCCTCCTGGCAAAAGCAGCTGCCCTGCCTATGGTCATCGGCGGTTCACCGCCATAGTGGGGCGATACATATTTTTGCGCTCTCTGCATGATCTCTTCGGGTGAAGGTTCTTCAAGTCCCCTCAGCAAAGGTCCTGCAGCTTTGTGTAAAGCGGCTTCATCGCGATGGGCAACCTTGATCAGCTGCTTATAGAAAATGCGCTTGAAATAATCGCCCGGCCTGCGGTTGATCCTGAACGAATGGATGGCTTCAAGGTAATCAATGTGTATAGTGTAGGCGAATAACTCGGTCGCAGGGGCCAGTGAGACTTCTCCTCCCGCTGCCTCAATTTTATCGATCACAGATTGGTTACAACGATCGTCGAGGCGCACGTAGAATTCGCCGTTTAAGAGAATCCTCGGCTTGACTCCGCTTTTTCGCTCGATCCTGGCGAATTCTTCTGCCGCTTCACCAATAAGCGTCTCAAAAGGTTTCCTGTAGCGGCCTCCCGGGAAAGCCGCTAACCGGAAGCGGAATTTTTCCGCCTCTTCGATAAGCCTGTTGGTATATCGCTCAAAAACCTGGTCTGCTTCGCCTTTTTTCGTTTCATAAGGCCGGACGCGATGCAGCAGTTTATAGAGAATATCCATCGTTAAAACCGCGCTGTAAAAGCCGAGGACAAACCCATATCCAAACCTCTTTGCAACGTCGCTAAACTTAATCGCACAGACCCTCATCTCGCCAAATCCCGCCCTGTTAATGGCCAAAGCCTGGGTGGGTGCATATAGACCGTACCGACAGGGGCCGCAGGCCCATCCCTGGAAGAAAACCGGCCTGCTCTCTTCGCTTACAACCTCGCTTTTCAGGTACGCCAGGAAATCCTGCAGGTTTTGCAGGAATGGAAGACATTCCTCGCCGTTTACATATTTTCGGGCTAAAGAAAGGTCGCCGGTTTTGCTGCGGGGAATAACCTCCGCCTCAACGCCGGCGCTCCTGAACAGCGCAGCAAATATAGCAGCGTGCCTGGTCGGCTCAGGGATCAGGATCTTGTTCCAGTTTTCATCGGTAACCGAGCATGTTTTCGATGAATGCATCTCTATCTGCCTGACGCTGGTGTTAGAGAGACAGGTATTTTTGAAAGCCTCAAGCCGGGTTATCATCCCGGCGGCGGCAGTATGCTCGTCTATCGTTAAGCGGAGGTAGCTGCAAAGGCCGCTTAAGTAGTGGCGCATCATGGCATTAGGCCCGCATTTGAACGGATCGAGAAAGATCAGGTTGAGGCGGGGTAAACCGGTTTCGCCGTTTTTCAGGTTAAGAAAGTTAACCAGCAGGACCACAGAAAGCATTCTTTGCAGCTGGGCCGGGTAGATATTTTCCATGATCTCGATATGCCGTTCAAGGTAATCTTTAAATTCCTGCCTGTAGCGATCAAGAAAGGCCGATTTAATTTCCCCTTTCATCCAGGCCGACATATAGTAAAAGAGATATTCGTGGGGCAGCGAAAAGAGCCCGCTTTCCCTGGCATAGTGCATCGATTTCTTGGCTATGTAGTCGTCGTAAAGCGTATAGCTTCTCCCCAGGAAGACAACAGCTCCGTTATCGGTATTGCCGGCCAGGCTTTCCAGGGCTCTTTCAGCGGCTACGACAAGCTCGCCGCGGAATTCATTTAAGGCGCTGTAAGCGCTATCCAGGGCCTGTTCAAATCTGGCTTCGCTGTAATCGGGACCAAGTATTTCGAATGCAAGGGGCTTAAGCTGATCCCGGATCACCCTGGGGCCGGCCCGGTAATTTAACTGGGCATAGAGAATTCTATTTTCATCAATATCCAGGGAGTTGACCACTGTTCCGCGCAGGGTTTGCAGCAGCGGACAGACAAAGGAGCGAGGCCAAAGATCGGTCCAGGGCAGGGCTTCCATATCCACAACTTCGGGTATAAAAATATAATCGCAGTCGCCCTCAAGCAGCTCTGCATAATGGCCGACTATAACCTTCATAGGGTAACACATCTCTGAATCAAGGCTGACCTTGCCTTTTTCCAGGGTTTCGGCGGTAGAATACTTTGAAAGGGAGACCCTGCAGCCCAGCTTGTTGAAAAAAGCCGACCAGAAAGGAAAGTATTCATAGTAGAGACCGCTGCGGGCCATGCAGACCAGCGGACCCGTCTCTTTCTTTTCATTTTCATATCCGGCCAGGAGTCCATTGCGTTCAGCGCAGTAATCCGGCAGCTCGTAATGGTCGCTGCGTCTTTCCAGGCCCGAAAAACGTCCGCAGCGATCGCCGTAAATGAATCTGTTTCCGTCAGCAAAAGTTATTATGTTAAGAATACAGTTATGTTCATGAATGCAATCGGCCTTGCAGGGCCGCTTATCGGTGGTAAACTTCCTTATATCAGAAAGGTTGCGGAATGAGTATAATCCTTTTTTCCCTTTCCGGTATAGCTGCCTGGCCATCAGGGCACAACCCAGCGCTCCTGTCAGTTCCGGTTCGGCAGACACGGTGATCTCATTTTCGCAGATCGTAGCCAAAGCTGCAGCAAGGGCGCTGTTTTTTGCCGTAGCCCCGGCAAAAACAATCTTTCCTTCCAGGGGCCGCTTATCAACTGTTTTACTGAGATAGTTTTGGGCCGATGAATAAGCAAGGCTGGCCAGCTGTTCGTTCAGCGGCAGGCCCCTGGCTGATGCGGAAGCCAGGATCGATTGGGATATAAGTGTGCAGATATCGCCGAGGTCTACCGCATACTCTGCCTGAAAGGCCTTCTGGGAGAACTCGCCGTCGATCTTGACGCCAAGCAGTTCGGCCAGGTTTTCCAAAAACGTTCCCGTTCCGGCCGCGCAAACCGGGTTCATGTTGTAGTCGTATAAAATACCTTCCTTAAGTTGGACAAACTTTGAATCTTCTCCGCCGATTTCAATAATTGCCAGGGCCTGTTCATCAGGAAAGAGGTATTTCAATCCTTCGGCCTGGCAGGTTATTTCATCAACAGCATACTCGGCGTTCAGAATCTTTTGGGACAGAAAGCGGCCTGAACCGGTAGTGCAGACCGTAATAGGCGAACCTTCGAGCATTTTCCCATAGCGATCGGCAACGTGACGAATTAGCTGCAAAACCTGCAGGGCGGGACGGCCGGTTGTGGGAAGGTAAATCCCTCCAATTTTTTCGCCCTGCTGATCGAGCAAAACGCACTTGGTTGAGACCGATCCGCAGTCAACTCCAAGGTAAACCCGGCTTAAATCAAATTCAGGGCTTGCCTGATCATTTTCCAGGTAGTGGACCAGCCCCGGATCCAGCGGAGGCAGGGGCTGGTCGGTTTTAAACTTTGGGGTTTTCAGCACGTTCTCGTTCAGGGTGCCTAAATCAATCGGCGTCCCCTTTAATGCGGCTCCAACAGCGTTTATATATTCATGTTTGTCTGGAATAATTACTTTAATCCCATTTTTTTCGGCAAAGGCCCTGAGATACTTGGTCACCGCTTTATTATTTGCCACGCCGCCGCTGAGGGCAAGCGTGGCCGGCCCCTGCATCCTGTTTAAAGCCACCCCGGTAATTACCGTTTCCACCAGGGCGGCAGCCATACCGGCTGAGACAGCGCTTTGGGTGGCGCCTTCGTTGATTGCGTGAGTCATGTCCGACTTGGCGAAAACAGCGCAGCGCCCGGAAATAGGAACTGCCGTTTCCGCTTCGGCCGCAATTTCAGCGAGCTGGCGATCATTATAGCCCATGCGGGTCGCCTGCTGGTACCAAAACGATCCGCTACCGGCGGCGCACTGGCCATTACGGTTAAAAAATTTAATCCGTCCCTTTTCATCCAGCTCAAGGTAATGCATATTCTCATGGCCAAGCGATATTACATACTCAGCCCCGATTTGCAGGCTTTCCAGCCCGGTCTGCAATGCTTCTATTTCGAGGACCGGCTGCAGCCCGATAATGCCGGCAACAAGTTTTCCGTTCTGGCCCATTATACCAATACGGGCTTTGCCGCTAAGCTCTTTACCGAGCAGGGCGCTTAAACAGCCCCAGGCAGCCTCAGCCGGGCGCCCGGCTGTAGGAACGGTTATATAATCAATTCTCCCGTCTTTTATCAGTACTCCCTTTGATGAAAATACACCTATGTCAAGCCCTATTGCAGGTAGATCCGATCTGTCCTGTTCTACAGTTCCCATAAAAACCTCCCACTATTACATGATCAGCGCCATTATTGCTTTCTGAACGTGCAGGCGGTTTTCAGCCTGGTCAAATACGATGGAGCGATGGCCTTCTATCACTTCGTCGGTAATCTCTTCGCCCCGGTGAGCAGGCAGGCAGTGCATAACGAGGGCATCTTCTTTCGCTTTTTCTAATAGTTCGCTATTGACCTGGTAGCGTGAAAAGCTTTTCAGACGCTGTTCGTATTCCTCTTCCATACCCATGCTGGTCCAGACATCGGTATAAATAATGTCTGCAGTTTCAACGGCAGCCCTGGGATCATCCTGGATCGTGATTGTTGAACCTGTCCTGGCAGCATCAAGCCTGGAAAGCCTGGTGATTTCAGGGTCAGGTTCGAATCCCGAAGGGGCGCAGATCACCACATGCATCCCCACCTTAGCCCCTCCGAACATAAGCGAATGAGCCATATTGTTGCCATCGCCGATATAGGCCAGTTTCAAGCCTTCCAGCTTTCTTTTCTTTTCCAGGATCGTAAAAAGGTCGGCCAGTACCTGGCACGGGTGGAGCAGATCAGTCAGACCGTTAATTACCGGAACCGAGCTGTATTTGGCCATCTGGACCACATCTTCATGGTCGTAAGTGCGAATCATGATCCCGTCCAGATAGCGACTCAGGTTCCTGGCCGTGTCTGCTATAGTTTCGCCGCGTTTTAGCTGCAAATCGGCGGCGCTGAGAAATAACGCATAGCCGCCCAGCTGCCACATCCCCACCTCAAAGGAAACCCTGGTCCGGGTTGACGATTTCTGGAAAATCATACCGAGGCTTTTCCCCTTTAAAGGATGATATATCTCGCCCAGTTTTTGCTTCATTTTCAGGATTCCAGCGGTACCAAGGATCTGATCTACTTCTTCCCGGCTGAGATCATGAATGGAAATTATATCTTTGCCCTTCATGTTAACGGCCATTGCATGCAACCTCCTTCTTTACTATGCCCTTTCCACGGCGCAGGCTATACCCATCCCCCCGCCGATACAAAGCGTGGCCAGGCCTTTACCGGCCCCGCGCTTGATCATTTCGTGCACCAGGGAGACAAATATGCGGGCCCCACTGGCCCCTATCGGGTGCCCCAGCGCTATTGCTCCCCCGTTTACATTCGTTTTTTCCGGATCAAGACCCAGCTCTTTCATGACAGTCAGGGCCTGGACAGCAAAAGCTTCGTTCGCTTCAACCAGATCAAGATCTCCAATAGACCATCCCGCTTTTTTCAGCGCCTTGCGCGATGCAGGGATCGGGCCCGTTCCCATGATGGAAGGATCAACACCGGCTGAGGCAAAGCTGCGGATGGTGCAGAGGGGTTTTAAACCCAGCTCTTCTGCTTTTTCCGCGCTCGCTACCACCAGGGCAGCCGCGCTATCGTTTATTCCGGAAGCGTTTCCCGCAGTAACAGTTCCATCTTTTTTAAAAGCAGGTTTTAGCCCTCCCAGGGATTCCATCGTCGTTGAACGAGGGTGTTCATCAACTTTAAAATAAAGTGGATCTCCTTTACGCTGCGGTATCTCTACCGGGACTATTTCGTCTTCAAAACGCCCGGTTTCAATTGCCCTGCGCGCTTTTTCCTGGCTTTCGAAAGCAAAAAGATCCTGTTCTTCCCTGCCAATACCAAACTGGTCGGCCAGGTTCTCTGCTGTAATACCCATGTGATAGTTGTTGAAAGCACACCAGAGACCATCTTTGATCATCATATCGACAACAGGGGTATCGCCCATGCGCATCCCCCAGCGCGCTTTTTGAAGCAGGTAAGGTGAAGCGCTCATATTTTCCATCCCGCCGGCAACAATCAGGTCAGCTTCACCGGCCATAATTTCGGTAGCTGCGGCAGTGATGCATTTTAACCCGGAGCCGCAAACCTTGTTCACCGTAGTGCAGGGGACCTCCACCGGCAAACCCGCTTTTAAGGCCGCCTGCCTGGCTATGTTCTGCCCTACCCCTCCCTGCAGGACACAGCCCATCATCACTTCATCAACCATCGCCGGATCAATATCGGCCCGCTGCAGGGATTCTTTAATAGTCAAGGCTCCCAGTTCAGCCGCGTTCACCTCTTTTAAAGACCCGCCATAGGTGCCAACGGCAGTCCGGACAGCGCTGAGGATTACTGCTTCTTTTATCATCAACATCCCTCCATTTTTTAAGGTTGCATACAGGTGTATAAGTTTAACCGGGACCGCTGCGGCCGATAATATAGCGGTATGGATCTACTTCCTCCCTCAGGCACTGCAGTTCTGCAGCTGTAGGGGGCTCACTCTGAACCAGGTTTTCAGACCACAGCAGTTCGAACCCCGTGTTTTCAGCAATAACTTCCCGATCAAGCCCGGGGTGAATATTTTCCACCTTCATTCTCTTGCTCTCGCCATCAAATCCGATCACGCAAAGGTCGGTTATAACTTTATACGGCCCGGTGCCAGGCGGCAATCCTGCCGCTTCCCGGGCGCCGGGCCCGTCAAGGTAGCCCGGCGATGTGACAAAATCGATTTTTTCGGTGAAACGCCGCTTATCCTGCGGCGTGATCATCATCGTTTTCCAGCAGAAGGAGGCCAGATCATTTGCCCCTCCGCTGCCTGGAAAGCGAACTTTTGGGCGGGCGTGATCAGTTCCGACCATAGTCGAATTAATATTACCATACATATCGATCTGCGCCCCGCCTAAAAAAGTGTAGTCGACCAGGCCGCGCTGGCAGGTTTCCATAATTTCGGGCATGCTGCTGGCGCCCAGACCGCGGTAGAAAGTGCGCGAGTCGCCAACCGATATGGGCATTGAAGGCAGCAGCGGCCCTATACCTCCCGCCTCGAACATAATCATCAGCCGGGGAGAATACATTTTTTGGGCCAGCATCGCCGCCGCGCAGGGAGCACCTGTTCCGACCACAACGATGCTGTCGTCTTCAAGGTAGCGGGAAGCGAGACAGATCATCAGCTCCATTTTGTTGTAGCTGCTCACAATATAAACCCCATTCCTATCAGGCCAGACAAATAAATATGCCGGGAGAATGCTGATCCGGCTCTTTTATTTCTCGACCAGGTTTTCTAGAGAGCGCAATTTTTGCAGTTTTTTCAAACCGCCCACTGTCTGCAGGTAGGCTTCAAAATCAGGAACCCCATACAGATGCTTTTCCAGGAAATCCTTCAATTTTTCATCGTCGCCGTCTGCATCGAGCCACTGGCGCAGGTGTTCTTCGTCGCTGTAGTATTCATAAGCCATGTTGCCCGGATAGCTTCCAAAAGGCACCTCTATTACGGCATCGACAAGATAGTAGGGAATAGCAGTGCGGGCCGGTTCTCTCCTGATAACTTCGTTTGGCACAAAGCGCTCCGTGGTCACAATCAGGCGCTTGGCAGCTCTGGCTAAATCGTAATCGGAAACCATAATCCCGTCAATCTGGCAGTTGCCGTAAACGTCAGCCCGGTGGACATGAATTATGGCTAGATCAGGGTAAAGGGCGGGAACAGCAAGATAAACCGATCCGGTGAAAGGGCACTCCATCTTCACGGCAGCGCTGTATTTAGCCGTGTCCGTTCCCAGCATGCAGCGGACCGGCAAAAAGGAGACCCCCATGGAAGCTGCCTTATACCTCCAGGCGAGAGCGGCATTAGTCCACTCCGTTATCTCTATCGCTCCGCTTTCGACAGCCCGGCGGGCCATTTTCGACAACCCGCGTGCTTCCAACCCGACGATATAGGCAATGTCACAACGATTGATGCAGTTGCCTGCTACCAGGATCTGAAAGTCATGGGTTGCCGTATGTCCGGCCAGGCCCAGGTTTTTTTTGTTTTGACGCACAATTTCATGCAGTATTGCTGTGGGGATCCGGTTTGCCCCAAAACCGCCCACCCCGATATAATCGCCATCTTTCACCAGCGCTGATACCGCTTCTTTTACCGATGTCTCTTTGGACACCATTTTACGGGGCTTTTCGTGATAAAAATATTCCCTGGCCTTATCTGCGTCGGGATCGGTAAATATTTTGCCTTCTCCGGCGGGTTGATAAGATACGGCACGCTCCACCGGTTGATAAGTGTTCCCCACTATTTCCCCTCCTTAAACATAACTACCCATAATGCGGGGTTTACCAGGCGATTAAACCTGGTTTCCCGTAAATTGGGGTATCTATGATGACTGCAAGGCCTGAAGTATCTTCTTTGGTTGATTAAACATTATTCGCTTAACAGGGCGCATTTTCCTCCGGAAGATATAAGAAAAGAAATTTAGATCACAAATATAGCGGGCCGGGTAACCGTTCTCCCGGCCCGCATGGATCATATTCTCTTTCCGCCCGGTTTAGTTTAAACCAAAGATTCCGATACTGCATACATTTTGCGAAGGGACCCCGCCCAGGTTGTGGGTTAAGCCAAGCTTAGGTTCTTTTACCAGCCTTTCCTCCGGCCAGCGCCTGAGCAGCTGGTTATAGACCTCGAAGATCATGCGCAGGCCCGAAGCGCCGATGGGATGACCAAAACATTTAAGGCCGCCGTCAGGCTGGCACGGTATCTGGCCGTCAAGATCAAAGAACCCGCCCAGAATGTCATCCGGAGCCTGGCCGGGAGGCGATACCTGCAGGTCTTCCATGGTAACCATTTCCGTAATTGAGAAGCAATCATGCACTTCCATCATGCCAATTTCTTCGCGGGGGTTACTGATCCCCGCTTCTGCATATGCCCTCCTGGCAGCATGCTGCGTGGTCATAAAACTACTTCCGTCCCAGCGGTTATAGATCAGCTCTTCGCCGGAGCTAACGGCAATCTGCAGAGCTTTGACCCGAACCTGGTCCTGACCCGGTTTCAGCCGGGATGCAATTTCCGGGGTTGTTACAATGGCCATGGCCGCCCCGTCGCTGACTCCGCAGCAGTCAAAAAGGCCCAGGGGATAAGCGACAAAAGGAGAATCGGCAATCTGGGTTTCGCTGATTTCCTTTCGCAGGTGGGCACGCGGATTCATAGCCCCGTTCTGGTGGCTTTTCCAGGAAATATGCGTAAGAGCCTGCTTAATCTTTTCCATCGGGACACCGTAACGGGCCGAATAAGCGGTAGCCAGCTGGGCAAAAAGACCCGGAGCGGTCGCATTGGGACCAAGCAGCCTGTAGAGCTGGCCAAAAATTGGATCATCGGGCAGGCCGCCATAGCCCACATCCTTCAGCTTTTCCACGCCGGCGGCCAGAACAATGTCATAGGCTCCGGAAGCTACGGCATAGCAAGCTCCGCGAAAAGCTTCTGTCCCTGAAGCGCAGAAATTTTCCACCCTGGTGATAGGAATAAAGGGAAGATGAAGCGTGCTGCCCAGGTAGCACCCGCCTTTGCCAATATTAACCTGATCGATATGATTGCCGATCCAGGCCGCCTGAACCTCGTTTTTCTCAATTCCGGCATCTTCAAGGCATTCCCTGAAGGCTTCGATAATCAGATCGGAAGAATCGTCCTCCCAGCGCTCGCCAAACCTGGAACAACCCATACCAAGGATTGCCACTTTATCCCTGATTCCATCAGCCATTTACAGGCACCTCCTCTGCCGGGACCGCTTTCCAAAAGTAGAAAGTAGTATCCCGCCGCCGGTCATAATACTTAACCCTGAATGTAAATTTTACCGCTTTTCCAACCTCCAGATCTTCCATGGCGCAATCGGTAAAGTCCATCATGCAGCGCCCTCCGCCGTTAAAATCGATGTTGCCGTAAATAGCGGGAGGATTGATGGTCGCGGCCAGCATGTCAGAGGTGAAACTGACAACTTTACCTCCCTGATCAGCAAAGCGGAATGGTTCCATCTGGTCAATGGCGCCGCAGTCAGGGTTTACGCAAATACGCTGCGGCGGGTACTGCCTGGTTCCGCAGGCCAGGCAAACAGTCCCTTTTAAGCCCAGGATCGCGCCCCGGTTGCGCCAGACCATGGACCAGCGGGTTATTTTATCTTCCTCGCCGCGCAAGCCCACCTCAACGGGGAGCATGTCGCGCCAGGCCAGGTACTTGGTGAAGCTATCCAATTCGGCCTCTCTTTTAATAGAATCTGAAACTCTCAGTCTATCCTTATAATGATCTATAGCTTCTGTAACCGTAAAACCGAGGATATCACAGCCATAACCGAACCCAATTACCATCAGCTTATCGCCGGAAGATGCATTTTCAAGCGCGCCGGCCAGCAGCAACAGGGGGTGAGCAGACCCGCTGTCGCCGCATTCCATCATCAGGTCATCCTGCAGCTGGGCCGGGTTAAGTCCAAGCTTGCGGTTGATGTTCTTTCTGGCCGCGCCGTAGTAACAGGGGTAGATAATCTTCGTATAATCTTCAATCCTGCTGCCATACTTGTCCAGGTAAGCCTGAATTGCTTCGGGAATGATCCGCTCGTAGCCAAGATCGCGGATCCAGCGTTCCTCCCACTGCCGATCATATCTGCTCTCTGATCCCCTCAGATGATCAACAAAGTCGCAGGAAACCGAATAGGAGCCGTCAAACTCGGCTATGACGTCATCACTGCCTACCATCACAGCCGCTCCGGCATCGCCAAAGACCATCTCCTGGACAGAACCGACTTTACCAATTCTGCAGTCTGCGGCTGCGGCAAGCGCCGACAAATCCGGGTTAGCGGCGCAAAATTCGATCGCGCTTATGAGGGCGGTTGTCCCCGCCTTGGCTGAGCTGCCAAAATCGGCGCTTCGAACATTTTCCTCAATGCCAAGCGCAGCCGATACAATATTGGCAGCCGAACGTTCCCGGAACGGAGAAGTAGTCGAAGCATAATAGAGCGCACCAACCTGCGCCGGCCCGATCCCTTCAAGGCAGCGCTGGCCGGCCGCAGCAGCCATGGTTACAGAATCTTCGTCGTAATTGGCTACGGATTTTTCACCGGCCGCATTCATAATTATAGCCGGGTTCAGCCAACCCATGGAGCTAAAGATTGTCATCCGGTTCAAGCGATAGCGGGGTATATATCCCGCGTACGATTTAATTCCCAGCAAATTCTATCACCCCTCCGATTTATAATTGGCTTTTAAGCCAGACAGCGGCGTTAGTCAAACAGTATTCGCCCCTTTCTACTGTTTTCGAACGCAGGATAACCAGGTCGGGTTGGTCCTGCCACATTTCAGTGACAATAGTTTCACCGGGATAAACATGGCGGGAAAAACGGACCTTTATCGCCTTGAAGAGGGCCGGATCGCCGTTGCAAAACTCATCTAAAACTGCCCGTCCGGCGAAACCGAAAGTGCATAGCCCATGCAGGATCGGCATATCAAAGCCCGCCATGGCGGCAAATTGGGGATCGGCATGCAATGGGTTAAAGTCACCGCTCAGCCTGTAGAGCAATGCCTGCTGAGGCAGGGTTGGCATGGATGCCACCCGGTCTGCAGCCCTGTCAGGCGGTTCAAAACCGGGTTCCGGACCCTTTTCGCCCCCGAAACCGCCTTCTCCGCGGATAAAGACGCTGAAGCGATTTAAAAAGAGCGGCTTTTCCTTGCTATCTCTTGTTGTCACCTCAATTTCCACCAGCGCTCCCTTGCCTTTGTCGTAGATGGCGGAAATACGCGGGTATGATTTAACCTTTCCCTGCTCCGGTATAGGGCCAAACAGCTCGAGATACTGCTCTCCGTGCAACAGCATGGCCGGGTTAAAATCCATCCCTTCCAGCCCGATGATCCCGGTTAAAGCGGGAAAAGGCGGGATAACCCCGAAGGTAGGCAATACCTTTAAATCACCTTCGTAAAGAAAGGTCAAATCAACGGGTTTCGACCCGGCCCCAATACCCAGGGCATAGAGGATAACATCTTTGCTGTTGTAACTGTATTCCAGTGAAGGCAGTTCGCGGCCTACTAAACCCGGATCTATTGGCATCATGTCACCCCTTTTCAGCTTCCAGAATTGGTTTTGGAAAGCACTGTTCCGGCCTGTTCCATGGCCGAAGCGTATTCAACCGCGCTTTCCAGGCTCAGGATCTGGTCCATTTTTCCGGCAATCATTTCGATGCTAATCTCACCGGAAGGGTCAAAAACAACCCCCTGCCCTTCCACGATAGCTGCACGGCTGTAATAACCGCCGCCGGCGCTAAACATTGTAGCCGTCTCGTTACATTGTTCGGAACAGATCCAGGCTACCAGGGGAGCGACGTATTCAGGTTTGACCCTGCCAATCATCTCTTCGGGCATGACCGTGAAAGTTAGCCGCGTTCCCGCCGTCGGCACAATAGTATTGGCCTTAATATTGTATCGGGCGCCCTCCTGGGCAACGCAGTTCATCATCCCCACTATGCCCATTTTCGCCGCCCCGTAATTAACCTGGCCAAAATTGCCGTAAAGGCCGGCTGCCGATGCAGTTGATACTATCCTGCCGTATGACTGCTCTTTCATGTAAGCAAAAGCCGCTTTTGTGCAATAAAATGTTCCATCAAGGTGGACCTGCATTATTTTGTGGTAATCTTCCAGCTCCATTTTCAGCAGGCTTTTATCGCGCAGGATACCGGCGTTGTTAATTAAAATATCAATCCTGCCGTAACTGTCAAAAGCTGTCTGAATGATGCCCCTGGCGCTTTCCCACTCTGCTACGCTATCGTAGTTGGCCAGCGCTTCACCGCCTTCAGCTTTGATCTGGTCAACTACCGCCTGGGCCGGCGTAGCATCGCTGCCCTCGCCATCGAAACTTCCTCCCAGGTCGTTAACCACCACTTTTGCTCCCCGGGCTGCCAAAAGCAAAGCGTATGCTTTGCCCAGCCCCCCTCCCGCACCTGTAACCACCGCAACTTTTCCGTCAAACCTGACCTCTTCCACTTCATAACCTCCCCGGAACGCTAATAGTTGTCCTAATATTACAGCATTTGCTCTCTTTAATCAATATTTTACAAAAATATCTACTATGGAGTCAATAAGGAGTCAGTTGCTATAATGCCGGTTTTATAGTGCCCGGAACAAGATCATTGCGGCTATAAAGGATTTAGCACCAGGATGTGGAAACATTGTAAAAGCCTTATCGATAAAGCTAACCGACTGCAAAATAATCATCCTTTGGAAAGTAGGTTTGACACATGCAATACGACGTGGAATATATCAGGAATCAGTTTCCGGCGCTTAAAGTAACCGTGAACGGCCACCCGGCCGCATATTTTGACGGTCCGGGCGGCACGCAGGTGCCCGAGAGAGTAATCGAAGCGATGGTTAGCTACCTGTCGAATTGCAATGCCAATGCCGGCGGTTATTTTAAGACCAGCCAGGAAAGCGATCAAATTATAGCCGGAGCCCGCTGTGCGCTGGCCGATTTTCTCGGTTCAGAAGCGGATGAAATCGCCTTTGGCCAGAACACCACCACCCTGATCTACCAGCTTGCCCTTGCGCTTGGCCGCTTCCCGGGCAGGCGCAACGAAATTATAATAACTGAAATCGATCACGAGGCAAACCGGGGACCCTGGCAGGCCTTAGAGGAAAAAGGTTTCATTATCCGGGAGGCGCGTTTTGATCCGGAAAGCTGCACTCTCGACCTTGAAGATTTTAAGGCAAAGTTAAGCGAAAACACCCTGGTAGCCGCCTTCAACTACGCTTCCAACGCCGTTGGAACGATAAGCGATGTTGGCGAGATGGCCCGTTTAACGAAAGAAGCTGGGGCAATTAGTGTCGTTGATGCCGTTCACTACGCCCTCCATGGTCCGATCGACGTTAAAGCTATTGGCGTAGATTACCTGATCTGTTCCGCTTACAAGTTCTTCGGCCCCCATATCGGGGTGCTCTATGGAAAACGTGAGCCATTCTCCGCCCTGCCCTCTTACAGGTTGCAGGTTCAGTTGGATGGGATACCGCACCGGATAGAGACCGGCACGCTTAACCACGAAGGCATCGCCGGAGCTGCGGAGGCGGTTGAATTCATCGCCGATATCGGAGACCGCTTCGGGGCCATAAGCTGCGTCAGCAATCCCGGCGGGCATAACTGCCCCGACAGGCGGGAGAAAATACTGGCCGGCATGCAAGTGCTGGAGAAATACGAACAGCCGCTCGCCGATAAACTGCTTAAACATCTTGCAGCCATAAAAGGGGTCAGGGTATATGCTCCCCCGGCCGGACAGCCGCGCACATCTACCGTCTCATTTACCGTGGAAGGAATTTCTCCCGACAGGGTTACCGAAATACTTGGCGAAAAAGGTATTTTTGCCTGGAACGGCCACTTTTACGCCCTGCGTTTAGTTGAGCGGCTGGGGCTGGCCGATAAAGGCGGGTTGATCAGAATTGGCCTGTCTCCCTACAATACTGAAGCAGAAATTGACCGTTTGCTTTTCGAAATTGAGGCCGTCGCAGGCAATTAAGTTTTTCAGCTACCCTTCCCTTAAAGGAGGCTTCAGGCCCTCAGTAATGGTCCGTGGGCCCATTGCATCGCCGTCCCTGCGTGGGTCGGCAACCCCATAGAACTGTTGACCTGGAGATACCGGAGCCTCTACAGCCTGAACACAGCCCAGGTAGAAGCTGTAGGCCCCTTTTTTGCTCACTTCAAAGCCGGCTTTTCCAAGTATTTCCACTGTTTTCTCAGCATACGCTCTCCGTTCAATTAAAATCTTGCCTGTACTGCCGGCGTGAAGCCTGGGCGCGTCAATTGCCGCGGCAAGATCCTGTCCCGCATCAATTACCCTGGTTATTACCTGCGACAGGGTCGTCGAGATACGTTCGCTGCCGGG